>NZ_JBCPSP010000012.1:0-126229 GCF_051129895.1 Pseudomonas sp. Je.1.5.c
GGGCAAGCCCGCTCCCACGGGTCCGGCTGTCAGTGGTGTTCGCGAGTCGCGCGGAATTTCACATCCGGCCAGCGCTCTTCCATCAGCGCCAGGTTGACCCGGGTCGGCGCCAGGTAGGTCAGGTGACCACCGCCATCCACCGCCAGGTTTTCCACCGCCTTGTTCTCGAATTCCTCGAACTTCTTCTTGTCATCGCAGCTGATCCAACGCGCCGACCAAACCGTGATCGGCTCGTAGGCGCATTCGACCTTGTACTCTTCCTTCAAACGGCTGGCGACCACATCGAACTGCAGCACACCGACCGCGCCGAGGATGATGTCGTTGCTGCGCAGCGGGAAGAACACCTGGGTGGCGCCCTCTTCGGCCAACTGCTGCAGACCCTGGCGCAGCTGCTTGGACTTGAGCGGATCCTTCAGGCGTACCCGGCGGAACAGCTCCGGGGCGAAGTGCGGAATACCGGTGAAGCCCAGGTTCTCGCCTTCGCTGAAGGTATCGCCGATCTGGATCGTGCCGTGGTTGTGCAGGCCGATGATGTCACCGGCGTAGGCCTCTTCCAACTGCTCACGCTCGGAGGAGAAGAAGGTCAGGGCGTCGCCGATGCGCACGTCCTTGCCGGTGCGCACATGACGCATCTTCATGCCCTTCTCGTACTTGCCCGAGCAGATCCGCATGAAGGCGATGCGGTCGCGGTGTTTCGGGTCCATGTTCGCCTGAATCTTGAACACGAAACCGCTGAACTTCTCTTCCACGGGCTCTACGGTCCGCTCATGGGCGACACGGGCCAACGGACGCGGCGCCCAATCGACCACGGCGTCAAGCACATGGTCGACGCCGAAGTTGCCCAAGGCGGTACCGAAGAACACCGGCGTCAGCTGACCGTTGATGAACTCGTCCTGGTCGAACTCATGGCAGGCGCCCTGCACCAGCTCCAGTTGTTCGAGGAAGCGCTCGTACTCATCGCCCAGATGCGCGCGGGCTTCGTCGGAGTCGAGCTTCTCGATGATCTTGACCTCGGTACGCTCGTGGCCATGGCCTGGGGTGTAGACGATGATGTAGTCGCCTGCCAGGTGATAGACACCCTTGAAGTCGCGGTAGCAACCAATCGGCCAGGTGATCGGCGCGGCCTTGATCTTGAGTACCGCTTCGATCTCGTCGAGCAGCTCGATCGGGTCGCGGATATCGCGGTCGAGTTTGTTGATGAAGCTGACGATCGGCGTATCCCGCAGACGGCAGACGTCCATCAGGGCGATGGTCCGCGGCTCTACGCCTTTACCGCCGTCGAGCACCATCAGCGCCGAGTCGACTGCGGTCAGGGTGCGGTAGGTGTCTTCGGAGAAGTCTTCGTGGCCGGGGGTGTCGAGCAGGTTGATCATGTGCTCGCGATAGGGGAACTGCATCACCGAGGTGGTGATGGAGATGCCGCGCTGCTTCTCCATTTCCATCCAGTCGGAGGTGGCGTGGCGGTCGGACTTACGCGACTTCACGGTACCAGCGACGGCAATGGCCTTGCCCATCAGCAGGAGCTTCTCGGTGATGGTGGTCTTACCGGCGTCGGGGTGGGAAATGATTGCGAAAGTGCGGCGTTTCGCGACTTCGGCGGCCTGGTTGGTCATGGGAAATCGCCTGACTGGGGATTGAAAAAAGGGGCGATATCATACCTGAAGTCGGCCAAGGACCAAAGCCGGGGTGTCTGGCGGTCCGGCAAAAATGATGTGTGGTCTGCTCCAGCCTCTGCGCGCGCCAGCCTGCTCTTACCGGGATTACCACCAAACCTGTGGGAGCGGGCTTGCCCGCGAAGAGGCCGCAACAGGCAGAACCCCAATATCTGCGACACAAAATAATTTAATCGCCCAGGTTTTTCATGACCAATGGCTACAGGGCAGTTATTTCAACGCCTGTAACGCACAAAGCCGCTGCTTTATCCTGCCAATAAGCATGCTACCCAGTGATTAACGCTGGCCAAATGCCGCTGTAGATGGGAACCTTTACGGCTACGGAGACGTCCACTCCCCGGTAACCGCCGCTGGTTGGGGACTGGCTTCATCAGCATTTTCGGGCCCGACGGGGTTCGGCTCATGGCCTGATCGCAGCCTTCGGTTGCTTCACGCTGCTACTCGCGAACACACCACTCGCTGCCAGGTATGGCCGGCCAAAAAAAGAGTGTGCTCGCCGACAACACAAGGAGTCCGCCTGTGGCTACACGCTACGGAAAAGGGCTGTTGGGATGCGCCACCGTGCTCGTCATCCTGGCCCTGCTGATCCACTGGATCGGCCTCGATACGATCGCGCGCTATCGCGACGATCTATGGTTTTACCTGCAAGCGCACCTGGTGCTGGTGCTGGCTTCGATGGCGGCGGCGTTGGCCGTGGGCATCCCCGCTGGCATTGCGTTGAGTCGACCGCACCGGGTCGACAAAGCCGAGCGCTTCATGCAGTTCTTCAACGTTGGCAACACCATTCCCCCCCTGGCCGTTCTGGCCATCGCCCTGAGTATCCTGGGCATCGGCGCAGGTCCTGCGATCTTCGCGCTGTTCCTCGCCTCCCTCCTGCCTATCGTGCGCAACACCTACGAAGGCCTGAAAAACGTCCCCGCCTCGCTCAAGGAAGCCGCTACCGGCATCGGCATGACCCCGCGCCAGCAACTCTGGCAGGTTGAACTGCCCAATGCCGTGCCGATCATCGTCGGCGGTGTGCGCGTGGCCCTGGCGCTGAACGTCGGCACCGCCCCCCTGGCCTTCCTGATCGGCGCCAACAGCCTGGGCAGCCTGATTTTCCCCGGCATCGCCCTGAACAACCAGCCACAACTGCTGCTCGGCGCTGCCTGTACCGCGTTGCTGGCACTGGTGCTGGATGCCGCGGTGAGTTTCTCCAGCAAGCGCTGGCTGGAACGTGGCCTGGCCCAATAACAAGAGGGAACGTATGAACAAGACAATCGCCTTGCTGCTGGGCGCGGCCCTGCTGTTCGCAGGATTTGCCCAGGCGGCGGACAAACCGCTGGTACGCATCGGCGCGCGGGTGTTCACCGAACAGACCGTGCTCGCTGAAATCACCGCCCAATACCTGCGCGCCAACGGCTTCGATGTGCGCGTGACCACTGGCCTTGGCAGCAGCATCGCTCGCCAGGCGCAGGAAACCGGCCAGCTCGACCTGATGTGGGAATACACCGGGGTGTCGCTGGTGTCCTACAACCACATCGACGAGCGCATGCCCAGCGCCGAGGCCACCTATGCCAAGGTCAAGGAGCTGGACGCAAAGAAAGACCTGATCTGGCTGGCCCCGTCGAAATTCAGCAACACCTATGCCCTGGGCTTGCCCAAACAGATCGCCGAGGCCTACCCGCAGATCAACTCGATCAGCGACCTCAACCAGGTGCTGCGTGACGAACACCAGCGTAATCACCTGGTGGCCCTGGACACCGAGTTCGCCAACCGCCCAGACGGCCTGGTCGGCCTCAAAGAGATGTACGACCTGCAAGTTGGCCGCGCCAACATCCGCCAGATGGACGCCGGCCTGGTCTACACCGCCATGCACAACAACCAGGTGTTCGCCGGCCTGGTCTACACCACCGACGGGCGCCTGAGCGCGTTCAACCTCAAGCTGCTCGAAGACGACAAGCACTACTTCCCCGACTACACCGCAGCGCCGGTGGTACGCAAGGCAGTGCTCGACGCCAACCCGCAACTGGTCGCCCTGCTCAAGCCGCTGGCCGAGCAGCTCGACGACGAGACCATGCGTCAGCTCAACGCCAAGGTCGACGTCGACCACCAGAACCCCACCGCCGTCGCCGCCGCATTCCTGCGTGAGCACCCCCTCAAGGAGGTCCAGCCATGAGCTTGCTCGACACGTTCGCCCACCTCGACTGGGCCCAGGTGCTGCAGCTGACCTGGCAGCACATCATGCTGGTCGGCATCGCGGTCAGCCTGGCCATTCTCGTCGGCGTGCCACTGGGCATCCTGATGACCCGCTTCCCGGTCGTTGCCGGCCCGCTGCAAGCCAGCGCCACTGTGCTGCTGACCATCCCCTCGATCGCCCTGTTCGGCCTGCTGCTGCCGTTCTACTCCAAGTTCGGCCAGGGGCTCGGCCCGCTGCCAGCGATCACCGCGGTGTTCCTTTATTCACTGCTGCCGATCCTGCGCAACACCTACCTGGCGCTGACCAACGTCGAGCCGGGCATCCGTGAAGCCGCACGCGGTATTGGCATGACCTTCGGCCAACGCCTGCGCATGGTCGAGCTGCCCATCGCGGTGCCGGTGATTCTCGCTGGCGTGCGTACCGCCGTGGTGATGAACATCGGCGTCATGACCATCGCCGCAACCATCGGTGCTGGCGGCCTGGGCGTGCTCATCCTCACTTCCATCAGCCGCAGCGACATGTCGATGCTGCTGGTCGGCGCCGTGCTGGTCAGCCTGCTGGCGATCATCGCCGACCTGCTCCTGCAAACCCTGCAACGTGCCCTGACTCCAGAAGGACTGCGCTCATGATCGAACTCAAGAACCTCAGCAAGACCTTCAACGTCAACGGCAAGGACGTCAAAGCCGTCGACTCGGTAAGCCTGACCGTCAACGAAGGCGAAATCTGCGTATTCCTCGGCCCCTCGGGCTGCGGCAAGAGCACCACCCTGAAGATGATCAACCGCTTGATTACGCCGACCTCCGGCCAGGTGTTCATCAATGGCGAGGACACCACCGGTCTGGACGAAGTGACCTTGCGCCGGCACATCGGCTACGTGATCCAGCAGATCGGTCTGTTCCCCAACATGACCATCGAGGAGAACATCACCGTGGTGCCGCGCTTGCTCGGCTGGGACAAGCAAAAATGCCACGAGCGCGCCCGCGAGCTGATGAGCATGATCAAGCTCGAGCCCAAGCAGTACCTGCAACGCTATCCGCGGGAACTGTCCGGCGGCCAGCAGCAGCGTATTGGTGTGATTCGCGCACTGGCTGCCGAAGCGCCGGTGCTGCTGATGGACGAACCGTTCGGCGCGGTCGACCCGATCAACCGAGAGATGATCCAGAACGAATTCTTCGAGATGCAACGAGCACTGAACAAGACCGTGATCATGGTCAGCCACGACATCGACGAGGCGATCAAGCTGGGCGACAAGATCGCCATCTTCCGCGCCGGCAAGCTGTTGCAGCTCGATCATCCGGACACCCTGCTGGCCCATCCGGTGGATGATTTCGTCAGCAACTTCGTAGGTCAGGACAGCACCCTCAAGCGCCTGCTGCTGGTGCGGGCAGAAGACGCGGCGGACAACGCGCCCTCGGTCAGCCCCGAGACGCCGGTCAGCGATGCCCTGGAGCTGTTGGACGAGCATGACCGGCGCTATGTGGTGGTCACCGATGCCGGTAACAAAGCGCTGGGCTATGTGCGCCGGCGTGACATGCATCGCCAGCAAGGCACCTGTGGCGACTTCCTGCGCCAGTTCAACGCTACCGCATCGCACGATGAGCACCTGCGTATCCTGTTGTCGCGGATGTACGAGTTCAACCGGGCCTGGCTGCCGGTGCTGGATGCCGAGCAGGTGTTCCTCGGCGAGGTCACCCAGGAGTCGATTGCTGCCTACTTGAGCTCGGGACGCTCGCGCGGGGCCAAGACCAGCATCGTTTCACCTGCAGAAGCGGTGGCTTCTTAAGACCGTTCGCTCAATAACCTAGGAGCAGGCTGACTTATACAAGCCGTGCGTCCGGGCATCATCGGCGATCACCGATGTTACCCGGACCGCGCCATGAAAAAGTCGATCATTGCCTGCTGCATCTTCGCCTGCATGACAGCCGAAGCGGAATTCAACGTACAATCCAAGCAGGCCTCAAGCCTGCAGTGGCAAGCGCAGGACTGCCGGAAACTGACGGGCATGGAGCAAAGGCTGTGTCAGAAAAGCGGGGCCGTTGCATCCGATTGCCAATCGCTGGGCAATGCCCATGATCGCAATCAGTGTCTGCTTGGCACTACTGACGAGCAGGCTCCCCCAAAAAGCAGCTTCGATGGGCAACCAAGGCCGCGATAGTCAGTAGAGAAGCGCCCTGCTCACCGGCCTCTTCGCCGCTGCGACTTGCCCGCGAAAAGTGCGCCGCCTATGTCAGAACCCGACGCTAGCCTGCACATAGAATGTACGCGGCTCGCCCAGATACAACCCCGAGTTGTTGTCGCTGGAGCGGGTGTAGTACTGCTTGTCGAACAGGTTCTTGACCCCGGCTGCCAACTTCAAATTGGACATCTGCGGCCCAAAGTCATAACCACCGCGGGCATGCCAGGTTACGTAGCCAGGAATGTCGCCATACTGTCCATCGGCACTCGGCTCGGTGATGTAGTCGCCGTTGAAGCTACCGTCGTTGTTGATGCCGGTGCCCGGCGCACGCTGCTTGGATTGGGCGAAAGCGTCCAGATTCCAGGTCCAGCGATTGACCTGGTAACGCAGTCCGGCAGTAGCCACCTGGCGCGAGTAGAACGGCAAGTCGCGTCCCTTGAATCCGGGAATCTCGCCTTCATAAGTGGCGCGGGTATAAGTGAAGCCAGCATTGGCCGACAGGCCTTCCAGGCGTGGATCCAGGCCGGCCAGCTCATAGCGCACCGATGCCTCGATCCCCTGGTGCTTGGTCGCGCCGAGGTTGGTCCAGCCAACGTCATTGCTGATGTACTGCAGCTCATCGTCGAAGTCGATGTAGAACGCGGTCAGCTCACCGGCAAAGTTGCCGTTGTCATAGCGAGTACCGATTTCGTAGGTTTTGGCCTTCTCGGGTTCCAGGCCATTGGCGGTGCTGTTGCCAGTGCCACCCTGGCCGAGCTGGAAGTACTGCAGGCTGCCGAACGAGGTCTCGTAGTTGGCGAACACTTTCCACGCATCGGAGAGGTGGTACATCACGCTCAGTGCCGGCAGCGGCTCGTTACTGGTAATGCTGCGATTCTTCTCTGGCACCGGTTTGCCGTTGGCGCCGAGCACCGGGCGATCACGCCAGTCGGTGTTGATGTGCTCGAAGCGGATGCCAGGGGTGATGGTCCAGTTGCCCACATCGATCTTGTCGTCGATGTAGTAGGCGCTGGCCTCGGTGCCACCGCTACGGTCCTGGAATACATGGCCATCGGAGGTAGGCGTAGGCGTCGGCACATTGTCGATCAGTTCCAGGCGGGTCGACTGCTCACGCATGGCTTCTTTCAGGTAGCGATAACCGACGCTGACTTCCTGGGTCGTTGGGCCGGCGAAGAAGATCCGCGACACGCGCGGCTCGATCGCGAAGGTGTGGTAGTTGCGCGGATACGACGACAAGGTTTTCTGGTCACGCGAAGCGATGGCGCTGCCGCGGAAGCTGTCGGTGTAGTAGGTCAGCACTTCGAACTGGGTGGCGTCATCGATCTGCCGCTGCCATTTGAACGAGACATCTTTGCGCCGGCCAGCAAAATAGTCGTAGTCCCGCACCGACTGGTACGGATCACTGTCGAACTGCGCCTGGGTCAAACCACCGGGCATGTCGGCGCGGCCGTCGTAGTAGTGAAAGTTGAGCCAGAACTCGTCGCTGTCGGTCGGCGCCCAATGGGTCTTGAGGATGACGTCGTCGATGTCGTTGCCATTGTTGCTGCTGCGATAGCCATTGCCGTTGACCCCGGTGTACAGCAAGGCCACCCCCATGCCATTGTCGGCGGTGCCGCCAACGAACGCCGATTCGGTGTGTTTCCAGCCGCCATGGCGGGAGGTTTCCAGGGTGGTGGACAACTCGGCACTGGCCTTCTGCGGGATTGCCCGGGTAACGAAGTTGATCACCCCGCCGACGTTCTGCGGGCCGTAGCGCACCGAGCCTGCACCGCGCACGACGTCGATGCTGTCGAGGTTGCCCGAGGAAATCGGCGCCATCGACAGCTGCGGCTGACCATAGGGGGCAAAGGCTGCGGGGATGCCGTCGATCAACACGGTCGAGCGCGGCGAAAGGCGCGAGGTCAGGCCGCGCACGCCGACGTTCAGCGACAAGTCGCTGCCGCCCGTGCCGTTGGAATCCTGCACCTGCACACCGGGGATGCCGCGCAGTACATCGCGCACGTTCATCGCGCCCTCTTCGACCATCGCTTCACGGCGCACCACGGTGCGCGCGCCGGGGTGATTCTGCACCACGCTTTGCTGGGCATCGCCCAGCCAGTCGCCGACCACCTTCACATCAGTAGGCGCCAGCTCCAGGCTGCCGGTGGTGAGGGTGCCCGCGCCCTGCGCCGGTTTGACCACCACGGTGTCCTGGGAAATTTCGTAGGTCAGGCCACTGCCCTGCAGCAATTGTTGCAGGGCCTGCTCGGGCGCCAGGCTGCCGGACACGGCCGGGGCCTGCTTGCCGGCTACCAGCTCCGGGCTGAAGAACAACTGCAGGTTGGTCTGCTGGCCGAGCTGGGCCAGGGCCGAAGACAGCGGCTGGGCTTGGATCTGGATGGCAGCAGGCGCCTGCTCGGCATAGGTGTGGGCAGAGGCGGCACTGACCGCCAGGGCCAAGGCCAGGGAGCGAAGCTTGGGCTTATTGTTTTTCACGTCGTCGAATGATCCTGAATGTCGGGACAAACGCCAACTGCACGCAAATGTAAATGCTTGGCAGTTGCAGCTGGCGGGGAAGACGAACGGGCGAAAAAAAACCTGAATCTATTTTGCGATTATTTCACTGGAGCCATCGTCATGGGTCTTGATGGCCACCGGCAGAATACTCGGCAAGGCCCGCAGCAGAGCGTCGGGATCGTCAATGCTGAAGGTACTGGAGAGACGCAGATTGGCCACTTTGCCAGGGGTTACCCGCAACGGCTGGGCGCGATAACGGGACACCTCGCTGACCACCTGCGCCAAGGTGGCGTTGTCGAACACCAGCTTGCCTTGGCGCCAAGCAGTCAGTGCGCCAGCGTCGATCGGATATGGCGCGGCGACCGAACCCTGGGCATCGATGTGCGAACCTTGGCCGGCCGAGAGCAGGGCCAGTGACTGGCCTGTACCCTGCACGCGCACCGAGCCCTGCTCCACCGCGACCCTTGTGCGCTGTGGATCCAGGCGTACGTCGAAGCGGGTGCCGGTGACGGTGACGCTGCCTTGGCTGGTCTGCACCACAAACGGCCGGGCAGTGTCATGAGCTACGGTGAACATAGCCTCACCAGCGTCCAGTACCACGTGGCGCTCAGCTGGGCTGAACTCGACCTTCAAGTGCGTGCTGCCATTGAGCTCCAAGCGCGAACCATCCGGCAGCTCGAGCTGGCGCCGCTCACCCAATGCGGTCTGGTAATGCTCGTGGGTATTGAGCCGTTGGTAGTGCCAGCCGCTCCAGCCCAGCCCCAGCGCCACCACCGCCACGCTGGCAGCCAACGCCAGGCGCAACAAGCGCCGCCGCGGCAGCTGGCGAACCGGGTCGGGCTGGCACAGGGCCTCCAGGCGTTGACCGGGAATCAGGTCAGCGGCCAGCCACAACTGACCAAGCAACTCGTACTCGGCACGGTGACGCGGGTCAGCCTCGAGCCACTGGCGCAGTTGCGCCTGCAGGCCGGCGTCGTGCTGCGCATCCTGCACGCGGGCGAACCATTGCGCCGCCTGCTCGGCTACCGGATCAGCGCCGTGCTGTTTCATCGAAAGGGCCTCCTGACTCATCTGGTCGACACATCCAGGTGCTCACGCAGATGTCGGAGCGTGCGGATCATATACTTTTCGACCATGTTCTTGGTCAAACCCATGCGCTCGGCAATCTCCGCCTGACTCAGACCCTCGATTTTCTGCCAGATGAATACTCGCCGGCAATTGAGCGGCAGTTCAGCCAACGCGCGCTCGACGCTAGCGGCCAGCTCCAGGGCATGCACGTAGGCCTCAGGGTCGCCGTTGGCAGCGGCGCCGTCGTCGAACACGTCATGCGCCATGGCCTGGCGGCGATCCTCGCGGCGAAAGCCGTCCACGGCAATGTTGCGCGCGGTCTGGTGCAAATAGGCACGCGGCTGCTCGACCTGCTCGCGCGGGTTTTCCAGAACCCGGACAAAGGCATCATGGGTGAGATCTTCGGCCTGCTGGCGATTGCGCAGCTTGCGCGTCCAGGTGCCGATCAGCTCATGGTAATGGTCGAGAAAGCCTTTATGTCCGGACACGATCAAGCTCGTCAGGGAGGCAAGATGAGGTCGCGAATAGTAATGTTTCTCATCAAAGCCGGCAATCGACGTTTAGCCAAGCCGACCAAACGTCTGTCAAAGGCCTCGGTAACAAAAAATTTATGGCGAATTTCATCGCTAAAGCCGCGCGCTTTATGTGGCCATAAATATGAACACTTGGCCCTTGCCTACACAAGATCAAGCGGTGATCGCCGAGAGACCGCCTGACTCTTTTCGTGGCTAAGCCCACTCTTGCATTCCCCTGCTATAGGCACATTGGCAGATCGCCGCGAGCCAGGTGGGAAGGGGCTTGCCTGTGAACAAGCCAACGCGCTATTCCACAATATTTAACGCTGCAAAGCCCTCAGGGAACATCTGCCGGTCATACGAGTCGGTTATTCAAGTGACTGCTCGTCGATCCACGACGAACACGTCGGGATTGCCTGTTGATCTTGCCTGGTTCACGCCCTAAAGTGCGCGCCGAACGTCCATGCTGGAAACGATCCATCCGGCTCAAGTACTGACGACGAGACAGCAAGGTCATCCGCAGCTCCCTACCTGGGCACGGTTGACCTTTTTGCTTTCGGCGACATGCCTTGGGAAGTAGGCGAACCAAAGTGGGGATACGGAGGGCGTTCAGTTTGCAGCCACTTTCTTTTTCAGTTTGCCCATGGAGTCCCTGAGCATGTCGATCCAAGTCGAAGACTATTTCGCACGCGACACCTTCCAGAAGATGAAGGCGTTCGCCGACAAGCAAGAAACCCCGTTCGTACTCATCGACACCCAGATGATCAGCCAGGCCTATGACGACCTGCGCGCCGGTTTCGAGTTCGCCAAGGTCTACTACGCGGTCAAGGCCAACCCAGCCGTGGAGATCATCGACCTGCTCAAAGACAAAGGCTCGAACTTCGACATCGCCTCGATCTACGAGCTGGACAAGGTCATGGGCCAGGGTGTCAGCGCCGATCGCATCAGCTACGGCAACACCATCAAGAAATCCAAGGACATCCGCTACTTCTTCGAGAAGGGCGTGCGCCTGTTCGCCACCGATTCGGAAGCCGACCTGCGCAACATCGCCAAGGCCGCCCCGGGTTCGAAGGTTTACGTGCGTATCCTCACCGAGGGTTCGACCACTGCCGACTGGCCGCTGTCGCGCAAATTCGGCTGCCAGACCGACATGGCCATGGACCTGCTGATCCTCGCCCGCGACCTGGGCCTGGTGCCATACGGCATCTCCTTCCACGTCGGCTCCCAGCAGCGCGATATCAGCGTGTGGGACGCCGCTATCGCCAAGGTCAAAGTGATCTTCGAGCGCTTGAAGGAAGAAGACGGCATCGTCCTCAAGCTGATCAACATGGGTGGCGGCTTCCCGGCCAACTACATCACCCGTACCAACAGCCTGGAAACCTACGCAGAAGAGATCATCCGCTTCCTCAAGGAAGACTTCGGTGACGACCTGCCGGAAATCATCCTCGAGCCGGGCCGTTCGCTGATCGCCAACGCCGGCATCCTGGTCAGCGAAGTGGTACTGGTCGCGCGAAAATCGCGCACCGCCGTCGAGCGCTGGGTATACACCGATGTGGGCAAATTCTCTGGCCTGATCGAAACCATGGACGAGTCGATCAAGTTCCCGATCTGGACCGAGAAGAAGGGCGAGATGGAAGAAGTGGTCATCGCCGGCCCAACCTGCGACAGCGCCGACATCATGTACGAGCACTACAAGTATGGCCTGCCGCTGAACCTGGCGATCGGTGACCGTATGTACTGGCTGTCGACCGGTGCCTATACCACCAGCTACAGCGCTGTGGAGTTCAATGGCTTCCCGCCGCTGAAGGCTTACTACCTCTGACACAAAGCTGGGCGCGGGTGAAGACCCGCGCCCAGGCAGTGTTACCGGACCGTGCGCCCCTCAAACCGAGGCCGAAGGAAACTGCAAGGCCACTCGCTGCGACCTTAGCGATACTTTACGTCTTTGACAGCCTTGAACATAAAGTGCGAGGCGTTTTCACTCGCCGTTAACTGCAAGTATGTAAAGGGCGAGTAATGAACAAGCCTCACAAACTTAGCCTGGGCTACATTCCACAGCTTGAATACTGCACGGATTTCGCCTGCATGCTCCCTCTCCTCGCCGGTATAGATCAAATCCCATTGGGCACTTTTACCAAAGTCCTCAGGCTTCTCCCAGAAGTCTGAAGCGAGGTAGGGATAGTCACGTTCGTCATAAAGAAGTATGTCGTCTTTAAATCCAGCGAAATCAGTTGCGCAGGTAATATAAGTCCGCATCTTCTCCCGGTACGGGCTGATCACCTGAAAACTAAAATCCAGGGTTTTCACTTGAAACGAACGCGTTCCGCCCTCCGTTACCAGTCGGCCATTATATCCCGGCAGCCAATGATCATTCCTGGTGATAACCTTGACGGGGCGAACCTCTTCACCCACATGGTACAGCACTGCGACAAATGAGCGAACAAGATTGTTATCCGACATGACAATGCTCCTGACCCTGAACTGGTAATCGCACTTCTCAGGAACCAATTCAGGCAATGATCGTGGGGGCGAGAAGTGAGCTCAAGCATGAAACGAAGCGATAAAGCATTTAATGCTGAACAATTTCCCTACTGCACTGCGTGCTGAATAAGACGCACCTAGACAGTTACCAAACCTGCTATTTTCAACTTACTGCAAAACAAAAAAAGCACACACCGAACAGCTCGGTGTGTGCTTATGGCGCAGCAAGCGATCTCGTTACATCGCCGACACATCAGTCACAACCTACAGAGGCGCATCGACGCCCATCCGGATGATTTCCACTTCAAATACTGCAGCCGGCACCACGCCAACACAGAGATAGCTGGCCATACGTCCGGTGGTCCAGGTAGCCCTGTCCCAGTAAATACCAATCGCTTTGTCATCCAGCGTAGTAATACGAACTTGCGATCCACCTACTTGTTGCAGCCGCCACAGTGGCCCCACAGTGGCCTTGTGCTCGTAGAGACCAAGGTATCCATTGGTACTGACATCTACCCGGCGGTTGAACAGCGGATGGGCGTTGTTACCGGTCCACAGACGGATCTCATACGCATCCTCGCCGCCAGCCTGCTGCACTGCGCCGAACCACAGGGTCAGCGGCTCTCGATCCTGGCGCGATGTGGTCAGCCACTCGCTGGCGTGCCAGAAGGTATTACCGTTGTAGCCTGGGCTGTATTCCCAGCGCCCGACTGGCCCCGTGTACTGGGTGTTCACTACATTCAGACGAGCGATGAAGGATTTCTCGGCGATATAGGACTTGGCCATGGTGCAACTCCGTTGGATGAGTCACCACAGCATGGCTATTGCCCCTGGCCCATTTAAGACTGTAGGTTTTCCCCGGCAGACTCTCGGCGCCGGATCTCATCGGCATAGGCCAGGGCATCGCTGGCGAGCAACGCACCAGCCCCCTGCAAACTCTGCAAGGCTGTGCGCAGAAACTTCATATTGCCCTGCGCGCGTGCTCGTTCAAGCCATGGCGCCGCCGCCAGTACATCGCCGCGTTCGACCAGCACCATCGCCAGGCTGAACATGCCACGAAAATCCCCCGCCTCGGCGGAGCGCCGATACCAACGCAAGGCGCGCGCGGGGCTGGCGGGTGTGGCAATGCCCTCTTCCAGATACCGGCCTAGCAAGTTCATCGACTTGGCGTGGCCCAAGTGCGCGGCCTTTTCGTAGCACGCCAGCGCCAACGGCTGATCCTCCTCGACACCGCGTCCGGTCGCGAGCAGATTACCCAAGTTGTACATCCCCCAATCCAGGCCCGCATAGGCCGCAGCCTGATATGCCAACGCCGCACGCGGCAAATCCACCTCGCCGCCCCAACCATGCTCCAGGCAGCGCCCGAGCATGTTGTGCGCCATGGCGCTGCCAGCTTGCGCCGCAATCGCGAACCACTGCCGGGCAAGCGGGACATCACGTTCGATGCCGCGCCCATCGAGCAGAATCTGACCGAGCAGCAATTGCGCTTCAACCACGCCCTGCCCCGCCGCGGCCAAAATCGCCTGGGCAGCTTGGCTAGGGCTGTGCTCGAGCATTGCTTGCAGGCCCGCCACATCCACCACGTTTTCACGCCGCACCTGGTAGGTCATGCTCAAACCTGCGCCCAGCGTCGCAGCAGGTTGTGATAGGTGCCGGTCAGTTGCAGAAGCGAGGGATGCTCAGGCACGTCGGCGGTCAGCTGGCGAATGGCGTTGTCCATCTCGAACAACAACGCCCGCTGACTGTCTTCGCGCACCAGGCTTTGGGTCCAGAAAAACGCCGCCAGGCGCTCACCACGGGTGACCGGGTTGACCTTGTGCAGACTGGTGCCGGGGTACAGCACCAGATCACCGGCTGCCAGTTTGATCTGCTGCACACCGTAGGTGTCGTGGATCACCAGCTCACCACCGTCGTAGCTGTCGGGGTCGCTGAGGAACAAGGTCGAGGACAGGTCGGTGCGGATTCGCTCGGCACTGCCTTGCGGCTGACGCAGGGCGTTATCGATGTGCAAGCCGAAGTTACCACCCTCGCGGTAACAGTTGATCAGCGGGGGAAACACCTTGTGCGGCAATGCCGCCGACATGAATTGCGGATTGCGCCACAGACGTTCGATCAAGGCCGCGCCGATTTCCTTGCTCAGGGGGTGCGCCTCCGGCAGCTGCAGATTGTGCTTGGCCTTGGCCGACTGGTAGCCCGCGGTGATCTTGCCGTCCGCCCAATCGGCCTGCGCCAGCGCTTCACGAATACGGGACAGCTCATCAGCTTCGAAAAGGCCAGGGATGTGAAGCAACATGGTGGCGGCACCGTAGGCTGGAGGGGCAGCAATGATATTGATTCCCTTTTACTCGCCACAAGCCCCGTTTGCCGGACATGACGTACGAGACCGGAAAATCCGTAAGGATAAATTGTAAAGATTGTAAATTTGTAGCGAATGGAAACGCTTCTCAATTGTTACTTACATTTGCTTACATTACCATCCGCGGCCTTCATACCTTGGGGAAGGCCAATCACAATGCGTCCTGTGCCATCTGCTGTGAGCTCACCACGTCTGCTGACTTGCGCCATCGGCGTTGCCATCAGCGCCACCTCTGCCTATGCCGCCGACCCTGCCGGCAGCCATGCCGTCACCCTGGATGCGACCAGCGTCAACGGCAAGGTCGAGCAAGCCAATACCGACTACAAGGCAGACAAAGTCTCCTCGCAGAAGTACACCGCACCGTTGGTGGACATCCCCCGCTCGGTCACCGTGGTCCCGCAACAGGTCATCAAGGACACCAATGCGCTGAACCTGCAAGACGCTCTGCGCACCGTGCCGGGGATCACCATGGGCGCTGGCGAAGGCGGCAACCCTTCGGGTGACCGGCCGTTCATTCGCGGCTTCGACAGCCAGAGCTCGATGTACCTCGATGGCGTGCGCGACACCGGCTCGCAGACCCGCGAGATCTTCGCCGTAGAATCGGTAGAAGTCGCCAAAGGCCCGAACTCGGCGATTGGCGGACGCGGCGCGGCTGGCGGCACCATCAACCTGGTGAGCAAGCGCGCCCACCTGGGCAACTCGACCGAAGGCGCCTTCACCTGGGGTTCGGACCAGACCAAACGCTACACCTTCGATGGCAACTATCAGTTCCTCGACAGCGCCGCGTTTCGCCTGAACCTGATGAGTCACGAAAGCAATGTGGCCGGTCGCGACGAGGTCAACTACGACCGTTGGGGGGTAGCACCGTCGCTGATATTCGGGCTGGGCACCGACACCCGCCTGAACCTGGATTACTACCACGTCGAAAGCGACGATTTGCCCGACTCGGGCGTGCCTTACAGCCTGCGCTCCGGCAGCTCGGCCAATCGCACCTCGGCCAACCCCGACAAGCCGACCCATGGCGGCGGTCACAGCAGCAATTACTATGGCCTAGTCGACCGCGACTTCTACAAGACCCGCGCCGACATCGCCACCATTGCCATCGAGCACGACCTGAGCGACGCGCTGACCCTCAAGAACACCCTGCGCCATGGCAACACCCTGCAGGACTACATCTACAGCCAGCCGGATGACAGCAAGGGCAACATCCTCAACGGTGAAGTCTGGCGTCGCCCGAACAACCGCGTGGCCAATACCCGCACCACCACCAACCAGACCGATCTGTTTGGTGAGGTCTACATCGGTGGCTTCAAGAACACCTTCTCCACCGGTATCGAGTTCAGCCGCGAGGCTTCGGTCAAAACCGGTTATGACGTCACCGGCTTCGCGTCGGGCAAGTGCTCCACTGCCACCGGGCAGATTTCCGGTGTCTGCACCTCGTTCCCCAATCCCAATCCCGATGAGCCTTGGGATGGCAGCGTCACGCGCAACGACCTGGGCGCCGACACCACCGGCAACACCCGTGCGCTGTACCTGACCGATACCCTGGAGCTGACGCCAGAGTGGTTGCTGACCATGGGCCTGCGTTACGACCACTTCGACACCAAGGTCAAGAGCCGTGCGCTGACCAAGGGCAAGCTGACCTACTTCAAGACCGAAGACACCAGCGAGTTCGTCACGGGCCAACTGGGCCTGACCTGGAAGCCTGCCGAGAACGGCAGCGTCTATGTGTCCTACGCCACCTCCGCCACCCCGGCGGGCGCCTCGCTCGGCGAAGGCTCGGACGGCAACCCGCTGCTGACCGCCACCACCAGCAGCGAGCTGAAGGCCGAAGAGACCACCAACTACGAAATCGGCACCAAGTGGGACTTGCTGCAAGAGCGACTGTCGCTGACCGCGGCGATCTTCCGCACCGAAAAAGACAACGCGCGGGTGCTGGTTGATGCCGATACCTACCAGAACGTCGGTAAGACCCGCGTAGACGGTTTGGAGCTGAGCGCCACCGGTAAACTCACCAACGACTGGCAAGTGTTTGCTGGCTACACCTACTTGGACGCCAAGCTGGTCGATGGCGGCGCGCAAAAGGTCGGCACGGCGATTATCGACGGCTACAACGACGGTAATCAGTTGCCCAACACGCCGAACAACAGCCTGACCCTGTGGACTACCTACAATGTCACGCCCAAGCTGACCATCGGCGGTGGCGCCTTCTATGTCGATGACGTGTTCGGCAACACCACCAACAGCGTGATGGTCGATTCCTACTGGCGCTATGACGCTATGGCCAGCTACAAGCTGACCAAGAACGTCGACTTGCAACTGAACGTGCAGAACCTCACCAACGAGGTCTACTACGACAAAGCCTACGGTGCGCACTATGCCAACCAGGCTGCCGGTCGCACGGCGTTGCTGACCACCAGCGTGCACTTCTGATAATGAAGTAAGCGCAAGCCCCGTTCATTGCAGTGAGCGGGGCTTTTGCGTAGCAAGGCATAATGCACGCGGTGCGGACTTGAGCGGCAAGACAAGGTGATCGATGTGGTGAAGAAGTCGCTGTTCCAATTGCACTGGTTCTTTGGCATCACCGCTGGCCTGGTGCTGGCACTGATGGGCACCACCGGTGCCATCTGGTCGTTCCAGGAAGAACTGCTGCGCCTATTCAACGCCGAGGTGCTCAAGGTTCAGGTACGCCAAGAAGGCGTATTGCCGCCCGCCGAGCTGGTGCGCCGGGTCGAGGCCGCGCAGGGCGACAAGGTGTCGATGCTGTGGGTCGATACTCGCGAAGGCAACGCCGCGCGGGTCTTCTTTACCCCGCCGCCCGGCCAACGCCGCGGTGAACTGCGCTATGCCGATCCTTACACCGGCGAGCTCAAAGGTGAAGTCGCCGGACAAGACTTCTTCAACCTGATGCTCAACCTGCATAGGTTCCTGACCATTGGCGACACCGGTCGGCAGATTACCGGTGCCTGCACCCTGCTGCTGATTTTCTTCTGCCTTTCCGGCCTGTACCTGCGCTGGCCGCGCAAGGCACTGAACTGGCGGACCTGGCTGACCCTCGATTGGGCCAAGAAAGGCCGCGCCTTCAACTGGGACCTGCACGCGGTCGCCGGCACCTGGTGCCTGCTGTTCTACCTGCTGTTCGCCCTGACTGGCTTGTTCTGGTCCTACGAGTGGTATCGCGACGGCCTGAACAGACTGCTGGCCGATGCCCCCGCTGCCGGCGAACAACACAAACGCGGCGAAGGCCGTGGCCGCCATGGCCCGCAGAAAGTCGACAATAACGCACCTCCCCTGGTGGTCGACTACGATGCCATCTGGAGCAACCTCAAGGATGCCGCCGGCCCAGGCCTGACCACCTACAACCTGCGCCTGCCGCCGGCCGGGGGCCAGCCGGCGACGCTGTTCTACCTGCTCGAAAACGCCGCGCATGAGCGCGCCTTGAACACCATTACCCTTGACCCCGCCACTGGCCAGATCACGCGCCTGGAGCGCTACGCCGACAAGTCGTTCAAGGCACAGTTGCTGCAAAGCGTGTATGCCTTGCATGTGGGCAGCTACTTCGGCTTGCCGGGGCGCATCATCGTCACCCTCGCCAGCCTGAGCATGCCGCTGTTCTTCGTCACCGGCTGGCTGCTGTACCTGGACCGCCGCCGCAAGAAGCGCCAGGTCCGTGCTGCCCGTGGCACTGTCGACAACGCTTCGAACGCGGCTGACAGCTGGTTGATCAGCTTTGCCAGCCAGAGCGGCTTTGCCGAGCAATTGGCCTGGCAGAGCGCAGGCCAATTGCAGGCCGCCGGCTTGTCCGTGCAAGTACGTGCCCTGGGTGAATTGGGCGAACAAGACCTGCGCCAGGCGCACCGGGCCTTGTTCGTGGTCAGCACCTTCGGCGACGGCGAAGCGCCCGACAGCGCCCGCGCCTTCGAACGCAAAGTGCTCGGCCAAGCCTGGCCACTGGAGCACCTCGACTACGCCCTGCTCGCCCTCGGCGATCGCCAGTACCCGCACTTCTGCGGCTTCGCCCGGCGATTGCAAGCCTGGCTCGGCGAGCGCGGCGCCAGCAGCGCTTTCAGCGCAATCGAAGTCGACAACGCCGATCAGGCCGCCTTGCAGCAATGGCAACAAGCGCTGGGGCAATTGACCGGTGCGCAGCCGGTCAGCGCCTGGCAGCCGCCGAGCTTCGCTAACTGGACGCTGACCCGTCGCGAGCTACTCAACCCGGGCAGCCAAGGCCAACCGGTCTATCTGATCGGCCTGCAACCTGAGGCCCCGGCCAGCTGGCAAGCCGGTGACCTGGTAGACATCCTCCCGCGCAACGGCCAGGCACGGGTCGAGGCCTTCCTCAGCGGCCTGGGGCTGGACAGCGAAACGCGGGTGCAGCGCGATGGCCTGAGCGAGCCCCTCGCTCAGGCGCTTGCCAGCCGGCAACTGCCGGTCAGCCGCGAACACCTGGTGGGCCTGCATGCGCAGGCGCTGGTCGATGCCCTGGTGCCCATCGGCAGCCGTGAATACTCGATTGCCTCGATTGCCAGCGACGGCGTGCTGGAGCTGATCGTGCGCCAGGAGCGCCATGCCGATGGCAATCTTGGGCTGGGTTCGGGTTGGCTGACCGAGTACCTGCCGGTGCAAGGCAGCGTCAGTCTGCGGCTGCGCCGTAACAGTGGCTTCCACCTTCCTGAAGGACCGGCGCCGCTGATCCTGATTGGTAACGGCACCGGCTTGGCGGGCCTGCGCAGCTTGCTCAAGGCGCGGATCAGCGAGGGCGAGCAGCGTAACTGGTTGCTGTTTGGTGAGCGCAATCGAGCTTACGATCTGCTCTGTGGTGATGAGCTACAAGGCTGGCTGGACAGCGGCGATCTGCAACGGCTGGACCTGGCGTTTTCGCGGGATCAGGCAGAAAAAGTCTATGTCCAGGATGTGTTGCTGCAGCAGGCCCAAGCGCTGCGCCAGTGGTTGGCTGACGGCGCTTGCGTGTATGTCTGCGGCAGTTTGCAGGGGATGGCCGCGGGGGTGGATGCGGCGCTCAAGGGCATTCTGGGCGATGATGCGGTGCAGCGGCTGGTGGAGGATGGGCAGTATCGGCGGGATGTGTATTGATCAAGGTATGAGGCAGCGCCCTGTGGCCCTATCGCGGGACAAGCCCGCTCCTACGATCGAGCAGGTCGTGCCGGAGCGGCGGTTCGCCGCTCCGGCATGCCCCGTGATAGAGCCGGCGCTGTCGAAACATACGTTCAATCAATGCAATTCGAAGGTATCGGCATCCAGGTTCGCCGGAAAACGCGTGCGATAGGCCGCCAGATCCGCCGCGCGCAGTACCACGGGAAACACCCCATCCGCCTCCCCGGCGTTCATCAGGCTCTCACCCTGGAAGTCGAGCACCTGACTGTCCCCGGAATAGGCAAAGCCCTTGCCATCGGTGCCTACCCGGTTCACCGCCGCCACATAGCACAGGTTCTCGATCCCGCGCGCCGGCAACAGTCGGTTCCAATGCTGGCGCCGCGCTGCCGGCCAGTTCGCGGTGTACAGCAACAGGTCGGTATCCTGGGCATCGCGGCTCCACACTGGGAAGCGCAGGTCGTAGCAGATCAGCGGGCGAATCCGCCAGCCCTTGAGCTCGAACTGCACCTGACGTTCACCCGGGGTGTAGTGCTTGTGCTCCCCTGCCATACGGAACAGATGGCGCTTGTCGTAATGCAGGATCTCGCCATCCGGGCGCGCCCACAGCAGTCGGTTGCGGTGGCTGCCATCGGCAGCCTGGATGATCACACTGCCGGTGATCACCGCCTCGATTTTCTTCGCCTGGGCCTTGAGCCACTTGTAGGTCGGGCCGTGTTCAGGCTCGGCCAGGGCCTCGGACTCCATGGAAAAACCCGTGGTAAACATCTCCGGCAGGATCACCAGGTCGGCGCCACGCGCCTGCTCCAGCAACACCTCGAAATGTGCATAGTTGGCTTCGCGGTCGTGCCAGGCCAGGTTGGTCTGCACCAGGGCGATGTTCAGATTGGGCAATGCAGTCAGATCGCGCATAGTTTTTCCGCCGCCTGTCGCAGCGTCTCCTCACGTTTGGCAAAGCACAGGCGCACCAGGCGTTGCTCGGGGATAGGTCGCTGGTAGAACACCGACACCGGAATGGTCGCAACGCCGTGCTCACGGGTCAGCCACAGGGCCATGTCGACGTCGTTCAGGTCCGGGCGGATCTGCGAATAGTCCACCAGCTGGAAATAAGTACCCGGGGTACGGGTAAAGCTGAAACGCGAGGCCTGCAATAGGTTGCAGAACATGTCGCGTTTGGCCTGGTAGAAGCCTGGCAATTCATCGATATGCTCAGGGTGCTCGGCCATGAAGTCAGCCAGCGCGCATTGCAGGGGCGTTACCCCACAGAAGTTGACGTACTGGTGGACCTTGCGCAGCTCGGCGCTCAATGCTGGCGGGGCGATCACGTAGCCGGTCTTCCAACCGGTAACATGGTAGGTCTTGCCGAACGAGCTGATGACGAACGCGCGCGCATAGAGCTGCTCGTGGGCCAGGACACTGGCATGGCGTACGCCATCGTAGATCAGGTGTTCATACACCTCATCGCTGACCAGGTAGATGTCGCGCTCGGCAATCAGCTGGGCCAGTTGGTCGAGGTCTTCGCGACTGATCAGCGCGCCGCTGGGGTTGTGCGGCGAGTTGAGGATGACCATGCGTGTGCGCGGGCTCAGTGCGTCGCTGAACTTCTGCCAGTCGATACGAAAATCGCCATCACTGAGCTGAACGTGGATGCAACGTCCGCCAGCCAGCTCCACCGAAGGCTCGTAGCTGTCGTAGGCAGGGTCGAACACGATCACTTCGTCACCGGCCTGGATCACCGCCTGGATAGCGCAGAAGATCGCCTCGGTGGCGCCGGGGGTGATGGTCACTTCCTGATCGGCATCGACTTTTACCCCGTACAGCCGGGCAACCTTGGCTGCTACCTGCTGGCGCAGCGCTGGCAGGCCGGTCATCGGCGCGTACTGGTTGTGGCCGGCGGCCACGTGCCGACCAACGGCATCGAGCAGCGCCTGCGGGCCGTTGAAGTCAGGGAAGCCTTGGGAAAGGTTCAGCGCACCGGTCTGGACAGCCAGTTGCGACATGGTGGTGAAGATGGTCGTGCCGACGTTCGGCAGTTTGCTGCGGATCATGAAGCCCTCTTTCCTGGGGTGTATCCGGCACGGGATGGAGTCCGAGCATAGCGGATCGAGCAGTCAGGAAAAAGGTTGAAACAATAAGGGAATTGCGCGAGATCAATAGCGAGGCCGCAGGCTGCGCAAGCTCCGACAGTTACCGCGCACATTTCTAGATTGGGCAGTATCCGTGGGAGCTGGAGCAAGCCTGCGATGGGCCGCAAAGCGGCCCCAATTACGCGAAACGAGCTTACTTACGCTTGTCCTTGCGCTTCTTCTCGGCCTTCTTGTGGTGCGACATCAAGCGGCGCTTCTTGTTGACCTGGCGGTCGGTGAGGGTGTTCTTGTTACCCTCGTACGGGTTCTCGCCACCCTTGTACTCGATGCGAATCGGCGTACCGACCAGCTTGAGCACCCGGCGATAGGTGTTTTCCAGGTAACGCGAGTACGAGCGCGGGATCTTGTCGGTCTGGTTGCCGTGGATGACGATCAGCGGCGGGTTGGCACCACCGAGGTGGGCATAACGCAGCTTGATCCGACGACCATTGACCAGCGGCGGCTGGTGCTCGCTGACCGCGTCTTCAAGGATTTGGGTCAGGCGGCTGGTCGGCCAACGGGTGACCGCCGACTTGAACGCGGCCTGCACCGACTTGTACAGGTTGCCCACGCCCGTGCCATGCAGCGCGGAGATGAAGTGAATATCGGCGAAGTCGACGAAGAACAGCCGGCGCTCAAGCTCGGTCTTGACGTAGTCACGCTCGCCCGGCTGCATGCCATCCCACTTGTTCAGGGCGATGACGATGGCGCGACCAGCTTCCAGGGCAAAGCCCAGCAGGTTCAGGTCGTGGTCGACCACCCCTTCGCGGGCGTCCATGACGAAGATCACCACGTTGGCGTCCTTGATCGCCTGCAGCGTCTTGACCACCGAGAACTTCTCGACTTCTTCATGGATCTTGCCGCGCTTACGCACCCCGGCGGTGTCAATGAAGGTGTACTTCTCGCCATCGCGCTCGAACGGGATGTAGATACTGTCGCGGGTGGTGCCCGGCTGGTCGTAGACCACCACACGCTCCTCGCCGAGCATGCGGTTGACCAGGGTCGACTTGCCGACGTTAGGGCGGCCGATGATGGCGATCTTGATGCCATCCTTCTCGCTTGGGCCAGGGATGCGCACGGCCTCTTCGCCTTGCGCCACGTCCTGGGCGAGCGCTTCCTCTTCCTGGTCACGCGGAATATGGCCGAGCACAGACTCCATCAGGGCGTTGATGCCACGGCCCTGGGAGCCGGCCACCGGAATCGCATTGCCCATGCCCAGCGGCGAGAACTCGGCGCGGGCCACATCGGCATCGATGTTGTCGATCTTGTTGGCAACCAGGATGGCCGACTTGTTGCGCTTGCGCAGGTGCTCGGCAATCATCTGGTCAGCGGCTGTCATGCCAGCACGGGCGTCGACCAGGAACAGCACATAATCGGCTTCTTCGATGGCCATCAGCGACTGCTCGGCCATCTTCTCGTCCATGCCGACTTCATCACCGGTGATACCACCGGTGTCGATCAGGATGTACGAACGACCCTGCCACATGGCGTCGCCATACTGGCGGTCACGGGTCAGGCCCGACAGGTCGCCAACGATGGCGTCACGGGTTTTGGTCAAACGGTTGAACATGGTGGACTTGCCGACGTTCGGCCGCCCCACCAGGGCGATTACGGGAACCATACGGCTCTCCACTCGTGAATTCTTGAAAATGCAAAGGCCGCTGCGAAGCAGCGGCCGGAGTTCGTGCGGCGCTTCGTGCGCCGCGGCTCGAGGCCGGCAAGGCCTCAAGCATAGCTTCAGCGGATGGTCAGTGCCTGGAGCTTGCCGCTGTTGCCGAAGACATAGATGGTGTCACCGACCACCAGAGGGCGGGCGCGCAGACCATCACTGTCGATACGCTCACGGCCAACGAAGCGACCATCGACCTGGCTGAGCAGGTGCAGGTAGCCTTCGAAGTCACCGACAGCGACGTAGCTGGAGAACACTTCCGGCGCCGACAGCTGACGGCGAGCCATGGAATCGTTGCTCCACAGGGCGCTGGAGGAGCGCTCGTCAACGCCTTCTACGGTACCCGAGGCCTCGCTGACGTAAACGTTGCCAAAGCCCTGGGCGACACCCACGTAGCTGGAGGCATCACGCTGCCACAGTACCCGGCCGCTTTCCAGATCCAGGCCCGCAACGCGGCCCTGGTAGGTGCTGACGTACAGGGTACCACCAGACAGCAGCAGACCGCCGTCGATATCCACTACCCGGTCCAGCTCCGAACGGCCTTGCGGGATGGCTACGCGGCTTTCCCACACAGGCACGCCGTTCTGGGTATCCACGGCAATGACCTTACCGGTCGACAGGCCAGCGATGGCCAGGCGATTGGTCACGATCGGTGCACCGGTACCACGCAGGGTCAGTACCGCCGGGGTGCTTTCGTAAATCCAGCGACGATCACCCGTGGCGGCATCGAGGCCGATCAGGCGGTCGTCCTGGGTCTGCACCACCACAACGTCACCGTTGTTGGCAGGCGGCGCCAGCACTTCACTGGTGACGCGGGAGCGCCAGCGCTCCTCACCGGTGCTGCTGTCCAGGGCTATCACTTCACCTTTGAGGGTGCCGAGCATGACCAGGCCGTAGCCTACGCCGACAGCGCCGGAAACCGGCAGCTCCAGATCCTTCTTCCACACAACGTCGCCGTTGACGCGGTCCAGGGCCATCACCAAGCCGTTGACGTCAGAGGCGTAGATACGATCGTTCTCGATGGCCGGGACCAGGGTGTTGTAGGTCTCACCCTGACCGTCACCGATCGAACGGCTCCACTGCTTCTTGAGCACCACTTCTTCGGTGAACTTGGTCAGCTCGGCCGGAGGCAGTTCCTTCTTGCTGTTGCTGCTGCAACCCGCGGCCAGTACGGCCAGGGTCAGCACTGCTGCTTGTTTCCAACCGATCACGTCAAGCGTCCCCTTTGGCCAGGTCGTCCAGCTTCAGTTGCAGGCCACCGACCGCTGCTTCATCAGACAGCGCGGCCTTGGCTTTTTCGTATGCATTGTGGGCGTCACCGGCACGACCGAGCTGTACCAGCAGGTCGCCCTTGAGCTCTTCGCGGCTGGCCTGGAAGGCTTTGTCAGCATCGCCGTCAAGCAGCTTGAGGGCGTCTTCAGCCTTGTCCTGGGCAGCCAGGACACGCGCCAGACGCTGGCGCGCTATTTCGCCCAGGGTGGCATCGGCCGGTTTGTCCAGCACGCTCTTGAGTTCGCTGGCAGCATCGTCGAGCTTACCGCTATCGACCGCCACTTTAGCCACGAACAGGCTGCCGTATTGGGCATAGGCGGTGCCAGCGAATTCGCTCTTGAGCTTGCCGGCCAGTTCCGCGACCTTGGCCGCATCAGGTTGGCCAGTTGGCGTCAGGCTGGTTTCCAGCAGGTTCTGGTACAACACAGACGCGCCCTGCGACTGGTTATTCTGGTACTTGTGCCAGGCCTGCCAGCCCATTACCAAGGCAGCAGCCAGCAGGGCGCCGGTCAGCAGCGGCTTGCCGTTGCGGTCCCACCAGTCCTTGACCGCAACCAGGCCATCATCATCGGTACTCGACACCCCAATACTCCTATTCAGCAATTCGGCTGTTTGACTGCTTACGCTTGCGCGAGAGCAGCTTGCAGGTGCTCGGCCAGAGCACCCCAGGCAATGTTCTGTTGTTCGCCCTGGCCACGCAGGGGCTTGAAACCTACCACTTGTTGCGCCAGTTCGTCGTCACCCATGATCAGGGCGAACAGCGCGCCGCTCTTGTCGGCTTTCTTGAACTGGCTCTTGAAGCTGCCGCCACCGGCGTTGACCGCCAGGCGCAGGCCGGGCACTTGGTCACGCAGGGTTTCGGAGAGCTTCAGGCCCGCCAGCTCCGCCTGCTCGCCAAAGGCGCACAGGTACAGGTCGATCTGGCGGCTGATCGACTCGGGCACCTTGCCCAGTGTCTCGAGCAGTAGGATCAAGCGTTCGATACCCATGGCAAAGCCCACACCCGGGGTCGGCTTGCCGCCCATCTGCTCGACCAGGCCATCGTAGCGACCACCGGCACAGACAGTGCCCTGGGCGCCGAGCTTGTCGGTGACCCACTCGAACACGGTCTTGCTGTAGTAGTCCAGGCCACGCACCAGCTTGGTGTTGATCACGAACGGAATACCGGCAGCGTCCAGGCGGGCCTTGAGGCCCTCGAAGTGCAGGCGCGATTCTTCGTCCAGGTAATCTTCCAGCTTCGGCGCACCGACCAGCACCGCTTGGGTGCCTTGGTCCTTGCTGTCGAGGATGCGCAGCGGGTTGCTTTTAAGGCGGCGCTGGCTGTCTTCGTCGAGCTGCTCCAGGCGCGCCGAGAGGAACTCGACCAGCGCGTCACGGTAGCGGGCACGGGCTTCGCTGGTACCCAGGCTATTGAGTTCAAGCTTGACCGCGTCCTGGATGCCCAATTGGCCCCACAGGCGCCAGGTGAGCATGATCAGCTCGGCGTCGATGTCCGGACCGTCGAGGTTGAACACTTCCACGCCGATCTGGTGGAACTGGCGGTAGCGGCCTTTCTGCGGACGCTCGTGGCGGAACATCTGGCCGATGTACCAAAGCTTCTGCACTTGGCCATTGCCCGTGATGCCATGCTCGAGCACTGCACGTACGCAGGCCGCGGTGCCTTCAGGACGCAGGGTCAGCGAATCGCCGTTGCGGTCCTCGAAAGTGTACATCTCTTTTTCGACGATGTCGGTGACTTCACCGATCGAGCGCTTGAACAGCTCGGTGAACTCGACGATCGGCGTGCGGATCTGGCTGTAGCCGTAACCGTCCAGCAGGCCGGCCACGGTGCCCTCGAAGTAGCGCCACAGCGGCGACTGCTCAGGCAGGATGTCGTTCATGCCACGGATGGCTTGCAGCGATTTGCTCACGAAAAGTCCTTACCAATCTGTGTTTCAGCCACGGGCGATCAGCGCCGCATCGGCCTCGACCTTTTCGGCCGCTTTCTGGCGGATGAGCTTTTCCAGTTCATCGACCAGGTTGTCATTGTTCAGCTTCTGCGCGGGCTTGCCGTCGATGTAGACCAGGTTCGGCGTACCGCCGGTCAGGCCCACATGCGACTCCTTGGCTTCACCCGGGCCGTTGACCACGCAGCCGATCACCGCCACATCCAACGGCACCAGCAGGTCTTCCAGGCGCGTTTCCAGCTCGTTCATGGTCTTGACCACATCGAAGTTCTGCCGCGAACAGCTCGGGCAGGCGATGAAGTTGATGCCACGCGAACGCAGGTGCAGCGACTTGAGGATGTCGTAGCCGACCTTCACTTCTTCAACGGGGTCTGCGGCCAGGGAAATACGAATCGTATCGCCAATGCCTTCGGCCAGCAGCATACCGATGCCGACGGCGGATTTCACTGTCCCCGAACGCAGGCCACCGGCTTCGGTGATGCCCAGGTGCAGCGGTTGGACGATCTGCCGGGCCAGCTGGCGGTAGGCTTCGACAGCCATGAACACGTCGGATGCCTTGACGCTGACCTTGTAGTCCTGGAAATCCAGGCGGTCGAGGTGCTCGACATGGCGCAACGCCGACTCGACCAGCGCGGCTGGGGTCGGTTCGCCGTACTTCTTCTGCAGGTCCTTTTCCAGGGAGCCGGCGTTGACGCCGATGCGGATCGGGATACCACGATCACGCGCAGCATCGACCACCGCGCGTACGCGGTCTTCGCGGCCGATGTTGCCAGGGTTGATGCGCAGGCAGTCGACACCCAGTTCAGCCACACGCAGGGCGATCTTGTAGTCGAAGTGGATATCGGCCACCAGCGGCACGCTGACCAGCTGCTTGATACGGCCGAAGGCTTCGGCGGCGTCCATGTCCGGTACCGAGACACGGACGATGTCGACGCCAGCATCGACCAGGCGCTGGATCTGCCCGACCGTGGCGGCGACGTCATTGGTGTCGGTGTTGGTCATGCTCTGCACCGCGATGGGCGCATCGCCGCCCACCGGCACATTGCCGACCCAGATTTTCCGGGATTCGCGACGTTTGATCGGAGATTCGCCGTGCATGACTTACTGTCCCAACTTCAGGCGAGCGGTTTCGCCACTGGTGAACGGTGCAACGTCGACGGCCTGGCCGTTGTAGCTGACCTGGGCGCCACGGGCAAAGCCCAGGCGTACCGCGAACGGCGGCTTGCCGGTCAGTTCCAGGCTGTCACCCTTGCGCTTGATGGCGCTGAACAGCACCTTGCCGTTGCCGTCGGAGACTTGAGTCCAGCAATCGGCGGTGAATTGAATTGCAACCTTGGCGCTGCCGGCTGGGGCCGGGGCGGCAGGTTCGGCGGCGCTAGCCGGCACGCTGGCGGCCGGGGTAGCAGCTGCTGCTACTGGCGCTACTGGCGCGACCGGTGCCACTGGTGCAGCTGCAGGAGACTGTGCCGCAGCGGCCGGGGCTGCCGGCGCTGGGGTGCTGGCAGCAGCCGCGGGCGTGGCCGGCGCAGTAGCTTCTTCATTGGCGGAGCCGCTGGTCTCGCCAGCAGGTGCCTGCTCTAGCGCCAATGGCTCGGTTTGCGGCTGCTGGCCTTCGCTGACGGCTTGGTCTTCTGGCTCGTCCAACGGGTGAATCTGCGTGGTGCCGTCGGCGCTTTCGACTTCAACGTGCTCCAGGGCGATCTTGGCCAAGTCCTTGCCGCGCAGGCTGGTCTGGTCTTGCCACCAGAAAAAGCCACCGCCGACCACGGCCACCAGCAACAACAGACTGACACCGCGCAGGATGTTGTGCGATAAGCGCACCGGCTCTTCGATACGGCCCAGCGCATGCACTTGGCTGCCTTGGGCATGGGTACCGGTGATCTGGTCGAAGGCGGCCACCAGCGGGGCTTGGTCCATGTCCATCAGCTTGGCATAGGCACGGATGTAACCACGGGCGAAGGTATGCCCTGGCAGCTTGTCGAAGGCGCCGGATTCCAGGTTGTTCAGCGAACTCAAGGTCAGGTTGAGCTTGCGGGCTACCTCGGCTTGCGACCAATCGCGGTTTTCGCGGGCCTGGCGCAAGATCTCACCGGGGTGCTGGTGAGACGCTGCTGCTACTTCGGGATGAGCGGCTTTCATCGTTGCTCCGACAGGTATTGCTGATATTCCGGCGTACCGGGATAAAGTCGTTGTAATTGCTGGCCCAGTTCAGCCACCACGGCCGGTTCAGCGAACACCCGCGCCAGGCGGCTACCCAGCAGCAGGCTGCGGGCTTGCGGGTCGCTCAGCTGGCTGAAACGATCGTAGTAATCACGGGCCGGCACATAATGCCTGTTTTCGTAGGACAACTCAGCCATTTCCAGCAACGCCCTGGGTTGCCGTGGGTTGAGTTGCAGGGCTTTTTCCAAATACTCGCGCGCTTGCTCTGGACGCCCTAGCTTCATGGCGGTCAGGCCAAGGTTTTCAAAGACTCGCGAGCGCTCAGGATACAGGGTATCGGCGCCGGCCTGGCGAAAGACCTGCTCGGCCTGACTAAAACGCCCCTGAGCATATAGGAAACTGCCGTAGTTGTTGCGAATCCGCGTGTCATTGGCGCGCTGCGCCAAGGCCTGGCGAAAATGCTCCTCGGCCAGGGCGGGTTCGCCTTGCGCCTGGAACACCAAGGCCAGTGCGGCATGGGCGTCGGCATCGCGGTCATTCAGGGCCAGGGCTTTGGCCAGCGGCGCCTTGGCCTGCTCGGTCAAACCTTGTTGCAAATAACCCAGGCCCAACTGTACATAAGCCCGCCCCGCCTCGACCCGACCCTGACGGCTGGCCAGCGGATCGCCGGCGCCGCCGGACACGCAGCCGGCCAGCAGCAACAGTGTCAGGATCGACAGCGCGGCGCGCAGGGTCATTGGCAGGTTCTCGGTCAGTGGCGCGCGGCGCTATCTTGCGTCTGTACGTCGTCGTTGAGCTGACGCACGGCAATGTAGCGCTCACTGCGGCGGGTGCGGTCCATCACCTGGCCAACCAGCTGACCACAGGCGGCGTCGATATCTTCGCCACGGGTGGTGCGGGTGGTGACGTTGAAACCACCGTGATGGAGCATGTCCTGGAAGCGGCGGATGGCATTGTTGCTCGGCCGCTCGTAACCGGAATGCGGGAATGGGTTGAACGGGATCAGGTTGATCTTGCACGGCACATCGCGCAGCAGTTCGATCATCTGCGCCGCGTGTTCCGGCTGGTCGTTGACGTCCTTGAGCAGGGTGTACTCGACGGTCAGTACGCGCTTGCCACCCAGGGTGGCCATGTAGCCCATGCACGACTCGAGCAGCACCTTGAGCGGGTACTTCTTGTTGATCGGTACCAACTTGTTACGCAGTTCGTCGTTCGGCGCGTGCAGCGACAGCGCCAGGGAAACGTCGATGTGCTTGGCCAGTTCGTCGATCATCGGCACAACGCCGGAAGTCGACAAGGTGACGCGACGCTTGGAAATGCCATAGCCCAGATCATCCATCATGATCTTCATGGCGGCGATGACATTGTCGAAATTGAGCAACGGCTCGCCCATGCCCATCATCACCACGTTGGTAATGGCGCGGTCGACTTTGGCCGGGACGGTTCCGAAGGATTTGTTCGCAAGCCACACCTGGCCAATGACTTCGGCGGCGGTGAGGTTGCTATTGAAGCCTTGCTTGCCGGTGGAGCAGAAACTGCAGTCCAGGGCGCAGCCGGCTTGGGACGAAACGCAGAGGGTACCGCGGTCGTCGGTGGGGATGTAGACGGTCTCGACGCAGCTGCCGGAGGCAACGCGGATCACCCATTTACGGGTGCCGTCGGCGGAAATGTCTTCACTGACCACTTCCGGAGGCCGAATCTCGGCAACAGCCTCGAGCTTTTCGCGCAAGGCCTTGCCGACATTGGTCATGGCGGCGAAATCATCGACGCCAAAATGGTGAATCCATTTCATTACTTGACCGGCACGGAAGCGCTTCTCCCCAATCGAGTCGAAGAACTGTTCCATTTCCGGCTGGGTCAGACCCAACAGGTTGATTTTGCCAGTAGATGTCGTCATGGATTCACCCTCACCCGTAAGCTTTCGCTTAGCGAGTGGTTACCTCGGTAGCAGCGAAGAAGTAAGCGATTTCGCGAGCAGCGGCAGCTTCGGAGTCCGAACCGTGAACGGCGTTGGCGTCGATCGACTCAGCGAAGTCAGCACGGATGGTGCCGGCAGCAGCTTCTTTAGGGTTGGTAGCGCCCATCAGCTCGCGGTTCAGAGCGATGGCGTTTTCGCCTTCCAGAACCTGAACGACAACTGGACCGGAAGTCATGAAGGCAACCAGATCACCGAAGAAACCGCGCTCGCTGTGCTCAGCGTAGAAGCCTTCAGCTTCGGCTTTGGACAGTTGCTTGATTTTCGAAGCAACGATTTTCAGGCCAGCGTCTTCGAAGCGAGTGGTGATCTTGCCGATGACGTTCTTGGCAACTGCGTCAGGCTTGATGATCGAGAAAGTACGTTGAACAGCCATGGTAACTCCAGAAAATTGAGTGTTGCGAAAAATTAAACCCGCGAATTATACGCGGGTTCCAGGGGATTGCCTAACCTGCAGATAACGCTCAGTCGGCTTCTTCGATCCAAGCCGCCTGGATGGCCTCGAGCACTTTCTCACCGCCGCGTGACGGATCGTCGCTAAATTCTGGCAGGGCCAGTACCCAACGGTGCAGATCGACGAAATTTACATAACGAGGATCGACCTCAGGCTTGCTTTCTGCAAGCTGGATGGCGATCTCAAGTACATCAACCCATTTCAGACTCATGCCAGCCTCCAGACTCAGTGCGGCGCTTCAGCGGCGTGGTTGAGCGAATATTTGGGGATTTCGATGGTCAGGTCTTCATCACCGACCACTACCTGGCAACCCAGGCGCGACTGTGCTTCCAGGCCCCAGGCCTTGTCCAGCATGTCTTCTTCGAGCTCGTCGGCTTCTTCCAGCGAGTCGAAGCCCTGGCGCACGATGCAGTGGCAGGTGGTGCAGGCCTTGACGCCGCCGCAGGCGCTTTCCATCTCGATATGGTGCTCGTGAGCCAGCTCGAGGATGTTGGTGCCAGCCGGCACCTCGACCACCAGGCCCTCCGGGCAGAACTTCTCGTGCGGCAGGAATTTCACCTGGGGCATCGGTTACTCCTCGATCTCATTCAGGTTGCGCCCGGCCAGTGCGGCTTTGACCGTCGAATCAAGGCGACGGGCGGCAAATGCATCGGTCACCTGCGACAGAATTTTGGTCTGTTGCTCGATGGCAGGGCCATCGGTGCCGGCCAGCAAATCACGTAGTTGTTGCATCTGGAAGGCAATAGCCTCGCGCTCTTCGGCGCTTAGCAGGCGCTCGCCATCGGCGTCCAATGCGCCCTGCACCGCTTCGAGCAGGCGTTCGCCGTCGACCTGGTGCTCACGCAGCTGACGCGCCTGCTTGTCGGAACCTGCGTGCTCGAAGGAGTCCTTGAGCATGCGGGCGATCTCTCCGTCGGTCAGGCCGTACGACGGCTTGACCTGAATGCTCGACTCCACGCCAGAGCCCAGCTCGCGGGCGGCTACGCTGAGCAGCCCGTCGGCGTCGACCTGGAAGGTCACGCGGATTTTCGCCGCGCCCGCCACCATTGCCGGAATGCCGCGCAACTCGAAGCGGGCCAGGGAGCGGCAGTCGCTGATCAGCTCGCGCTCACCCTGCAGGACGTGGATCATCATGGCCGACTGGCCATCTTTATAAGTGGTGAACTCTTGCGCGCGGGCCACAGGGATCGTGGTATTGCGCGGGATCACCTTCTCCATCAGGCCGCCCATGGTCTCAAGACCGAGCGACAGCGGGATGACGTCCAGCAGCAACAGCTCGCCGCCTTCGCGACGGTTACCCGCCAAGGTATCGGCCTGGATCGCGGCGCCGATGGCGACCACCTGATCGGGGTCGATCGACGTCAGCGGGGTACGGCCGAATAGCGTACCGACCGCTTCGCGCACACGCGGAACGCGGGTCGAACCACCCACCATGACCACCGCCCCGACCTCTTCGAGTTCGATGCCGCTGTCGCGCACGGCGCGCCGGCAAGCCTTGAGGCTGCGGGCGATCATTGGCTCGATCATCGCTTCGAAGGCCGCCCGGCTCAGCTCGCCCTGCCAGGCGCCGTGCTGAACGCTAACGACGTCGGCGTCAGTCAGGGCTTCCTTGGCGGCGCAAGCAGTCTGCAGCAGCAAGCGCTGGGTAGCGGGGTCGAGGTCAGCGGACAAACCCGCCTGCTCGATGATCCAGCCAGCAATCGCATGATCGAAATCGTCACCACCCAGGGCCGTATCGCCCCCAGTGGCCAGCACTTCGAAGACGCCAGCGGTAAGACGCAGGATAGAAATATCGAACGTACCGCCACCCAAATCGAAGATCGCCACCACGCCTTCGGCGTTTTGGTCCAGACCATACGCCACGGCAGCAGCGGTCGGCTCGTTGAGCAGGCGCAGAACGTTGAGCCCGGCCAGTTTGGCGGCATCTTTGGTGGCTTGGCGCTGGGCGTCGTCGAAGTAGGCCGGGACAGTAATCACCGCCCCTACCAGGTCGCCACCCAGGGTCTGCTCAGCACGCTGGCGCAGCACCTTGAGGATATCGGCAGACACTTCCACCGGGCTCTTTGGCCCTTGGACCGTGTCGATGAACGGCATATGCGACTCGCCGCCCACAAAGCGGTAAGGCAGCTGTTCGCCAAGTTGCTTGACGTCTGCCAGGCCACGACCCATCAGGCGCTTGACCGACAAGATAGTATTGAGCGGGTCGCTGGAGGCAGCGTCGCGCGCAGCCTGGCCGACTTCAATGCGGCCATCGAGGTAGCGCACGGCGGACGGCAGGATGACACTGCCCTGCGCGTCGGGCAGCGGCTCGCTCAGGCCACTGCGCAAGGCGGCAACCAGAGAATTGGTGGTACCCAGGTCGATCCCCACCGCCAGGCGGCGCTGGTGCGGCTGTGGGCTCTGACCGGGTTCGGCGATCTGCAGTAGGGCCATGCTTATCTAGATACCTTAGGCGTCGTCACGGCAACGCCGGGTTAATCGTCGAGGCGCTCTTCCAACTGGCGCACTTCTTGGGCGAGCTTGTCGAGGAACTGCATGCGGCGCATCAGGCGCTCGGCCTGTTCACGCTGCGCAGCATCATCCCAGCAGGCGGCGAAATCCTCGTTGAGCGTGTCTTGGGCAGCCTTGAGGCGCTTCTTGAACACCGCGACACCGTCCAGATCGTCCAGCTCTTCGAGCTCCTCACGCAGCTCCATTTGCTGCAACAGGAAGTCCGGGTCATGCACGGTGACTTCCTGCGGCACTTCATGGCCACTGATGGCCAGCAGATAGCGGGCACGCCGCGGGGCGCTGCGCAGGGTCTGGTAGGCGTCGTTCAACGCTGCCGAGTTTTCCAGGGCAATGCGCTGTTCACGTTCGGAGGCATCGGCGAAACGGTCCGGATGGACCTCGCGGGCCAGCTCGCGGTAGCGAACGGCCAGCTTGTCGAGGTCCAGACGAAAGCCCGGCTTGAGGTCAAACAGAGCGAAATGGCAAGGAGTACCCACGTCAAGCCTCAGACATTGAAGCTTTCGCCGCAGCCACACTCACCGCGCACGTTGGGGTTGTTGAACTTGAAGCCTTCGTTCAACCCTTCCTTGACGAAGTCGAGCTCGGTACCGTCGAGGTAGACCAGGCTTTTTGGGTCGATGATGACCTTCACGCCGTGGTTCTCGAACACCTGATCTTCAGACGCCACTTCGTCGACGAACTCCAGCACGTAGGCCAGGCCCGAGCAACCGGTGGTGCGCACGGCCAGGCGAATGCCCTCACCCTTGCCGCGCCCGTCGAGGGAACGCCGCACGTGGTTGGCGGCGGCTTCTGTCATGCTGATAGCCATCGGAGCTCCTTTGCTTAGCTGTGCTTACCGTTGAGTCTTGCGACTCAGATCAAGCCTTTCTTCTGCTTGTAGTCGCGTACGGCCGCCTTGATGGCGTCTTCGGCGAGTACCGAGCAGTGGATCTTGACCGGCGGCAGCGCGAGTTCCTCAGCCAGCTGGGTGTTCTTGATGGTTTCGGCTTCGTCCAGGGTCTTGCCCTTCATCCACTCGGTGGCGAGGGAGCTGGAGGCGATGGCCGAACCGCAGCCATAGGTCTTGAACTTGGCGTCTTCGATGACGCCCTGCTCGTTGACCTTGATCTGCAGACGCATCACGTCACCGCAGGCCGGGGCGCCGACCATGCCGGTGCCGACATCCGGATCGTCGGCGTTCATCTTGCCGACGTTGCGCGGGTTTTCGTAGTGGTCGATGACCTTTTCACTGTATGCCATGGTGCAATTCCTTCCTCATCAGGGAGCCGCTCTTGCCGGCGACTGCTTAGTGGGCGGCCCACTCGATCTTGGAGATGTCGACGCCGTCTTTGTACATGTCCCACAGCGGCGAGAGCTCACGCAGCTTGTTGACTGCCTTGCAGACTTCCTGCGCGGCGTAGTCGACTTCTTCTTCAGTGGTGAAGCGGCCGAAGGAGAAGCGGATCGAGCTGTGTGCCAGCTCGTCGTTACGGCCCAGAGCGCGCAGTACATAAGACGGCTCGAGCGAAGCGGAGGTGCAGGCCGAACCCGACGATACCGCGATGTCCTTGAGCGACATCAGCAGCGACTCGCCTTCAACGTAGTTGAAGCTCAGGTTCAGGTTGTGCGGCACGCGGGCAGTCTGGCTGCCGTTGACGTAGAGCTCTTCGAGGTCCGAGACCTGCTTGAAGAAGCGGTCGCTCAGGGCCTTGATGCGGACGTTCTCGCTGGCCATTTCCTGCTTGGCAATGGCAAACGCCTCGCCCATGCCGACGATCTGGTGGGTTGGCAGGGTGCCCGAACGCATACCGCGCTCATGGCCACCGCCGTGAATGATGGCTTCCAGGCGAACCCGTGGCTTGCGGCTGACGTACAGCGCGCCGATGCCTTTCGGGCCGTAGACCTTGTGGGCCGAGAACGACATCAGGTCGACCTTGAGTTTCTGCAGGTCGATTTCGACCTTGCCAGCCGACTGGGCGGCGTCGACATGGAACAGCACGCCGCGCGAACGGGTCAGTTCACCGATGGCGGCGATGTCGTTGATCGAGCCGACTTCGTTGTTGACGTGCATCAGCGAGACCAGGATGGTGTCGTCGCGCAGCACCGCCTCGACCTGGGCCGGGGTGACGATGCCGTCTTCGCCTGGCTCGAGGTAGGTGACTTCGAAACCTTCACGCTCGAGCTGGCGAGCGGTATCCAGGACCGCCTTGTGCTCGATCTTGGAGGTGATGATGTGCTTGCCCTTGGTCTGATAGAAGTGCGCAACACCCTTCAGCGCCAGGTTGTCGGACTCGGTAGCACCGCTGGTCCAGACGATCTCGCGCGGGTCGGCGTTGATCAGCTCGGCTACTTGGCGACGGCCGTTCTCGACCGCTTCCTCGGCGCGCCAGCCGAACACGTGGGAGCGCGAAGCCGGGTTACCGAAGTTTCCGTCGACCAGCAGGCAGTCGGCCATCTTCTGGGCCACACGTGGGTCGACCGGGGTGGTCGCGGAGTAATCGAGGTAGATCGGCAACTTCATTGAGTATCTCCTATCAGGCGTTGGCGTCGCTCGTCGTCACGGTTCAGTCGACGGCGGACGTCTCAATCTTGTCCAGCTGGGCGGATCGGCCTGCGACACGGCGCAGGTCCTGGCGTTGGGCGACTTCTTGCACCTCACGGCGCATCACGAGGTCGGCCAGGCTGATGCCACTGAGGAATTCATGGATCTGCTGGCTGAGGTCGCACCACAAGTGGTGAGTCAGGCAGGTGTCACCGGCATGGCAATCCCCCAGGCCCTGGCAGCGGGTGGCATCGACCGATTCATTGACCGCATCGATGACCTGGGCCACCTGGATGGTTTCCATGCCCCGCGACAGCTGGTAGCCACCGCCTGGACCGCGCACGCTGGAAACCAGGCTGCTACGGCGCAGCTTGGCGAACAGCTGTTCCAGATAAGAGAGGGAAATGCCCTGGCGCTCGGAAATGTCGGCCAAAGACACCGGCCCATGCTGCGCGTGCAGTGCCAGGTCAAGCATGGCGGTCACGGCGTATCGGCCTTTGGTAGTCAGTCGCATGGCGTATGGGTACCACGGGAGTTACAAGATGTGAGCGAGTATGCGATTCCCGAGCATTTAAGTCAACTATAAGACCTACTGCTTTAGTCGGGTTTGCATCTGGGAGGCGGGCGCGAGTGTAGCAGACATGGGGCGTGATCACACGCCCCAGATGACGAACTGATGTCAATGCGGCTGGGTGTCGCCCTGCGCGGCTTGCTTGGCGTCGGCCGGCTTGGCCTCGCCCTGAGTCAGCTCGACGAAGTCTTCTTCAGGCAAAGCCGGCAGTTCCTTGCCACAGTAGTCGCTACCCAGGTTGGTCAGGGCGCCACACATGCCCTCCAGGCGCTCGTCGACGGCCTGCAGATGATCGAGCATCTGGCCAATCGCTCGCGCCACCGGATCGGGCATGTCGCCACTGACGCCATAGGCATCAAAGCCGATTTTCTCGGCCATGGCCTTGCGCTTGGCCTCGACTTCGCTGTCTTCGGTCTTGACGATGATGCGCCCTGGGATACCCACCGCCGTGGCGCCTGGCGGCACTTCCTTGGTGACCACGGCGTTGGAGCCGATCTTGGCCCCGGCACCGACGGTAAACGGGCCCAGCACCTTGGCGCCGGCACCGACTACCACGCCGTTCTCCAAGGTGGGGTGGCGCTTGCCTTTATTCCAGCTGGTGCCGCCCAGAGTCACGCCTTGGTACAGGGTGACGTCGTCACCGATCTCGGCAGTCTCGCCAATGACGATACCCATGCCGTGGTCGATGAAGAAGCGCCTACCGATGGTCGCGCCGGGATGGATCTCGATACCGGTCATCCAGCGACCGAAGTTCGACACCAGCCGAGCCAGCCATTTGAAGTCACGAAGCCACAGGGCATGACCGAGACGGTGCAGCCAGATGGCGTGCATCCCCGGGTAGCAGGTCAGCACCTCGAAGGCGTTGCGCGCTGCCGGGTCACGATGAAATACGCTTTGGATATCTTCACGCAGACGTTCAAACATCTTTCAGCCCTTCCGCTTATGCGGCTCGCCTCGGGCGACCTTCTGGGTCTCGGTGAGGATGCCGCGCAAAATGCTCATTTCCGAACGATCGACCGCACTACGCCCATACAACCGGCGCAGACGCGCCATCAGGTGCTTGGGCTTCTCGGGATCGAGGAACGCGATATCCACCAGGGTTTTTTCCAGGTGGTCGTAGAAGCGCTCCATTTCGTCCAGGGTCGCCAGCTCGCCGGCGTCCGCTTTCTCGACTTTCGCCGGTGCGCCCTGCTCGGTCAGCCAGGCCATGCGCACCTCGTAGGCGAGCACCTGGACAGCGGCAGCAAGGTTCAGCGAGCTGAAGTCGGGGTTCGAGGGAATGTGCACGTGGAAGTGACATCGCTGCAGTTCGTCGTTGGTCAAGCCGGCATGCTCGCGCCCGAACACCAGGGCGATTTCCTCACCGGTAGCGGCCCGCTCTACGGCCTTGGCGCCGCACTCACGCGGGTCGAGCATGGGCCAGGGCAGGCTGCGGTCACGGGCACTGGTGCCGATCGCCAGGCTGCAACCGACCAGCGCCTCTTCCAGCGAGCCGACCACTTGGGCGCCATCGAGCACATCGTCGGCGCCGGAGGCACGGGCGCTGGCGTCGGCAGCGGGAAAGTCCAGTGGCTGAACCAGCACCAGGCGCGACAAGCCCATGTTTTTCATGGCACGAGCAGCGCCGCCGATGTTGCCGGGGTGGCTGGTATTGACCAGAACAACACGAATATTCTGCAGCAAGGTGTGTGCTCATAGATGCGATTGAAGGGGGTATTGATCTTACAGAACCGACCAGCGTAACGCCACGAAAGCAAATGTCACACTTCTGCCGCAGGAGTTTTCTGCTAGAATGTGCGGCTTTCTTCTTTAACATCCCCAGGTGAAACGCCCATGCAGCCTATGCTGAATATCGCCCTGCGCGCTGCTCGCAGCGCCAGTGAACTGATTTTCCGCTCCATCGAACGCCTGGATAGCATCAAGGTCGACGAAAAGGAAGCCAAGGACTACGTCTCCGAGGTTGACCGCGCTGCCGAGCAGAGCATCGTCAACGCCTTGCGCAAGGCTTACCCGAACCACTCCATCCAAGGCGAAGAGACCGGCCTGCACGCTGGCTCCGGCGAAGAAGGCAAGGACTACCTGTGGATCATCGATCCGCTGGATGGCACCACCAACTTCCTGCGTGGCGTTCCTCACTTTGCGGTCAGCATCGCCTGCAAATACCGTGGTCGCCTGGAACACGCCGTGGTCCTCGACCCCGTGCGCCAGGAAGAGTTCACCGCCAGCCGTGGCCGTGGCGCCCAAGTCAACGGTCGCCGCCTGCGCGTCAGCTCGCGCACCAGCCTGGAAGGCGCGCTGCTGGGTACCGGCTATCCGTTCCGCGACAACCAGATGGAAGACCTGGACAACTACCTGGGCATGTTCCGCGCCCTGACTGGCCAGACCGCCGGCATCCGCCGCGCCGGCTCCGCCAGCCTGGACCTGGCCTATGTCGCCGCTGGCCGTTTCGACGCCTACTGGGAGTCGGGCCTGTCCGAATGGGACATGGCTGCCGGCGTACTGCTGGTACAAGAAGCCGGCGGCCTGGTGAGCGACTTCAACGGTGGCCATGACTTCCTCGAGAAGGGCCATATCGTTGCGGGCAACATCAAGTGCTTCAAAGCCGTGCTGACTGCCATCCAGCCGCACGTGCCGCACTCGCTGAAGCGCTGAGGCGGATTTCAGCCACAAAAAAAGCACCCTTCGGGGTGCTTTTTTGTGGCTATTGCCCTGGTGAGATGCGTGGGAGCGGGCTTGTCCCGCGATAGCATGTGCCCATCAACCTAGGAAGCCAGCCTGACGCTATCGCGGGGCAAGCCCGCTCCCACGATGCACTGCGTCCACGATACTGCCGCCCAAGATGCACTGCGTCAGTCAGAGAACTTGCCTTACTGCCCCGGCTGCGCCTGGCTCAGCACCAGCTTGCCATTCTCATCCAGCGGAATGGTCGAGCCCGGCTCGTGATCCATCTTCACCTTGCCGACCTTGTCGCCAATCGAATAGGTCACGTTGTAGCCAACCACCTTCTCGCTGAGGTCGTTGACCGTATTGCAGCGGGTTTGCGTGGTGGTGTAGGTGTCACGCTCCTGCATGCCCTCCTGCACCTTGTTACCGGCATAACCGCCACCGACCGCACCGGCCACGGTGGCGATCTTCTTGCCGGTACCGCCGCCAATCTGGTTACCCAGCAAGCCGCCAGCCAGTGCACCGACCACGGTGCCGGCAATCTGGTGCTGGTCCTTGACCGGCGCCTGACGGGTCACAGTGACGTCCTTGCACACTTCGCGCGGGGTCTTGACCTGCTGTTTAATCGGCTGCACGTCCGTCACCTGAGCAACCTCAGGGCCTTTGTTCACCAAGCTGTAGGTCGCCACAGCACCTCCGGCAGTGACACCGACAGCACCCAGCACCGCACCCACTAGCATTGATTTATTCACGTGAACCTCCTGATCGTACTTGCGGGTCCGAACCCGCGCTTCTCCCAGCCTTGGAGTAAAAAAAAAGCCGCGAGTTCAACACTCGCGGCTCTCTTTGCGCCAAACGGCGTAGGACAAATCCTTACGGACGGTCGTCCACACCCTCAGCCTTGACCGGTGGAATCAGGTCTTCGCTGTTCAAATTCAGCCAGATCAGCACCACGTTGGCGATGTAGATCGACGAGTAGGTACCGGCCATGACCCCGATGAACAGTGCCAGGGAGAAGCCGAACAGGTTGTCGCCGCCGAAGAACAGCAGCGCCGCGATGGCCAGCAAGGTCGACACCGAGGTGGCGATGGTACGCAGCAGGGTCTGGGTGGTCGAGACGTTGATGTTCTCGATCAACGAAGCCTTGCGCATGACCCGGAAGTTCTCACGTACCCGGTCGAACACGACGATGGTGTCGTTGAGCGAGTAACCGATGATCGCCAGCACCGCCGCCAGCACCGTCAGGTCGAAGGTGATCTGGAAGAACGACAGGATACCTACGGTCACCACCACGTCGTGGATCAGCGAGATGATCGCGCCCACGGCGAACTTCCACTGGAAGCGGAAGGCCAGGTAGATCAACACCCCGCCCAGCGCCAGGAGCATGCCCAGGCCACCCTGGTCACGCAGCTCCTCACCCACCTGCGGGCCGACGAACTCGACGCGCTTGAGGGTTGCCGGGTTGTCGCCACCGGCCTTCTGCAACGCCGCCGCGACTTTGCTACCCAGTTGCGGGTCGTCGCCAGGCATACGCACCAACAGGTCGGTGGTCGCGCCAAAGCTCTGCACCACGGCATCGCCAAAACCCGACTCGACCAGCTCGGCACGCACGGTTTTCAGGTCTGCCGGACGCTCGTAGGTCAGCTCGATGAGCGTACCGCCGGTGAAGTCCAGACCGAAGTTCAGGCCCTTCTGCCACCAGCTGAACAGTGCCAGCACGGTAAGCAGTACGGTGATGGCGAACGCGACATTGCGCACGCCCATGAAGTTGATGGTTTTCATGGTTATTCCCTCAAACCCACAGCTTCTTGATGTCACGCCCGCCGCAGGTCAGGTTGACCATTGCGCGGGTCACCATGACGGCGGTGAACATCGAGGTGAAAATCCCGAGGGACATGGTAACCGCGAAGCCTTTGACCGGACCGGTACCCATGGCGAACAGGATGCCGCCGACCAACAGGCTGGTCAGGTTGGCGTCGATGATCGCGGTGTAGGCACGGCTGAAGCCTTCGTGGATGGCGCGCTGGACCGTCATGCCGTTTTTCAGCTCCTCGCGAATCCGCGAGAAGATCAGCACGTTGGCGTCAACCGCCATACCCATGGTCAACACGATACCGGCAATACCTGGCAGGGTCAGGGTCGCGCCGAGCAGCGACATCAGCGCCAGCAGCAGGATCATGTTACCGGTCAGGGCAATGGTCGCGATCACACCGAAGCCACGGTAGATGGCGATGATGAACAGCGAGACGAACAGCATGCCCCACAGCGATGCATCGACACCCTTGGTGATGTTGTCAGCACCCAGGCTTGGACCGATGGTACGTTCTTCAGCGAAGTACATCGGTGCGGCCAGACCACCGGCACGCAGCAGCAGGGCCAGTTCGGACGATTCGCCCTGACCGTTCAGACCGGTGATCCGGAACTGGCTGCCCAGTGGCGACTGAATGGTCGCCAGGCTGATGATCTTCTTGTCTTCCTGGAAGCTCTGAACTGGCACTTCCTTCTCGACACCGTCGACCATCTGTTTGACGTAGCGGGTCACCGGCTTCTGCTCGATGAAGATTACCGCCATGCTGCGCCCGACGTTGCTGCGGGTAGCGCGGCTCATCAGTTCGCCGCCATGGCCATCGAGGCGAATGTTGACCTGCGGACGGCCCTGCTCGTCGAAGCTGGCCTGGGCATCGGTGACCTGGTCACCGGTGATGATCAGGCCGCGCTCGACGGGCGCCGAGCGACCACCGTCACGGAACTCGAAGACCTCAGTGGTGGCCTTGGACGCGCCTGGCTCGGCACCGAAGCGGAACTCGAGGTTGGCAGTCTTGCCGAGGATACGCTTGGCTTCGGCAGTGTCCTGCACGCCTGGCAGCTCGACCACGATGCGGTTGGCGCCTTGGCGCTGCACCAGTGGCTCAGCCACGCCCAACTCGTTGACACGGTTACGGACGGTGGTCAGGTTCTGCTTGATCGAGTATTCGCGGATCTCGGCAACTTTGGCCGGGGTCAGCGCCAGACGCAGCACGGCGAGCTCGTTGCGCTCGGTGGTGGTCAGGTCGAAATCAGTGAAATTCTTGCGGATCAGGGCACGGGCCTGTTCGCGGGTGGCGTCGTCGGAGAAGCCCAGCATGATGCCGCCGTCCTGCTGAGGCAGGCTGCGATAGCGGATGCGCTCTTTGCGCAAAAGGGTCTTCACTTCGCCTTCGTAGACTTTCATCCGGGCGCTCATGGCCTTGTCCATGTCCACTTCGAGCAGGAAGTGCACACCACCGGACAGGTCCAGACCCAGTTTCATCGGGCTTGCACCCAGGTTACGCAGCCACTGCGGGGTGGTCTGGGCCAGGTTCAGGGCCACGACGTAATCATCGCCCAGTGCCTTGCGCACCACATCCTTGGCAGGGAGCTGGTCTTCCTGGTTGGTCAGGCGCACCAGCGCACTGCCCTTCTCGCCCAGGCTACCGCCCTTCACGGCGATACCGGCATCGCTCAGCGCCTTGGTGACGCGATCGAGGTCGGCTTGGTTGACCTGCAGTGCGGAGCTCGCACCACTGATCTGCACCGCCGGATCATCCGGGTAAAGGTTGGGAGCGGAATAAATGAAACCGATCGCCAGTACCAGCACGATCAGTGCGTATTTCCACAGAGGGTATTTGTTCAGCATCACGCCGCCCGTTCAAGACGCGGGGCGCGTTGCGCGCCCCGACTGGAAAAGAAAACCGGTAACTCAGATAGCCTTGAGCGTACCTTTTGGCAGGGTCGCAGCCACGGCGCCCTTCTGGAACTTCAGCTCGACGGTGTCGGACACTTCCAGAACCACGAAATCATCGGAAACCTTGACGATTTTGCCGGCGATGCCGCCATTGGTGACAACTTCGTCACCTTTTTGCAAGTTGCCCAGCAGGTTCTTCTGCTCTTTGGCACGCTTGGCCTGTGGACGCCAGATCATCAGGTAGAAGATGACCAGGAAGCCAACCAGGAAAATCCACTCAAAGCCAGTACCAGCAGGGCCGGCGGCCGGGGCAGCTGCGTCCGCGTAAGCGGCGGGGATCAAAAAGCTCATGTGACACTCCAGTTGTTAAGTTGCACGTGTTGAGTTGGCAATACGTGAGAGACAGTCAGTCCAAAGGCGGCACAGGCAGCCCGCGTTTGGCATAGAAGGCGTCGACAAAGGCGGCCAATTTACCTTGTTGAATAGCCTCGCGTAAACCGGCCATCAGACGCTGGTAATGACGCAAGTTATGGATCGTATTCAACATGCTGCTCAACATTTCGCCGCATTTGTCCAGGTGATGGAGATAGGCGCGGGAGAAGTTAGTGCAGGTGTAGCAATCGCAGGTCGGATCCAGCGGCGAATCATCGTGGCGATGGAACGCGTTGCGGATCTTGATCACCCCGGTATCGATGAACAGATGGCCGTTGCGCGCGTTGCGCGTCGGCATCACGCAGTCGAACATGTCGACGCCGCGGCGCACACCCTCTACAAGATCCTCGGGTTTGCCTACACCCATAAGGTAACGAGGTTTGTCAGCCGGCATCTGCGCAGGCAGATAGTCCAGCACCTTGATCATCTCGTGCTTGGGCTCACCGACCGACAGGCCGCCGATGGCCAGGCCATCGAAGTCGATGTTGACCAGCGCTTCGAGCGAGCGCATGCGCAGGTCCTGGTACATGCCACCCTGGACGATACCGAACAGCGCCGCGGTGTTGTCGCCATGGGCATTCTTCGAGCGCTGGGCCCAGCGCAGCGACAACTCCATCGAGGTACGGGCGACATCATGCTCGGCCGGGTACGGCGTGCACTCGTCGAAGATCATCACGATATCCGAGCCCAGGTCGCGCTGCACCTGCATCGACTCTTCCGGGCCCATGAACACCTTGGAGCCATCGACGGGCGAGGCGAAGGTAACGCCCTCCTCCTTGATCTTGCGCATCGCGCCCAGGCTGAACACCTGGAAACCACCCGAGTCGGTGAGGATCGGGCCTTTCCACTGCATGAAGTCGTGCAGGCCGTTGTGCTTCTTGATTACCTCGGTGCCCGGGCGCAGCCACAGGTGGAAGGTGTTGCCCAGGATGATCTCGGCGCCAATGGCCTCGATGTCCCGCGGCAGCATGCCCTTGACCGTGCCATAGGTACCGACCGGCATGAACGCCGGGGTCTCGACCGTGCCACGGGGGAAGGTCAGGCGACCACGACGGGCCTTGCCGTCGGTGGCCAGCAGTTCGAAGGACATTCGACAGGTGCGACTCATGCTTGATCCTCGGGGCCGCGTGGCGCCGGATTGCGGGTGATGAACATCGCATCACCGTAACTGAAGAAGCGGTACCCCTGCTCGACCGCTGCCGCATAGGCAGCCATGGTCTCGGGATAACCGGCGAAGGCCGAGACCAGCATCAGCAGCGTGGACTCAGGCAGGTGGAAGTTGGTGACCAGGGCGTCGACCACATGGAACGGCCGGCCTGGGAAGATAAAGATGTCGGTGTCGCCACTGAACGCCTTGAGCTGCCCGTCACGCGCAGCGCTCTCAAGCGAGCGCACGCTGGTAGTGCCGACGGCCACTACCCGACCACCGCGCGCGCGGCAGGCGGCAACGGCATCGACCACTTCCTGACTGACCTCGAGCCACTCTTTATGCATGTGGTGGTCTTCGATCTTGTCGACTCGCACCGGCTGGAAGGTGCCCGCGCCCACATGCAGGGTGACGAAGGCGCGTTCAACGCCCTTGGCTGCGATCTTCTCGAGCAGCGCTTCATCGAAGTGCAGACCTGCGGTCGGCGCAGCAACGGCGCCAGCACGCTCGGCATAGACCGTCTGGTAGCGCTCGCGGTCGGCGCCTTCGTCCGGGCGATCGATATACGGCGGCAGCGGCATATGCCCCACCCGCTCGAGCAGCGGCAGCACCTCTTCGGTGAAGCGCAGCTCGAACAGCGTGTCATGGCGCGCGACCATCTCGGCCTCGCCGCCGCCATCGATGAGGATCTGCGTCCCGGCCTTGGGCGCCTTGCTGGCGCGCACATGGGCCAGCACCCGGTGGCTGTCGAGCACCCGCTCGACCAGCACTTCGAGCTTGCCGCCGGAGGCTTTCTGGCCGAACAGCCGCGCCGGGATCACCCGGGTGTTGTTGAACACCATCAGGTCGCCCGGACGCAGGTAGTCGAGCAAATCGGTGAATTGCTGATGCACCAGCGCCCCGCTCGGTCCATCAAGAACCAGCAGTCGGCTGCCATGGCGCTCGGCCAGCGGGTGGCGGGCGATCAGGGAATCGGGGAGTTCGAAGGAAAAATCGGCGACGCGCATGATGGTGTTCGGTTCGACAGGGCCGCAAAGTTTAGCCCAACGAATGAAAATTCTCCATGAAAGCCGATTGACCGACCGAAGGACCCTCTCTATACTGCGGCGCCACAAGCCCTGATGGCGGAATTGGTAGACGCGGCGGATTCAAAATCCGTTTTCGAAAGGAGTGGGAGTTCGAGTCTCCCTCGGGGCACCAGACAAAGCCTGTAGATCCCTGATCTACAGGCTTTTTTTATTTCAATGGCGTAATTGTGGCGTAAGGCGACTGTAGCGATACACGCAGCGCTTTTGCACACGTACACAGAACCAAGCGGAGCCCCCATGGATTGGTTGCAGTTTGGTGCCGCAGTGATTTCATCACTTGCTTGGCCGATCGCAGTCGTAGCGATCGTACTGTTCCTCAGGAAACAGCTAGCGGGTATCGTCCCCTTAATCCGCACCTTCAAATACGGTGAGTTCCGAATTGACTTGGGTGAGAAGCTGCGCGAGGTGGAGACTGATCTAGCAATAGAAAGCAGTCCTAGCGAACCTCCGGCCCCTGCCCCGGAGATGCCTCCTGCACAGACGAAGCTTGCGCAAGATGCCCCTCGTGGGGCCATCGTGTCTTCTTGGCTCTCGGTCGAAGAAGCAATCGATCGGTTGGTCAGCCACAAGAACATGCGCTTTGTACCTGCCTTTGATAATCACCGCGTGAAGATGCGGCTCTTGCGAGACAGAGGCATAATCGACGATCTCACCTTCACGACATATCAGAAGCTTTCCAAGGTGAGGGACCAGGCGATACATCTCAGCGACCTTCAGCTGGATTATGAAGAGGCCTTATCCATGACGAGATCTTGCGGATGGTTAATCGCCCGCCTCGAGGAAGCCATGAGGGAGGAACCACTGAATGCCGAGGTTCCAGGACGTAGGCAGTACTGACCTTAATGATGAGCAGTATCGCGGTGTGATAGGCCGGTTTTCTCAAACCCTCACTGTGTAAGCGCGTCATACGAAACGCCCCCCAGCACGTTGCAAAGCAAAATTTAGGTTGACCCCTAAAAAGCCTGTCAGATTTGTCAGATGGATATTCTTATCTCTGTCTAACCCTTCTATATAAAGGCCTACAGCGTTTTCATGTAGTGTCAGAAAGGTGTCAGCGGGGGGTCAGAACCTGACAAAACGACTGTGTCAGATTCATATTTCTCAAATCATTGATTTATAAGGTTTTTTTTACCTGTCAGATTTGCCACGAATTTCCCAGTTCGTTGTCAGATCGCAAACCCAGTAAATACGAGGCCTCCAGCCGATTTCCTGACAGATATCCATGTTCTGACAGGGATTTGGGGGTCAGCCTGAAAAACCTTTCATGGGGCACCCCGAAGCTATCCTTCAAACTGCACCGCGTAGCGAATTGATCGAGAGCATCAGAATGCGCAAACCAGCAACCCAAGCGGCACTGCCCATCATCGAAGTCATCCAGTCCGGCAAGCGTGGGAGGTGCACTGGGACTACCAGGAAGCGGCCGAGAGCTCGATCCTGTTCAAGCGCCGCAATAGCTGGACGGCTACATCGATGGCGCGATGAACGCGATCGGCATCACCCCTAATAAGGTGTGCGGTGCAAGCGGGCGTACAGGAACCGTGAAACGTCTGGATGAAGGCCAGGCCATGCAATTGCGTGAAGCCCTCGTTCGCCTGCTGACCCCAGTCGTCGCCAAAGAATTTCAGCGCCTGAAGAACGAAGCCAACCTTCCTCACCTCCGCTTGGTGGCGGCTCAACAAGACTGAAGCGCTGTGAAAAGCTGACGGAACGCCGGGGCCTCACCGCACGGGGCTCCAGGCTTATCAGTATTCAGCACCTGGGTGCACTCTGAGCCGGCTCAAATGACCATGCCCAAAATGGAAAACCGGGCATAAACGGAATATTTTCGCCGCCTCGCCACTAATTCCGTGGCCTACAGCCGACCCGACCCGCTCCAATACCCCCGCCGCACAGTGCAACCACGCCTGCACAACCTGTCATTTCCTTTCACAGTGTGAAATCGCCGCCCCCTCACGAGAGCCTGCAGACGTCGCGGCCTGCAGCTGGTGTTGCACCCCATCTATGGTTTGCACTTATTCCCGACGCAAAGCGCGTCGGCGGGAGGGGGATAAGTGATTTTATCTGCTGATTTTTTTTGCTCTCCTTGTTTTGAGGTACGCTGGAACGGCCACCAAATAGACATCATGAGGAGTGATTATGCGGCTGCACGAGGCAAGGGAAGTGGTAGAGGCATCCAGCGTTGATGAGGCTGACGAACTGCTTGCAAGCGGATGGATCTTGCTTGCTGTCGTTTCTGGGCAGCGGTATGTGAGCGGGGTCCAGGTGGTAGGCCCTATTTATGTTCTAGGTAAGAAATAGGAAAAAGAACAACAAACCGCCATTACCGGCGGTTTACTGTAGTTGAACACGTGCCACCTTTAGATAGACATCGCCATGCCGGCAATTTCTCAGGAAGTAATAATGGAATTCGCGTATAGATTTAGACCCCTATCTAGATTGTTGAGCGATGACGGTGAAAGCGGCGAGCTTGAAGGGCTTTATATTTTTTTTGCTGCTCCGGAGCAACTGAATGACCCCTTGGAAGGTTTCAAGGAAGTGCTATTTTGCGGTGACTCAATTGTGTGGGAAAACCTAATTAGGCACTACATAAGATGTCTGATAATTGAAGTATTCAGGTTTTTGTCGAGAGAGCCTGGTGAAAAACCAAAATGGGATATTGAGGTCTTCGCTAGCGCGGAAACCAACACTGACCGTATGAATTTCTTGAATGAGGAGGTTTATATTTCCCTTACTTCTGAGCGCGTGATTTCAGAGTATATCGGCTGCTTAACCATTGGTCGAAAGATGCGACGCTGGGAGTTGATCAATCATCTTACGACATTACATATTTTTGCATTGGACGAAATATTTGAGGCTCTACATAGGGAGAAGCTTTACCGGCCTAAGCCTGAATATTTCTCGGTGCACAGAGATAAGAGACTCTCCCACATAGCCAAGCTCGTTGACCTGATGTCAGACGCAAATAATGACAAGATCTACGATGAACTATTTAGATCTGTCCATAGAATCAGCGATCAATACAAGCTAATCTCGCGGCTTAATGCTTCAGACTATGAGACAAGGGAGCCCTGGTTTCACCTGTTGTTTGACTTTCCAGAGCGCTATTGCTTGTCATTGGATAAGCTGATATATCCTCCCTGGTATACCGCTTGCTTCATGGCTTCATGTGTTGACTCGTCCATTTGGGGAACCTACGGGGGCAACCATCGTGACGTATGTTTAAAGTTCAAAGTAAATAAAGATAAAGATGGGCGCAACTTAGAATTGCTTGCTCCTACAGGTCAGGGTGTACAAGGCATCATGCATAGTTTCACCCGGATACCCCTGCATGATGTATCGTATGAGAAAGATTTTGTTGAGATCGATTTTTTCCAATCATTGGGCCACCTTCCTAGGGTACAGATGATGGAGAATTGGTATCTTAGTAAAGCTGGAAAGCTAAGTGAATGCGCTCAGAAAATATTCGAAAACGAAGAGCTTTGGCGCGACCAGTACTGGAAAAATTTCTATCATGCCATCACGGTAAAGTTGAAGGCATGGGACAGGGAGCAAGAGTCAAGGCTAATTCTGTCGTCTACCATAAATGATCTATCGGATCCGAATTACAGAAAACTAAAGTATGAGTTCGATTCGCTAGAGGGAATTATATTTGGAATAAACACCTCGACAGATGACAAGATAAGAATTATTCGCCAGGTAAAAATATTATGCTACAAGTACAAACGCGCCCGCTTCAGTTTTTACCAGGCGCGTTACAATCAGGATCAACGAAGCATTTGCTACGAACCATTGCCTGCGATCAAGGTCGGCTATAATGAAGAGGACAGCGAGAAGGGTTAGTGCTGACTACAGACTAATAGCTTTCGTTTTCACTCCTAGCCTGGCCGCAGAGGAACCAGTTCCACTATAGATAGCAGCGTTATTGGGTGCAGGACTGCTTCCATGAAGATGTTCTGACAATGCAACGTTCATTTACTAACGATATCAAGCAGGTCACACAATACTTGCAGTACGTTCAAGTGTTTAGAACCTATCCATGTTCTCGGCGCCTCTAAGTGTTGGCTGACTTTTGCTACGCTTCGACGTAACCCCTGTATCTGCTCTTCCATGTCTCCTCCGACCGTTGCGTTGTGCCTCTGACCCACTACTAGGTTCAGATGTCGGCCAGTGGCTTGGTGTAAGTCATCTACGGCAGCTAGACTAGCGGACCCACCTGACAGCAGCTTGAGTGCGCCCATGGCCTCGATCTTTTTGATCCCCCCACCGACTCGGTTGAATGGTCGTCGACCGTTCTAGTGTGGCTCTGGAAACTCTCCATATTGTCCTGGGCCTCGACCTCGCGCTCGATCGCCTTGTCCTGGATCTAGCCGTCAGTCTGGCGCAGCCAGTTGCCATCCGCGTCGAAGAGCTGCTGGCAGGCCTCGCTGTGTTGCCACACCTGGTCGCCCTTGGGCAGGGTTAGGCCATGCGGCAGCACCGTCTGGATGTAGGGTTTGTGGGGTAGGCCGTAAGCAAAACACACCACGACTGTGGTGCCTTCCTCGGGGAACGCAAAGAACCCCATTTCATCGCCACCCATTGGTACCGGCAGCGGCACGCCGGACAGCACCGGCAGGCTCGCGTCGATCTCCCCGTCAGGCCCAAGCACCTGCAGGTCCACCCCGACGCCCGGTCGAAAGTCGTCGCACACTCCGGCGCCGGCGGGCGCGTCGGCCACGGCCATAACCTTTGCAAATCGTGGCAGGTGGTATCCGCCAGTCAATTCGGGGAATTGGCGCTCTACTGCTCGTTCTATTGCGTCTTCCATTTCAATGCTATCTGTGTGCCGGCAAGCGTCACCGAGGTGACCCGCTCGCCCTGGTTGATTGTCGCGCCTGGGCGCATGCCTGGTAGTGCCGCCACCATGGCGCTCTGATTGTCCTGATAGCCGTCGAACAGCTCGATGGGCAGTTGCAGCGGTGCCCCGGCGCCGAAGAAGCTGTCGGCCCAACTGCCCACGAACACCTCGCCGTTGCCTTGCTGCTACCACATAGGATCATCGATCGAGAAAACCCGGGCTAGACTGTCCATTGCCTGATAACCGGTGGCCAAGCTGTAGAAGAACGGCGCCTTGACTCGGGTATAGGGCTTGTCCGGCACCCGGAACTTCAGCCCGGTCTGCTTGCTGACCTCCTCAAGCACGGCGCGCAGGTCGACGTGGCGCAGGTTCAGCGGCAGCGGCTTGGCCAGGATCGCGGCCAGCTCGCGGCAGAACAGCACCTGCTGCAGGCTGTTTGCCGGTGTACACCGCTCCACGTATCCAATGAAGGCCGTTGCAGGGTGCTGTCGTTGTAGCCGATATCCAGCGTCACTAGCCCCCTGAGCGGCGCCGAGGCCTGGACGGTGAAGGACTGGGCGTGGAGAAGTAGGTTTGTCTCCACTTCGCATGAGCGGCCATACCACTGGCGACGGTTTGGATTTTTTCGAAGCGAGGGATCCAGAAGACCTCATCGACATAGAGGTGACCGTAGTAGCTCTGCGTGGTGTTCGCATTGGTGGACAGGAAGCGAAGCTCAGCCCAGGACTTATCGACTCATTGCATCAAGTTTGACTGGTTTGGTCCATTCCGTAACAATGACTGCAGACAACAACCAAACTCCGAATTTAGACAGTTAGTCATCAAAAAAGTAGATTGCGGTAGCAAACAGAGACTTAGCATCAGGCATTCGTCAAAAGGAGTTGAAATGCACCTCAATCTAGATGAGGCAGATTTAAAAAAATACGTATACCGAACCATTCCATATGAACGGCTAGTCGAGCTATTTACCACCGCAAAAAATACATTGGTAAAGCCGATCTTATGGGAAGACACATTCGAAAACTTCACCTTAAAATCAAAACTAATAAATGAAGCTGGACAAGAAATAGAATACGACATACACAACCGAATGTATGGGCAATGCTGGACCTTAGAAAACTCGTCTGATGCGATGTGGAGAATTTATTCATCAAACAAACGCAGCGTCAGAATTCGCACAACTATGGAACAACTACTCGACAGCCTTTGCATTGCAACCATTGATAGAAAACACTGCGAACACTGCATTGGAAAAGTTGAATATCTTGCAGAATCAAAACTCACAAAAAAAGCAAAAGAAACCTTTACCCTACACGGACGTATAACTTTCGGAAAATTGTTTAGTTCCCTTCTACTAAAACGTAACGCATTCAGACACGAAAACGAAATTCGCTTAATATTCTGTGACTGGTCGGCAGAAGCGGGCAAAGACGCTCTATTCAAGTATGACATTGAACCTAACCAACTTATCTCGCAGATTATGATCGACCCTCGTGTCTCATATGATGATTTCCTAACACTCAAAGAGAAGATACGCCAGGACACAGGGTTTAAGGGCGAAATCAAAAGATCTCTTCTATATCGACTACCAGAAACATTAATCGTCAACATCCAGTCAGAACCTTAAGGAAAAGTATGGCCATTTTTGCAATTGGGGCTTACTACGATAAAGACGTGAGCCAAAATTTCATCAACAATAATATTGCTGGCCCTGGCTGGAGCAGTATCGAGGCACCTGAACTTCACCAATTTATCCGTTCACTTAAGGTTGGCGACATTGTCTACCTGAAGTCCGCTTCACCTTCGAGCCCAGACATAATAGTGAAAGGCATAGGCGTGATTACAAATGACGAAGTAATAATAACAAGCGATGTAGTCTCAGCAGGACGAAATATAAAATGGCTTAGCATTGAACAATTCAGAATACCAAAGCCCATAGAAAAAAATAACGTCCGTCTAAACACAATGTATGAAGAATTCCATCCAGCGGTACAAAAAGCAGTACTCGATAAAATTTTTGAATGAGTACAGGCAGCCCCGAAAAACATTGCCTTAGATCAGGCCCCTAAAGGCACGGGGACTTGCACCCGTGCGTTTAGGGGCCTAATAGGCTCTTTGAATAACATAGCAAATCGTTCTGAGCGGCATGAATGCCGTTTATGTGGTTTAGCTTTAATACGAAAATAGGGTTTTGGGCTCTAATCTCTTTTGGTCATTTAATTTGACCTTTGAACAGTTTTCAGAGCACCAAACGGTCTTTAGAACGTCCAACTGGACATCCTGCTCTACTATCCCGTGCGGCTTCTGGAACGTCCAGACGGACGTGGTAGGTGCCAGATTTTAGGACTAGACAATCGGTCATAGCAGCAGCCTTTGGCTAGTCATTTCTACTCAAAATTCTATCCAACACCATTGAAGGCCTTTAAGATCAAGTCATACAAAAGCTGAAGCGTATTTTAGGGGGAGTTCGAGTCTCCCTCGGCGCACCAAAATCCAGAAAAAACCGACCTTGATAGGTCGTTTTTTTTGCCTTGAATCTGCTGCAAAACTATCCCCGCCTGCGCCCCAAAACCCCGTCAAACTTTAAGAATTTCCCCATTCCCTGTAGTCCATTTCCCAAACATACTCCGCCCGCCTTACAAGCCATTGCGGTGCTTTGGGTCGCCCTCTAGTCTCGCCCGGTCGTTGCCGATTCAACGACCGGTTTTGACAGACCGACTCAACATAAAACCTTATGGCTTGCCTCTAATGGCAGCTGTGCGTGGGGCACCTCGTGTGCGCCGGGTTTCCTTTGTTGACCGGTCTGTCAACCCGCGTACAGCTGCCACCCATCCTGTTTGACAGCAGCGGGTGTCGGCTCCAACCAACAGAGGTTTGACCATGCTGAAGATCGTCCCCGATCCACCCCACGCCCCTGAAACCTGCCACACACTCGAAGAGCTTCTGATCCAGACTGCCGAGTACCTGGTCTGCGCCCTTTCCATTGCCAACCAAAGCACGCTGTTCACCTTCAACACCCCAGCACATCCGCTCAATCTCGCAACCCTTCACGAAATCGAAGCTGCCCGTGGGTTGGTCGAAATGGCCTTGGGGAAAATACAGATACGTCACTGACATGGAGAGTCGAATGATGGGCGCAAAGACTGTTGGCAAAACCGGCTTCGGCTACGGCGATGGCGATCAACCGCTGTTCCGCGTCAACGCAGGCCACGATGCAGGCCGAGCGATGGAGCAGGCCTCGGCGATGATGGCCTGCGTGCGGCGCATGACCTTGCTGGCCGCCACCGACGGGGAAGCGGACCTGGGTTGGGCCGCGCATCTGCTCAGCGATATGGTCAAGGCGGTGATGGATGATGTGGAGCTGGGCCAGGCTGAGAAGGCTGGCCATTAGTACCCGCAGCCGCTATACGCCGATGCGGCCTTAGCCGCTCCACAGCAGAACTTGCAGGGAGAGACTGGCTTGGTGTGCCTGTGCTGGCCTCTTCGCGGGCAAGCCCGCTCCTACAGCGATCGAGTTGACCACAGTTTTTGCGCTACGCACCGTTCGGGTAGGAGCGAGCTTGTCCCGCGATGAGGCCAGTTCTGGCACCCTTCCGACCTTTTAACCAGTACTCATCTACCCGCACCAAACCAAACACCATCTGCATACTCAATAGCCGCCTGCCACTTGCCCCAACCCAACGATCCAGCCAACAATAGATAGAATCATTCTCAGGTACAGTCCGCCATGCCTCCAGCCGACGCCTCTGCCCTGCACGATCTTTATCACACCCACAACGGCTGGCTGAAAACCTGGCTGCGGGCGCGCCTGGGCAATTCCAGCGATGCGGCGGACCTGGCCCAGGACACCTTCCTGCGGGTACTGACCGCGCGCAACGTCGACGCCATCCGCGAGCCGCGCACCTACCTCAGCTCGATTGCCAGGGCGTTGATGATCGACCGCTTCCGCCGCCGGGCGGTGGAGCAGGCCTACCTGGATGTGTTGGCGTTGCGCCCGGAGGCGCTGGATATCTCGCCAGAAACCCGGCTGTTGATCCTGGAAACCCTGACGGCCGTGGATGCCATGCTCGATGAGATGGGGCCGCGTACGCGCACGATCTTCCTTGCGGTGCAGCTGGAGGGGCTGAGCTATGTGGCCACGGCCGAGCGCTTGGCGGTGTCGGTGACGACGGTGAAAAAACACATGATCCGCGCCATGACCCAGTGCCTGATGCTGGTCGAGGACTGAGCCGTGCTCGAGCGCAAGATTCTCCAGGCGGCAGCCACTTGGTATGTGCAGTTGCACGCTGCGCCGCCGAGCGAGGCCGAGCGCCTCGGCTGGCAAGCTTGGCTTGCCCAGGATGCGCGTCACGCCCAGGCCTGGGCGCGGGTGGAGAAGCTGCAACGCCAACTGGGTCATTTGCCTGAAGAGGTCGCATTACCCACCCTCGCCGGAGTACGGGCGCGGCGACGGGCTGTGGCCAAGGTGCTGGGGTTGCTGCTGGCCGCTGGGGCGACAGGCTGGGGCCTGCACATCATCGAGCCGATTAGCTCGCGCATGGCCCAGCAGCGCACGGCCAAGGGTGAGCGGCGCCATCTGCGCCTGGCCGATGGCGGGGTGTTGGATATCAATACAGACAGTGCTGTGGATATCTGCTATGGCGCTGGCTTGCGGGAAATCCAAGTGCATCGTGGGGAGGTGCTGATCCAGACAGCGGCCGATCCGCAAGGCCGGCCGTTTGTCGTGCATACACCGCAGGGCAGCGTTCGTGCACTGGGTACGCGGTTCAGCGTGCGCAGTGAGGGTCAGCAGAGTGTGGTTCAGGTGCTGGAGCATGCGGTCGAAGTCAGGCCTGCGGCGGCGGCCAATCGGCTGATGCGGCTTGAGGCCGGGCAGCGGGTCGCGTTTAACCGTGAGCGGGTCGATGCGCCGGAGCCGGGGGCACGGGATAGCGATGCCTGGGTGCGGGGCATGCTGATGGCGGTGGACTGGCGCTTGGTGGACCTGGTGGCTGAGCTGCAGCGCTATCGGACCGGGCGGTTGCTGTGCAGCGATGCGGTTGCCGGGTTGCGGGTCTCTGGTGGTTTTCGCTTGGATGATACCGATACGGTGCTGGAAAACCTGGCGGCGTCTTTGCCTGTCCGTGTGCATTACCTGACGCGCTACTGGGTACGGATCGATGCGGTCTGAAAGCGTGTGCGATGGCAGGTCTGGCCTCTTCGCGGCTGTTTGGCGTCCCGACAAGCCCGCTCCTGTCAGCACCGGCCTCTTCGCGCTTTAGCTCGCTGCCTCCGGCGCCGCTGCGATATGCGCAAAAAAATCAATTAGGGGTTGCCGATTTTCATTCTCATTCGGCCAAGCACTGAAGCGGCGATAACTGCCGCACTGTGCCCTGCCAACCCCAAGGAACTTTCGATGTCTCGTCTTCCCCTGGCCCGCGCCGTCCAGCTGGCCCTCTTCGGCGTGCCCCTGATCGCTTTCACCCCTGCCAGCGTTGCGGCGCAAGTCCAGCAGTCGACCCGTTTCGAGATTGTACCCGGGCCGCTGGGCACAGCCTTGAGCGAGTTCGCCAGCGCCGCCGGGGTGACCCTGTCATTCGCCAGCGAGCAGACCCAGGGGCTCAGCTCGCCAGGCCTGCAAGGCACCTTCAGCGTGGAGGAAGGCCTGGCGCGCTTGCTCGGCGGCAGTGGCCTGCAAGCCAGCCGGCAGAGTAATGGCGGCTATGTGTTGCTGCCGACTGCCTCTGCGGCCAACGGCGCGATGGAGCTGATGCCACTGAGCATTTCCGGCAAGGCCCCGGGGGCGACCACCGAGGGCTCTGGCTCGTACACCACCGAGTCTTCGAGCAGCTCGACGCGGCTTAACCTGTCGCTCAAGGAGACCCCGCAGTCGGTCACCGTGCTGACCCGCCAACGCATGGAAGACCAGAAGCTCGACACCCTCACCGACGCCCTGGACGCCACCGCCGGTATCACCGTCATCCGCGAGAGCATCGGCGCCGACAGCACGCCGTACCTGTCCCGTGGCTTTGCCATCAGCAACTACGAGATCGACGGTGTACCGACCTCCTCGCGCATGGACAACTACACCCAGAACACCGCGATGTACGACCGGGTCGAAGTGGTGCGCGGCGCCACTGGCCTGATCAGCGGCCTGGGCAACCCGTCGGCAACCATCAACCTGATCCGCAAGCGGCCCACCCAAGCGCCGCAAGTGCTGCTGTCAGCCGAGGCCGGTAGCTGGGACCGCTACGGCCTGAGCGTGGATGTCGGCGGTGCGCTGAACGAGGCGGGCAATGTGCGCGGACGCTTCGTCGCCGATCAGAAGGACCAGCATGCCTGGATCGACCGCTTCAATCAGGAAATCTCCACCCTGTACGGCATCAGTGAATTCGACCTGAGTGAGTCGACCTTGCTGACGCTCGGCTTCAGCCATCAGGTGACCCATGCCAATGCCCCCATGCGCACCGGCTTTCCGCTGTTCACCACCACTGGCGCGCTGACCGACATCAAGCGCTCGTTCAACAGCTCGCCGGATTGGTCCTACTACGATCGCAAGCAGAGCAGCCTGTTCACCTCGATCGAACAGCACTTCGCCAACGGGTGGAGCGGCAAGCTCGAATACAGCCATGCGCGCAACGACTACGACACCGTGGCCACCTACATGACCGGCGATATCGATGCCGCCACCGGCGCCGGGGCCTTTCTCATGCCGACCCGCTGGCAGGCCAGCCCCGAGCAGGACAACCTGGATGCCTACCTGACCGGCGCGTTTCCCTTCCTGGGTCGCGAGCATGAGCTGATCACTGGCGTAACCCTGTCGCGCATCGAAGAACGTGGCACCGCCAACTACGGCGGCTGGCAGCGGCGCGGCACCTACGATGGCGACATCGACAACATCTACACCTGGAACGGCCAAGCGCCCAAGCCGCGCTTTACCAAGATCGGCGAGAGTGACCTGACCGAAACCCAGTACGCCGCCTACCTGACCTCGCGCTGGCACCTGACCGACGCGGCCAGCCTGATTCTCGGCACCCGCGTAGTGGACTGGAACCGCGAAACCACCAACCGCATCTACGGGGGCGCGACCACCAAGACCGAACGCACCGAGACCGGCATCGTCATTCCCTATGCTGGCTTGGTCTACGACCTGGACGATACCTGGACCGCCTATGCCAGCTACACCCAGATCTTCAACCCGCAGAATGCCAACATCCGCGATGTCAGCGGCTCGCCACTCGATCCGCAGGAAGGCACCGGCTATGAGATTGGACTAAAGGCAGGCTTCTATGAAGGTCGGCTCAATGCCAGCCTGGCGCTGTTCCGGGTCGAGCAGGACAACCTCGCCGTGGCCGATGGCGACAACCTGCAGCCTAATAACTTCCAGGCCTACCGTGCCGAGAGCGGCACCACCAGCGAAGGGGTCGAGCTGGAACTCAACGGCGAAATCCGCGAGGGCTGGCAGCTCACCGGCGGTTACTCCTACAGCGTCAGTTTCGATGACGACGACAAGCGTATCGTCACCGAAATCCCGCGTAACAGCGTCAAGCTGTTCACCACTTACCGCCTGCCGGGCGCGCTCGACAAGCTGACCGTCGGCGGCGGTGTCAACTGGCAGAGCGAGACGGGCTACAACACCAGCTACGCCACCACCCAGAGCAGCTACGCCCTGACCAGCCTGATGGCGCGCTACCAGATCAGCCCGTCGTTGTCGGCGACCTTGAACGTCAACAACCTGTTCGACAAGGAGTACTACTCGACCACCGCAGCCGGGCTGTACGGCGCCCCGCGCAACTTCATGACCACCCTGCGCTACGCCTATTGAGTGAGCCCGATCCTTTAGCGATGCCGCAACTGGTGACCGTGCCTTGGCGATGTACGCCAGGGCGCGGATGCAAAAACGATCTTTGCTTCTCGCACACTTCTGGAAACACCGCGCGACGAACAGCAGCGAACCTTGCCCGCCAGCCGGCGTCCGAACCTGCATCCGCTTCGTTTCGAGGTTCGCCGTTTGAAAGAGATCATCGCGCGCAAGATCCGCCTGGTGGTGAAGACCTTCGGCTATATCGGCTGGTCGCTGTTCTGGCTGCTGATCTGGGATGTATTGGTCACCATCGATTTCATGCTGTTCTTCAACAGCAAGTTCACCCTGCCACTGATGCCGCTGACCTTGCTCGGTTCTGCGCTGGTGGTGCTGGTGAGCTTTCGCAACAGCAGTGCCTACAACCGCTGGTGGGAGGCGCGCACGCTGTGGGGTGCGCTGGTCAACAGTTCGCGCAGCTTCGCCCGCCAGGTGCTGACGCTGATCGACGACGGCGACGAGGGCTTGAACCCGGTCAAGGCCACCTTGTTACGCCGGCATGTGGCTTACGTGAACTGTCTGGCGGCGCACCTGAAGGGGGAGAAATGCCCGGACGAACTGATGGCGTTCATCCCGCCGCAGGAGTTCGAGCGGCGCAATCGTTCGAACAATTTCGCCAACGATATCCTCAGCGGCTCAGCCGCGCTGCTGGCGCGTGAATACAAGGCCGGGCGGCTGGACAGCATTCGCCTGGCACGGCTGGAGTCGACCCTGGTGGACCTGTCCAACGCCCAGGGCGGCATGGAGCGCATCGCCAATACGCCGCTGCCCTACCCTTACGTGTACTTTCCGCGGCTGTTCATTTCGTTGTTCTGCCTGATCGTGCCGATTGGCCTGGTGGAGTCGCTGGGTTGGTTCACGCCACTGGCCTCGACCGTGGTCGGTTTCATGCTGCTGGCGATCGAGCGGATTGGTACCGACCTGCAGAGCCCGTTTCGTTTCAGCGAGCACCAGATTCAGATGGACACCATCTGCGAGACCATCGAGCGCAATCTGGAGTCGATGCAGCGTGAGGCGCAGTGCGGCGAACGGGTGCAATGAAGCCGCTCATACGCGCACGTAACGCTGACGCAGCAGGTCGCTCAGTGCGTCGACCAGCAACACCAGCACCAGCATGCCGATGATCACGGTGCTGGCCTGGGCTTCCTGGAACAGGCTCAGGGTGGTGTAGAGCATCTGCCCCAAGCCACCCGCACCAACAAAGCCGAGCACGCTGGCCATGCGAATGTTGTTCTCCCAGCGGTACAAGCTGTAGGCAAGCATCTGTGGCCAGAGATTGGGCAGGGTGCCGTAGCAAAACGCCGCGACTTGGCTGGCGCCGTGCAAGCGGATCGCCTCGGCAGGTTCGCTGGGAGTGTTTTCCAGCGCTTCGGCGAACAGCCGGCCGAGCACGCCGGTCGTATGCAGCGCCAGCGCCAGGGTGCCGGCATTGGGGCCCAGGCCTGCGGCCAGCACGGTCAAGGCGGCCCAGACCAGCTCGGGAATCGCCCGCAAGGCATTGAGCAGCAGGCGCGCGACGCCTTGCAGCGGCCAGCCGAAACGCCCCGCGGCAGGTAACGCCAAGAGCAAACCAAGCACCATCGCCAGCAAGGTGCCCAGACCAGACATGGCCAAGGTTTCCAGCGCGCCCCGCACGACCGCGCGCAAGTGCTCGGCAGACACGTCCGGGCTGAGAAAGCGCGTCGCGTACTCGCCCATCTGCGCCAGTCCACCACTGCCCATGACTGCGGCCAGATCCAGCTCCAGATAGCCAAACGAAGCGACCCCCGCCAGCACAATCGCCAGTAACACCAGCAGGTTGATCGCCCGGCTCATGCCAGCCTCCCGCGCAGAAAGCGGCTCAAAAGGTCTGCCAGCATCACCAACAGCAGGAAGGTCAGCAGCATGCTCGCCACCTCGGCCCCAGCGAACATGCGCATCGATAGATCGATCTGCTGCCCCAGGCCTCCGGCGCCAACGAAGCCCATCACCACCGAGGCGCGTATCGCACACTCCCAGCGGTACACGGTGTACGACACCAGCTCGCTCGCCGCCCCCGGCACGATGCCGTAGAAGAACGCCAGCAATCGACCGCTGCCCGCTTGCAGCAGCGCGTGCGCCGGACGCTGGTCGACCGATTCGTAAATCTCCGCATAGACCTTGCCGAGCATGCCGCTGTAGGTGATGGCGATCGCCAGCACGCCAGCGGTCGGCCCCAGCCCGACGGCGCGCACGAACAGCAAGGCCCAGACGATCTCCGGCACGCTGCGCAAAAAGATCAGCACGCCGCGCACGGGCAGACGCAACAGGCGCGAGCCGGCTGTCAGCCGCCCGGCGTTGGAGGCGGCGCGCAGCGACAGCGCACGGCTGGCCAGCAGGCTCGCCGGCAGCGCCAGGATCAATGCCAACGCCATGCCCGCAGTGGCCACGGCCAGGGTCTGTACCGTGGCTTCGAACAACAAGGACAGGAACGCTGGATCGTGCGCAGGCGGCCAGAACGCGCTGAGGAAATTGGCCATCTGCCGACGGTTTTCTGCCTGCAGTAGAACGCCGGGGTGCAGCTCGCTCAGTTGCAACCCCGGCCACAGTAGCGCCAGGCATAGCAAGGTAAACAGCAGCCGAGGCAGCGCAGCCGGGTCGCGGCGCTCGACACTCAGCATCGTGGCAACTGCACCACGATGCTCGGCGCCGTTGTCGTCGGCGCCAGCAACTGCTCGTTGGCGTACAGCGCATCGAGCATGCCCACGCTGACCTCATTGGCCGGGCGGTCGAACACCACTTGCCCCTCACGGATGCCCACAATGCGCGGAAAGTGCGCCAACGCCAGCTCCACCGCGTGCAGGCTGGCGACCAAGGTCACGCCATGCGCCTGGGCATGGCGATTGAGCAGACTCAAGCTGTGCTCGGCGAGTACCGGATCCATGGCCGACACCGGCTCATCGGTAAGTAACACCTCGGGCCGCTGATACAACGCCCGAGCGATGCCCACGCGTTGCAACTGGCCGCCAGAGAGTTGCCCACATTGCACGAACATCTTGTCTGCCATACCCAGCGCCGCCAACGCCTGCCGCGCACCCGGCACGTCGGTGGGATAGATCAGATTGAGCAGCCCACGCAGCATGCCCCACTGCCCCAGACGGCCAGCCAGTACCGCGGTGATGACACGCTGGCGCGAAGGCAACGGTGGCGCCTGGTGCACCAGGCCGACCCGCGCCCGCAAGCGCTGACGCGCGCGCGCCGAGAGTGCCCAGGGCTGCTCACCGAGCACCTCCAGGTGACCGGCGCTAGGCCGAACGGCTGTGGCGATCAGGTGCAGCAAGCTGGACTTGCCCGCCCCCGAGGGCCCGATGATCGCCACCCGTTCGCCGCGCTCGATCAGCAGATCGAGCGCCTCCAGGGCACGCACCTGGCCGTGGCGCAAGCTCGCGCCATGCAGGCGAATAGTCACTTGAGCAGCCCGGCCTCGCGTGCGGCTTCTTCAGTGCCCTTGTAGTTATCAGGGCTGGTTTCGATGAAGCGGCTGGCGGCCTGCAGATCGAGAATCGCCTTGTGCTCAGGGTTGGCCGGATCAAGATCGAGGAAGGCTTGCTTGATCTTGGCTTTCAAGCCGGCGTCCATGTTGCCGCGCACGGTCCAGTTGTAGTCGTAGTAGGTCGGTGTGGTGGCGAACACCTTGACCTTGTCGGTATCGACCTTGCCGGCGTCGACCAGCTTCTGCCAGACACTGGCATTGAGCACACCGGCATCGGCCTTGCCGGCCTGGACCCAGGCCACGGTGGCATCGTGGGCGCCGGAATAGGCCACGCGACTGAAGTAGGTTTCAGGCTTGATGTTGTCGTTCTTGAGCATGAAGTAACGCGGCATCAGGCTGCCGGAGGTCGATGAGACAGAGCCGAAGGCGAAGGTCTTGCCTTTGAGGTCGGCCAGGCTCTTCACATTGGGGTCGGCGGTGATGAATTTGCTGGTGAACTTGGCGTCTTGTTCACGCTGCACCAGCGGGGTGGCGCTGGGGTCTTTGAGGTGCACCTGAACGAAGGTGAAACCGCCCAGCCAGGCCAGGTCGAGCTTGTCGCTGGCCAGGGCCTCGACCACTGCCGGGTAGTCGGCCACTGGCACGAACTTCACCTCCATGTCCAACTGCTTGTGCAGGTATTGGCCCAGTGGCTTGAACTTGCGTAGCAGTTCGGTGGGCGCTTCGTCGGGGATGGCGCTGACCCTGAGGGTTTCGGCGGCCTGGGTGAGGACAGCACAGCACGAGAACACAAGGCCTGCGGCGAGCGCCAGTGGACGTTTGAGCATAGGAGTTTCTCCGGTTCGAGGACGGGGAAGACTGGGTGTTGCCAGTTTGGCGGTAGTGCCGGCCTCATCGCGGGGCAAGCCCGCTCCCACGCAGATGGCTGAGAACTCAAAGGCGTGGGAGCGGGCTTGCCCCGCGATGAGGCCAACCCTGACGCCCCGCAACACCCGTCGAAGTATAGTGCCCATGGCCCAAACGCCAGGTTTGCTAGACTCGCCCAACACACAATGCGAGGTGCGTATGAGCGAGCCGATTCGTCTTACCCAGTACAGCCACGGCGCCGGTTGCGGCTGCAAGATCTCGCCCAAGGTGCTGGATGTGATCCTCGCCGAGAGCGGCAGTCAGGCCCTAGATCCGAACCTGTGGGTCGGCAACGCCTCGCGTGACGACGCTGCCGTCTATGCCCTGGATGATGAACGCGGGGTGGTCTCGACCACCGACTTCTTCATGCCAATCGTCGACGACCCGTACGATTTCGGCCGCATCGCCGCCACCAACGCCATCAGCGACATCTATGCCATGGGCGGTGACCCGCTGATGGCCATCGCCATCCTCGGCTGGCCGATCAACGTATTGCCGCCCGAAGTTGCGCGCGAAGTCATCCGGGGTGGGCGCGCAGTCTGCGCCGAAGCCGGTATCCCCTTGGCCGGCGGACATTCCATCGATGCCCCTGAGCCGATCTTCGGCCTGGCCGTGACCGGCGTGGTCAACAAACGCCATCTCAAGCGCAACGACACCGCCACGGCCGGTTGCCGGCTGTACCTGACCAAACCGCTGGGCATCGGCATCCTTACCACGGCAGAAAAAAAGGCCAAGCTGCGCGAGCAAGACCAGGGCCTGGCGCGGGACTGGATGTGCACCCTGAACACCCCAGGCAGCCACTTTGGCAAGCTCGATGGAGTCAAGGCGATGACCGACGTGACCGGCTTTGGCCTGCTGGGCCACCTGGTGGAACTGGCTGAAGGCAGCGGCCTGACGGCGCGCCTGGATTATCGAGCCGTGCCGCGTCTGCCGAGCGTCGAGCACTACCTGGCCGAGGGCTGCATCCCTGGCGGAACCCTGCGCAACTACGACAGCTATGGGCACAAGATCGGCGTGCTGAGCGAGCAGCAGCAACAGCTGTTGTGTGATCCGCAAACCAGCGGCGGCCTGCTGGTGGCGGTCAGCCCGGAGGGTGAGGCGCAGTTTCTGGCGGTGGCCACTGAACTTGGCCTGCAGCTGTCGCCGATTGGCGAGCTGGTCGAACGACAGCGCCACGCGGTCGAGGTGATTTGATGCGCCTTGACTGCTCCGACTACCGCCAGCTGTTTCTCGATGATGCGCCAATGATGGACATGCGTGCGCCCATCGAGTTTGCCAAGGGTGCGTTCCCCTGCGTGGTCAACCTGCCGCTGATGAACGATCAGGAGCGGCAGAAAGTCGGTACTTGCTACAAACAGCACGGCCAGGCCGCGGCCATTAGCCTCGGCCATCAACTGGTCAGCGGCGCGACCAAGGACGAGCGGCTATACGCATGGGCGTCCTTTGCCAAGGCTCATCCCAATGGTTACCTGTACTGCTTTCGCGGCGGCCTGCGTTCGCTGATCGTGCAGCAGTGGCTGCGTGAAGAAGTGGGCATCGCCTACCCCAGGGTCAGGGGCGGCTATAAGGCCATGCGTACGTTTTTACTGCAGACCACTCAACAGGCCGCAGCCCAATGCGACTTCGTCCTGCTCGGCGGTTTGACTGGCACTGGCAAGACTGAGGTGCTACACCAACTGAACAATGTGCTGGATCTGGAAGGCCACGCCAATCATCGCGGCTCGAGCTTCGGCAAGCGCGCGAGCGCCCAGCCGGTGCAGATCGACTTCGAAAACCGCCTGGCCATCGATGTGCTGAAAAAGCGCGCGCGCGGCATCGAGCAATTCGTGCTGGAGGATGAAGGGCGGATCATTGGCAGTTGCACCCTGCCGCTGGAGCTCTACCAAGGCATGCAGCACTATCCATTGGTGTGGTTGGAAGACAGTTTTGCCAACCGGGTCGAGCGCATCCTGCGCGATTATGTCATCCATCTGTCTGCCGAGTTCGTTGACCTGCACGGGCCTGAGCATGGCCCTCGGCTGTATGCCGAACGCATGCTGCAGAGCATGGCCAATATCCACAAGCGGCTGGGTGGCGAGCGATTCCAGCGGCTGGCTGAATGGCTCAAGCTGGCCCTTGATGAGCAGCTGCGCAGTGGTGCAGTGGAGCTGCATCGAGGGTGGATCGAGGGGTTGCTCAAGGAGTATTACGATCCGATGTATGCCTACCAGCGCTCGGCCAAGGCCGAACGCATCGAGTTTGCTGGGGATGCAATAGAGGTGCAGGCCTATCTGAAGGCTCGCCACCAGCGCCAGGCTCGTGGATAACGTCAGACAAGGGTGACTTGGCCGTTGGCAGTCACCTCGATTTCCCTCACTGCCCCGGGCTGAGCACCCGCTCCAGCTCCGCCGCGCGGTCACGGCTCATGTCCATTTCGCACATGGCCCCTTCGATGCGGTAGATACTGCCGCTGCTCAAGCGGCCGTGGAAGGCGCAGTTGCCGTCGCGGTACTTGATCCATGTGCGTTGCACATCGCGCAGGTTGGTTTTCTGCTCTTTATCGAGCTTGGCCATCAGTTGCTTGTACACCCGGTTCAGCCGCTCATCCTGCAAGCGGGTCTCGGCCTGGATACATGCGCCCATGGCCAATGTGCTGGAGGCCTTGTCCATGCACTGGGTGTAAGTTTGCGAGTAGTCCTCGGCCTGGGCTTGGCAAGCAAAGCACGCCAGTAGGGCGGCACTGGCGATAGTGGATCGGCTGAGCATGGCGGGTCCTTGCATTCAAAGTTGGCAACCAGCCTAGCATTCTCTGGCAACTGGCCAACCACGCCGAACAAACATCAGCATCAGCTCGCCCCGGCACTACACTCACTCAGAACCCGCACTCGTTCACGCAGCCAGGCATGCCCAGCATCGCCTTCGCGCCGCGAATGCCAAACCTGGGCAAAGGCAAACGGCGCAATCGGCAGCGGCGGCGCGAAGCTGCGCAGGGCGGGGTCGAGGCGGGTGCCGAGCAGGCTGCGGCGGGCCACGGTAAGAATCAGGTCGGTGCCCGCGATCAGCGTCTGGGCAACGCCCCAGTGCGGCAGCGTCAGGGCAATCCGGCGCTGCTCAGCCAGCGCCTCTAGGGCCAGGTCGATCTCGTTGTCGATACCCGGACGGACCGCCACCAGCACATGCGGGCGCGCCAGCCATTGCGCCAGGGTCAGCCCACCCCGCGACGGCAGGCCACGCCGGTCAGCCAGACAGACGAACGACTCTTCGAACAGTACCTGGCACTGCACCTCAGAAGGCAGCTCGGGAAACACCCCCAGGGCCAGATCCACTTCGCCATCGATCAGTTGCCCCAGCATCGCCTCGCGACTGCCCTGGGAAACCACCAAGTCCACCCCTGGGGCATCCTGGCGCAGTTCGCGAATCAACGCCGGCAATACTACCCGCGCGCCATAGTCGGACATCGCCAGGCGAAACGTTCGCCGCGCCCTGCCCGGCTCGAACCCTGGGCTGCCGAGCAGACCATCGAGTTGCTGCAAGGCGTGTTGCAGAGGCTCACGCAAGGCTTGCGCACGGGCACTCAAGTGCAGCCGCCCGCCGCGCCGGACCAGCAGCGGGTCGGCGAAGATCTCGCGCAATTGCGCCAACGCATGGCTCACCGCCGGCTGGCTGCGATGCAAACGCAAGGCCGCGCGCGAGACGTGCTGCTCGCTGAGCAAGGCGTGCAGGGTCAACAACAGGTTGAGGTCGATACGGCGCAGATCATCCATGGTGCGAATACAGCCTGTGCAGACTTCGAATTTCCATCATTGAAATGGATAACCGAGACTGAAACCAGCCCTTTTACTGGAGAACATCATGCCGCAAGCATTAGCTCTATCTGCCCTGCTGCCATTGCTCGTTGCCGTGCTGGCTGGCGCCGCCGTGCCATTCCAGGCCGGCAGCAATGCCGCCCTGGGTCGGTTGTTGGGCCATCCGCTGTGGGCCGCAGGGGTGTCGCTGCTGGTCAGTTTGTTGATGCTGGTGCCAGCGCTGCTGGTGATGCGCGCACCGCTGCCGCAGTTGCAGAGCCTGGCCCAGGCGCCTTGGTGGGCGTGGTTTGGCGGCGTGGCCGGGGTGCTGTACATCACCGCTGCATTGGTCCTGACGCCCCGGCTGGGGGCGGCGGGATTCATCGTCTGCGTGATTGCCGGGCAGGTGCTGTCGTCGCTGCTGATCGATCAGTGGGGGCTGATGGGTCTACCGGAGCGGCCGGTGAATGTCTGGCGGCTGGTGGGGGTGGGGATGATTGTGCTGGGGATGCTGGTGGTGCAGTGGGGCACCTCGCGCTGATGCCCCAGTGTGCTGTTGGCAGTGCTGACCTCATCGCGGGACAGGCCCGCGCCTAGCACTGATGCAGTTCAAAACGCCTGCGGCTGCTCGGGCGGCATCAATACCTTATCGACCTGAAAACGCAGCGAGGGCATCTGCGTGCCGGCATACACCGCCACCCCCAGCGCCGCGATCAGCGCCACATCGAGCCAGCGCCAGCCGGGCATGTCAGTGCTGCTGCGAGCCTTCCAGCACCACCAACCCTGGCCCAGGCAAAACAGCGCAATCGCCCCCAGCCACAGATAAAAACCTGCACCAAAGCCAATCAAATCCTGGAACGCATAGCTGCGGTTATCCGGCAGCCGATCGATGCCAAGGCTGCTGGCCGCCAGGTACAACGCCGCCAACCCCAGTACCAGCGCCAGCCGGCGAAAACGTCGGTGGGCCAGCACCGCCAGTGCCAGCAACGGATTGGCGAACCACTGGTACAAGCCGAACGGCACGCCCCACGGCCCGTACAGCAGCATCTGCAAGGCCGGCATATGGCGCCCGGCGCTCATTACGGCACCCTCGAAGTACAAGCTGACGAGGTACAACAGCAGGCTGAAAGTCAGGTAGAAAGCGGGCAAGGTCGCACCAGGAGCAGACGGGACAAGCTGCGACCATACCCCAGGGCTGTGCCTGGCTCAAACCACTCAGAGTCCTGGATGGGCACGGTGTTGCCCTGGGTGATGAGCGCGGGCGCAGCCTTCATGGCCTGGTCGATGTCAGTCAGTTGCAGGTCTTCGAGCAACGGACTGATCACCAGCGACACGAAAACTGTCCCCCGAAAAGTAGCTATTCGCCTATGCAACAGGCGGTTCCAGCAACAGCCCGTAGAGCCCTGAGTCGGACAGCTCGCCCGCCACGCACCAGCGCGCGCGCAGGGTGCCTTCAAGGACGAAGCCCTGGCGCTCCAGGGTGCGCGCCGAGCCCTGGTTACGCGGGTCGATCTCGCCTTCCAGGCGGCGCATGTGCAGGGTGTGGGCGAGGTAGTCGATGAAGCAGGTCAGGGCTTCGTCCATGTAGCCACGGCCCTGCACGCTACTGGCCAGGCAGTAGCCGATCTCGCCGCGACGGGAAATATCATCGATGTTGAACAGCTGGACCATGCCGATCAGCTCGCCGTTGTCGCGGCGGTACATGCCCAGTTTGAGCAGCTCGCCATTGGCGTAGGCTTGGCGGTCGGCGGCCAGTGCGCTTTCGGCCTCGGCGAGGTTTTGCCAGGGTGCGTGGTGCCAGTAACGCATGACCTGCGGATCGGCCATGATCGCCAGCCACTGCGCAGCGTCTGCATGGCGCATGGGGCGCAGTTGCAGGCGCGGGCTTTCAAGGCACAGGTCACTGGGGAAACTGCGGGGTTGGGTCACGCCGGACCTCCTGTCCATTGCTGGAAAGGGCACAGTCTAGCGTTACTGAGGGTGTGCTGGGCAGCCTGGTTTTTTCTGCAGCAGTACCGGCCTCATCGCGGGGCAAGCCCGCTCCTACAGGATCAGCAGCGCAGCCAGTCCGGTAGGAGCGGGCTTGCCCGCGAAGGGCCGCAGAGCGGCCCCGAGGCCAGTGCAGCAAAACAATCAGAAGCCCATGCTGAAACTCAGCACCACACCATGGTCGCGGTTTTCGCTGGAGAGCTGCCCGGAGTAACCCAAGCCAAGCTTGCCGCTCTGGCCCACCGAGTAGTCGATCCCAGCCTCGACCACCGCAGCATCGCGGGCAATCGGTACCCCTTCGACGCTAAAGCCCGCACCGCCCTGAACGAAGTTCATGTCGGCATCCGGCTTGGTGTCGCCGAAGGCGTGCCGCCAGCCGACCGACAGCCGTGGGGTGACCTCACTGCCGTTGTCGAGGGTGATGCGTTTACCCGCACGCACGCCAACGGTGGAGAAGGTCACGTCCTGGTCGACACTGGCTTCAAGCCGCCCTACCCCACCTTTCTCGCGCCCGGTGTCGCTGTCGTAATTGACGTATGCCAGGCCTGCGAATGGCTCCAGGGCGACACCGCCGACATCGAAGGCGTAGCCCACTTCACCAAACACCTGGGCACTGCGCGCCTTGTAACTGGACTTCAGACGGTCGTCGTAGGCGCCCACCTGGACATCACGCTTGGTGTCGATGTCATGCCAGCTGTAACCGGCACCCAGTCGCGCGGCGAAGGCGTCGAGCTGGTAGTTGAGGTAGGTTGCCAGGTGGTAGCTGTCGACCGAAGCATCCGAGTTGCGCCGGCTGGCGTCGATGCTGGTGCGGGTATAGCCGGCGGCGACACCGACTTTCCACTGGTCATCCAGCGCGCGGTCAACGCCGAGAATGAAGCCCGACAGCTCGCGGTCGACACTGGCGTGGTTGCTATTGCCATCGTAATCACCCCAGCCACCGAGGGCGCGCATCCAACCCACGGCCTGACCTTGGCAACCCTCGCTGCTCATTTGCTGGTTGGCGGTCGGCGCCAGGGTGCGCCGTGGGTCGTTCTGCGCAGTGCAGTCGGCCTGGCGCATGCGGTCGTTGACGGCCTCGCGGATGTAACGCGAATCCTCGATCAGCACCGTAGCGGTACTGGCGTGGATCTCGCCGGAGAGGCTGTCGAAGGCTGCGCGGGCCTGTTGCTGATCCATGGTCAGGATGGTGTTCTGCAGCGCCGTTGGTGCCGCCGTGGTGTCCAGAGCACTGGCCACCGCGTGCTGGTTGCGGGTAGCTGCGACGTCGGCGAAATCGTTGTCGTTGCGGCTGACAGTAATGGTGACGTCGTTGTCGCCATAATCGATATCGCTGTCGATGAACGCGCTGTTGCTCAGGTTGGTGGTGGCGAAGGTGCCCTCCACGCCGTCGTCAGCAGTGACCACCGTGTACTGACCGTTACCGTCGGCCAGGCTGGTGACTTGCAAGCTACCACCCAGGTTGGCGGTACCGCCGACGTTCAAGGCACTCACGGTTGGCTGGTCGAGGGCCACTACCAAGGTGCCGTCGGCGGCGTTGGTGAAATCACCAGTGACGCTCAGGTTGCCATCGCTGCCTGGCAACACGGTACCGTGGTTGGTCAGGCTGGCGAGGGTGCCGTTACCGGTCAGGCCGGCGCCGCTGCCCACGGTAACTTGCGCATCGAGGCTGGCATTGGGGTTGGCGGCGTTGCCGATCTGCAGCACGCCCTGGTTGACGTTGAAGGCGCCGCTGAACGGGTTGTCGCCCGTCAGCAACAAGGTGCCAGCGCCAGTCTTGGTGGTGGTGCCGGTGCCGCTGAGAGCGCCTGCGTAGGTGCCGTTGGCCGCCTGCTGGAAGACCAGGCTGGCGTTGTTGAGGATGTTGCCTTGCAAGCTGCTGGTGTTACCCACCAGGGTACCGCCGCTGACTGTGGTGCCACCGCTGTAGGTGTTGGCGCCCGCCAGCACCAGGGTGCCGGAATCGAGCTTCTCGATGCCGCCGCTACCGGTCAGTGCAGCGCTGATCAGGGTGGTGGCGCCAGCGTTGACCCGCACTGCGGCCAGGCTGCCATCGGCGCCGTTGACCGGGGTCAGGCTGCCACCTGTGCCAGGCACCACTTGGTAGCCGTCAGTGAGGAACTGCAGGCCAGTGAAGCCTTGGTTGCCGACCACCGTGACAGTGCCCGCCTGGCCACCGAACACGGCGAACTGATCGGCCCAGGTGTCGCTGCTGGTCCCGGCGGCGTTGGTCCAGTTAGTGCCGCTACCCCAGGTGCCGCTGCCACCGGTGATGGTGCCATCGGCGCTGGTCTTGCTGCCGTTCCAGAACAACAGCGAGCCATCGTCGCCGCCCACCACCAGGTTGATCTGGTTGGCGATCGCGGTCTGCAGGGTCAGGTCAGCCAGGGCCACGCTGCCGGGGATGGCGCCGAATACCAGGCCGTTGTTGGTCAGCGTGCCGCCATAGCTGAACAGTTGATAGACGCCGGTCCCAAAGCCACCGGCATCGGTGATGTTGAGGGTGCCGTCGAGGGTCAGGTTGCCCGCGACCTTGACCGCGGTGGTGGACGCCGTTGGTGCGCCAAGGTCAAGGTTCAAGGCGCTACCCGACGACAGCGCGAGGCTGCCGACCGACAGCGCGGTGCTGCCAGCGCCAGCGCTGAGCGAGGCGCCGTCTTGTACCTGCACCGCGCCCGCCAGGGTACCGCTGCCACCCAGGTTGGCGCCGCCTGCAACCACCACGTTGGCGCTGTCGAGGCGACCGTTGACCAAGAGGCTGCCGCTATTGACCTGGGTGTTGCCGGTCAGGCCGTTGGTGCCGGTCAGCAGCAGTTCGCCAGTGCCGTTCTTGGTCAGCGTACCGCTGCCGGTGAGGTTGCCGGTGTAGCTGCCATTGGCGTTCTGCTCGAAGGTCAGGGCAGCGTTGTTGAGGATCGCACCTTGCAGGCTGCTGCTGTTGCCGACCACGCTGCCGGCGTTGATCTGGGTGCCACCGGTGTAGCTGTTGCTGCCGCCCAGGGTGAGCTGGCTGGCGCCATTCTTGATCAGGCCACCGGCGCCGCTGATCGCACCGTTGAGGGTCAGCGCGTTGCTGCCGGCGATGGCCAGAGCACCGTTGAGCACGCTGGTGTTGGCCAGGGTGACGGCCTTGTTGCTGTCCAGGGTGGTGCCTGCGGCGGCGGTCAGGGTGCCACTGCCCAGGGCGCTATCGTTACCCACCACCAAGGTGCCGCCATTAAGTGCGGTACCGCCGCTGTAGCCGTTGGCTGCGTTGAGCACCAGGGTGCCGTTGTCGAGCTTGGCCAGCTTGCCGGTGCCGTTGATGGCGACGTTGAGGGTGGCGCTGACGCCGTTGTCGACGCGCACGTTGGTCTGGCCGCTGCCCCCGTTGGCGGCGATCAGCTCGCCCGCGATGCCAGCATCGAGCACATAGCCGTCGGTGACGAACTGCAGGCCGCTGATCGACTGGCTGCCATTGACGGTGACGGTGCCCGCTGCGCCCTGGAAGATGGCGAAGGTGTTGTTCCAAGTGCTATTGACGGTCGCGTTGGCGTCGGTCCAGTTAGTCGTGGTGCTGTCCCACGTTCCGCTGCCGCCGTCGATCTGGCCGTTGGCGACTGTCTGGCTACCGTCCCAGAACAACAGGTTGCTGCTACCACCGACCACCAGGTTGACCTCGTTGGCGACGCTGGTCTGCACGGTCACATCGCTCGCTGGAACCGGCGTAGTGCCAATGGTCAGGCCGTTGTTCTGCAGGGTTCCACCATAGTCGATGAGGCTGTAGACACCAGAGCCGAAGCCGCCCAGGTCAGTGATATCGAGGGTGCCGTCGAGGGTCAGGTTGCCAGCGACGTCGATCAGCGCCGCGCCGCCCAGTGGCGCGCCGAGGCCTGCATCGAGGATCGAGTTGGCCCCCATGTTCAACGCGCCGACGCTCAAGGTCGAGCCGCTGTTGACCGCCAGGCTGGCGCCATCCGCCAGGGCCACTGCGCCGCTCAGAGTACCGCTGCCGCCCAGGGTGGCGCCGTTGTTGACCGCCACGTTGGCGCTGGCCAGGCTGCCATCGACAGTCAGGGTGCCGCCGTTGACGTTGGTGACGCCAGTCAGGCTGCTGACGCCGTTGAGCGCCAGGGTGCCGGCGCTGATCTTGGCGAGGGTACCGGCACCGCTGATAGCCCCGTCGAAGACCCCGCCAGTCACGCTCAGGCTGTTGCCAGCGGCGATGTCGATCACACCGTTGCCGCCGATATCGCCCAGGGTGGTGTTGCCATCCAGGTTAAGGGTCGCGCCACTGCTGACGTTGAGCTCGCTCTGGGTACCGAGGGCGGTGGTGCCGAGGGTGCTGAGGCTGCCCGAGAGGATGTTGAGAATACCGCTGAAGGTGTTGTTGCCGCTCAGGGTCAGGTCGGCCAGGCCGTTTTTATTGAGCACGCCATTGCCGCCGAGCACCCCAGCAAGGTGCAGGTCGCTGCTGCCCAGCACGTCGACTGTCCCCGTAACGTTCAGCGCGTTGGCAATGGTGACCGGGCTATTGGTATCCAACGCGGCGCTGCCGGTGACGTTGAGGCTGCCGCTACCCAGGGCACTGTTGTTGCCCAGGACCAAGGTGCCATCCTGCAGCTCGGTACCGCCGCTGTAGGTGTTGGCGCCGAGCAGCGTCAGGCGGGCGGTGCCCGACTTGAGCAGGCTGCCGCTACCGGCGACGATGCCAGTGAGGGTCAGGTCATTGCTGCCGAGCACCTGCAGCTCACCGGCGAGGTTGACGTTGTTGCCCAGGCTGACGGTCTGGCTGCTGTCCAGTTGCGTACCACCTGCGGCGTTCAGTGCGCCACTGCCCAGGGCAGTGTTGGACCCCAGCAGCAGTTGCCCGGCATTGAGCGCCGTGTCGCCCAGGTAGCTGTTGTTGCCGCCCAGACGCAGGGTGCTGGTGCCTAACTTGACCAAGCCTCCGTTGCCGCTGATGTCGCCATCCAGGGCAAGGTTGTTGCTGGCGCTGAGGTTCAGCGGGCCGGCCACGCTGATGTCGTTGGCCAGGGTCACGATCTTGTTGTTGTCCAGGGTGGTGCCGGCGTTTGCAGCCAGTGCTCCACTGCCCAGGGCTGTGTTGCTACCAACCACAATAGTGCCGCCACTCAAGGTGGTGCCGCCGCTGTAGCTGTTGTTGCCGTTGAGCACCAGGATGCCGCTGTCGAGCTTGTTCAGCGTGCCGCTGCCATTGAGTGGCAGGTCGAGGGTCGCGGTGACGCCAGGATCGACCCGCACTGAGGTGTCGCCGCTGCTGCCGTTGATCAGGTTGAGTGCGCCGCCAGTGCCGGCCAGCAGGCGATAGCCATTGTCGACGAATTGCATGCCGTTGACGGTCTGGCTGCCTTGCACGGTGACATCGCCAGCGGGTGCCTGGAACACCGCGAAGGTGCCACCCCAGGCGCTGTTGACGAGGCCGTTGATATCGGTCCAGTTGGTTCCGGCGCTGTTCCACACGCCGCTGCCACCATCGACCAGGCCGTTGGCAATGCTCTGGCTGCCGTCCCAGAACTGGATGACCAGGTTCGGTGAACTGACCAGCAGGTTGACCTGGTTGGCCAGGGCGGTTTGCAGGGTCAGATCGGCGCTGGTCACCCCACTGGGCAAGCTGCCGTAGACCAGGCCGTTGTCAGTGAGGCCACCGGCGTAGTCGAAGATCCGGTAGATACCATTGCCCATGCCTCCGATGTTGCTGACATTGAGGGTACCGTCGAGCGTCAGGTTGCCGCCGACATCGAACAATGCAGTGCCACCGGTGAGCGGCGAAGCCAGGCCAATGTCGATGATCGAGCTGCCGTTGAGCACCAGTGAACCCAGGCCCAGGGTGCTGCCACTCTGGCCGACCAGATGGCCGCCGTTGGCGATAGTCACAGGACCTGCGACAGTGCCTGAGCCGCTCAGGCTGGCCCCATTGGCGACGGTGAGCGCTGAACTGTTGAGGCTGCCATCGACTTGCAAGGTACCTGCGCTGACCTGAGTGCTGCCGCCCAGGTTGCTGGTACCGGTCAGGGTCAGGGTGCCAGTACCGAGTTTGTCCAGGTTGCCCGCGCCACTCAGGGCGCCGGCGAAGGTGCTGCTGGTGTTGTTGCTGCCCAGGCTCAGGGTACTGCCGATACCGATGTCGGCCACGCCCGAGCCGGTCAGGCTACCGAGGCTGGCATCGCCATTGAGGTTCAGTTGGCCGGTCGCGCCGATGTTGAGATTGTCGACATTGGCCAGCACGCCACTGCCCAGGGTAGTCACCGATCCGGCCTGGATGTCCAGGTCACCGGTAAAGGTCTTGGTACCGACCAGGGTGACATCGTCAACCCCGGTCTTGACCAGGTTGCCGGTGCCGGCGATATCGCCGCTGAGGGTCAACGCACTGCCAGTCTCCAGGGTCAGCTCGGCGCCATTGCCCAGAGTTATGTCGTTGCCCAAGACCATGGTCGCGCTGTTGCTGAGGGTCGAATCGCCGGTGACGCTCAGATCGCCCGTGCCCAGGGAGCCGGAAGTGCCCAGGGTCAGGGTACCGGCTGCCAGTTGGGTACCACCTTGGTAACCGTTGTTGCCGTTCAGGCTCAGGTTGCCACTGCCTTGCTTGATCAGGCCACCGGTGCCGTTGACTACCCCGTTCAGGCTCAGGTCGTTGCTGCCATCGACGGTCAGGCCGGCATTGAGGGTAACGTTATTGCCCAGACTGACCGGAGCATTACTGCTCAGGGTCGAAGCGCCAGCCACTGTCAAACCGCCCAGGCCGAGTGCTGAATTATTGCCGACCACCAGCGCACCAGCGTTCAGCGTGGTGCCGCCCAGATAGTTATTGGCGCCATTGAGGGTCAGCGTCGAAGCACCGCTCTTGACCAGGCTGCCTGGGCCGTTGACCACGCCGTCGAGGGTCAGGTCGTTACTGCCCAGCACAGTCAGCGCGCCGGCCAGGTTTAGCGCATTGGCCAGGCTGACCGCGGCGCTGGAATCAAGGCTGGTGTTAGCTGCAGCGTTCAGGCTGCCAGTGCCCAGGGCGCTGTTGCTGCCGACCACCAAGGTGCCTGCATTGAGGGCGGTGCCGCCACTGTAGGTGTTGTTGCCATTGAGGGTGAGCGTCGCTGCACCGTTCTTGATCAGCCCATCGCTGCCAGCGATGACGCCGTTGAGGGTCAGGGCCTGATTACCCGCCAGGGTGAGGAAGCCGTCGGTAAGGTTGACTGCGTTGGCCAGGGTCAGGGCCTGGGTGCTGTCCAGGGTGGCGGCACCATCCACGGTCAGCGCGCCACTGCCCAATGCGTTATTGTTGCCTAGCAGCAGGCTGCCATTGCGCAGCGTGGTGCCGCCGCTGTAGTTGTTGTTGCCATTGAGCACCAGTTGCCCTGCACCTTGTTTGTTCAGAGCGCCAGCACCGCTGATGACGCCATCCAAGGTCAGCGCCTGGCTGTTATTGACAGTGAGGGTGGTCGCCGCGCCGAGGCCGACTGCATTGGCCAGTTGCAGCGGGCCGGTTGCCAGCAGCGAGCTATTGCCAGTGACCGAAAGGTTGCCTGTGCCGAGCGCGGCATTGTTGCCCAAGGTCAGGCTGCCAGCGGCCAGGGTGGTGGTGCCCTGGTAGGTGTTGCTCCCACTGAGGGTCAGGTTGCCAGTACCGGTCTTGTTCAAGCCGCCCGCACCGCTGATCACGCCGGACAGGGTCAGGTCGTTGCTGCTGATGAAGCTCAGATCACCACCGAGGGCGATCTGGTTGGCGACGCTCAGCGGGCCCAGCGTATCAAGATTGGCGTCGCCGCCGAGGGTCAGGCTGCCCGTGCCCAGGGCCTGATTGTTGCCCAGGGTCAGGGTCCCGGCATTGAGGGTGGTGCCGCCACTGAAGGTGTTGGCGCCCGCCAAGGTTAGTTCGCCAGCGCCGTTCTTGGTCAGGCTGCCAGCACCGCTGACCAGGCCGTTCAAGGCCAGGTCGTTGCTGCCAGCAACGTTGAGGTTGCCGAGCACGTTGACGGTGTTGCCGACGCTCACCGCCGTATTGCTATCGAGCGTTGTGCCATTGGCAGCATTGAGCTGGCCTAGGCCGAGCGCAGTATCACTGCCCAGCACCAAGCTCCCGGCGGTGAGGCTGGTATTGCCCAGGTAAATGTTGCTGCCGTTGAGCACCAAGGTACCTGCGCCGGCCTTGGTCAGACCGCCAACGCCGGCAAGGTTGCCATTGAGCGTCAGGTCCTGTGCGGCGGCGATATTCAGGCTGCCGGCAAGGTTGATCTGGTTGCCGAGGGTCACGGCCGCTGTACTGCTCAGTGTGGTTCCGCTACCAGTGTTGAGCGCCCCGCTACCCAGGGCTGAGTTGCTACCGACCACCAGGGTACCGGCGTTGAGTGCAGTGCTGCCCTGATAGCTGTTGTTACCGTTGAGCGTCAGGCTGCCCGCGCCGGTCTTGATCAGGCCACCGCTACCACCAATCACCCCGCCCAGGGTGATGTTGTTGCTCGCCTGGGTGGTCAGGTTGGCGTTCAGGGCAATGGCATTGGCCAAGTTCAGGGCGCTGCTGCCGGTCAGGGTCGCGGGGCCGGAAACGGTCAATGCGCCGCTGCCCATGGCATTGCTATTGCCCAGCGTCAGCGTGCCGGCGTTCAACGTGGTGCCGCCGGCGTAGGTATTGACGCCATTGAGGGTGAGGTTGGCGGCACCGTTCTTGACCAGGCTGCCTGCGCCACTGACAACCCCATTGAGTGTCAACGCGTTGCTACCGCCAATGTTCACGGCGCCGAGCAGGCTCACCGCATTGGCAAGATTTAGCGCCGTATTGCTATCGAGCGTGGTGCCTGCAGCCGCTGTGAGGGCGCCCGTACCGAGCGCGCTATTGCTGCCCAGCACCAGGGTGCCGCCACCCAGACGGGTGCCACCGGTATAAGTATTGGCGCCATTGAGCACCAAAGTGCCGGTGTCGAGCTTGCTCAGCAGGCCGCTACCGGTCAGCAAGGTATTCACTGTGGCCGTGACATTGGGGTCGACGCGAATCGTAGTCGCACCATTGCTGGCATTGGTCAAATTGAGCGAGCCAGTACCACTGAGCTGATAGCCATCGGTGACGAATTGCATGCCGGTGATGTCACGCGTACCGACCACATTGACAGTGCCTGCGCTGCCCTGGAACACCGCGAAGGTGTTGGCCCAGGATTGATTGATTACACCGTTGGCGTCGGTCCAGTTGGTGTTAGTGCCGTTCCAGGTGCCGGTGCCGCCATCAATGGTGCCGTTGGGGATGTTCTGGGCGCCGTCCCAGAACAGGACATCACCTGCCGCACCCACCAGCAGGTTGACCTGGCTGCCGATCGAGGTCTGCAAGGTCAGATCGCCAGGCTGGACACTGCCGGGCACGGTGCCGATGTTCAAGACGTTGTCGATCAATGCACCGCTGTAGTCGAACAGACGGTAGACACCCAGGCCAAAGCCGCCGATGTCGCTGACATTGAGGGTGCCATCCAGGGTCAGGTTGCCATTGACGTTGACCAGCGCAGTGTTGCCGGTGGAGGGTGAGGCCAGGCCAAAGTCGAGGATCGAGCCGCTGTTCAAAGTCAGCGCGCCGGTGTTGAGCGTAGCGCCGCTGTTGGCGATCAGGTGCCCGCCATTGCCGATGGTGACCGGGCCGGAGACGCTGCCACCGCCACCCAGAGCGGCGCCGGTATTGACCTGAACGCTGCCAGTACTGAGCGAGCCACTGACATCGAGGGTGCCGCCAGTGACCGTGGTGTTGCCGCCGATAACGTTGACGCCAGCCAGTTCGAGGCTGCCACTGCCCTCCTTGATCAGGTCGCCATTACCCGCCAAGGCACCATTGAACACACTGTCGAGGTTGTTGCCGCCAACGCTCAGGTCGCTGCCAGCACCGATGTTCACTGCGCCGTCGCCGGTCAGGCCACCGACGCTGGTGCTCGCGCCGAGATTGAGGCTGGCGCCAGCCCCCACGTTGACTGACGAGGCATTGCCCAAGGCCGCGCCACCAATCGTGGTAAGGCTGCCGCCAAGCAGGTCGACAGCGCCGCTGAAGCTGTTGTCGCCGCTCAGGGTCAGGTCGGCCAAGCCGGTCTTGATCAGCCCGCCATTCCCGCTGATGTCGCCACTGAGGGTCAGGTCATTGCTGCCCGCCACGCTGAGGTTGGCGTTCAGATCGATGTCATTGGCCAGGTTGGCCACTGAGCTGTTGTCCAGGCTGGCGGCGCCTGCCACGGTCAGGGTGCCGGTGCCCAAGGCATTGTTATTGCCGATCACCACGCCGCCAGCATTGAGGGTGGTGCCGCCGCTGTAGGTGTTGTTGCCGTCCAGCGTTAACGTCGTGTTGCCGTTCTTGATCAGTTGCCCTGCCCCGCTGACGATACCGCCGAGGGTCAGCTCGTCGCTGCCCACCAAGGTCAAGTCGGCATTGAGGTTGATGTCGTTGCCCAGGTTGATGGCGGCGCTGTTGTCCAGGCTGGCGGCAGCACCGACGGTGAGATCACCAGTGCCGATGGCACTGGCATTGCCCAGGACCAGTTCGCCGGCATTGAGCAAGGTGCCGCCAGCATAGGTGTTCAGGCCATCGAGGGTCAGCGAGCCGGCGCCGTACTTGATCAGTTGGCCACTGCCGTCGATCACGCCGGTGAGGATCAGGTCGTTGCTGCCAACCAGCGTCAGCGCGTCGTTCAGGGTGATGGCATTGCCGACGCTGATATCGGCGCTGCTGTCGAGGCTGGCGGCGCCGCCGACGGTCAGTTTGCCGCTACCCAGCGAGGTACCGGTACCTAGCACCAGTTCACCGGCGTTGAGCACGGTACCACCGGTATAGGTGTTCGGCCCGCCCAGGGTCAGGCTGGCGGCGCCATTCTTGATCAGGCTGCCGTTGCCACTGACCAGGCCAGCCAGGCCGAGGTCCGCGCCGCCGTCGATGGTCAAGGCTCCGCTCAGATTGACCGCGTTACCCAGATTGACCGCAGTGCTGGCATCCAGGCGGGTTCCGCCAGCGGCATTCAGCACACCAGTGCCCAGGGCGCTGTCGCTGCCAACTACGATGCGCCCGGCGACGAGGTTGGTGGCACCGGTATAGGTGTTGGCGCCGGTCAGGGTCAGGGTGGTGGCGCCGTTCTTGGTCAGGCCGCCCACGCCCGCGATGACGCCGGCCAAGGTCAGATCATTGCTGCCAGTGAGGTTGAGGTTGCCAGCCAGGTTCAGCGCATTGGCCAGGGTCAAGCCAGCCACAGAGCTGTCCAGGGTGGTGTTGGCGGCGGCGTTCAATGCGCCGCTGCCCAGCGCGCTGGCACTGCCGACGATCAAGCTGCCGGCGTTCAGGGTGGTGTCGCCGGAGTAGCTGTTGTTGCCGGTCAAGGTCAGGCTGGCGGCGCCGTTCTTGATCAAGCCGCCGGTACCGCTGAGGGTGCCGTTCAGGGTCAGGTTGCTGGTGCCAGCCACTGTCAGATCATCCCCGAGAGCGACGGCGTTGGAGAGCACCAAAGCGCCAGTGCTGGCCAGGGTCGACGCGCCACCGACCGTCAACGCACCGGTGCCCAGTGCGGCGGCATTGCCCAGGGTCAGCGTGCCGGCATTGAGCGTGAGGCCGCCAGTGAACGTGTTGGCGCCGGACAGGGTCAGGTTGGCTGCGCCGTTTTTGACCAGCGCGCCGCTGCCGCTGATGACTCCGCCCAGAGTGGTGGCATTGCTGCCCAGTACGCTCAGGGTGTTGGCACCCAGATTGACCGCATTGCCGAGGTTGACTGCGGTATTGGCATCCAGGCTGGCATTGCCGCCCAAGGTCAACGCCCCCGTACCCAAGGCATTGTTGTTACCTACGGTGAGTGTGCCGGCATTGAGCGTCAGCCCGCCACTGAAGGTGTTGTTGCCGTTCAGGGTCAGGCCAGCTGCACCGCTTTTGAGCAGTGCGCCTGTGCCGCTGATCACCCCGCCGAGGGTAGTGGCGCTAGTGCCCAGCAGGTTGAGGGTATTGGCGCCCAGGTTGATCGCGTTGGCCAAGCTGACGGCAGTGCTGGCATCCAGGCTGGCATTGCCGCCCAGGGTCAGGGCACCGCCACCCAGGGCATTGTCGTTGCCCACGATCAACTTGCCAGCGTTGACGGTCAGGCCACCGCTGAAGGTGTTGTTGCCGTTCAAGCTCAGGTCGCCCGCGCCATTCTTGACCAGCGCACCGGTGCCACTGATCACCCCGCCCAGGGTGGTAGCGCTGTTACCGAGCAAGTTGAGGGTGTTGGCGCCAAGGTTGATGGCGTTGGCCAGGCTGACCGCGCTGCTGGCATCGAGGTTGGCGTTGGCACCGAGGGTCAATGCGCCCGTGCCCAATGCAGCGCTATTGCCGACGGTCAGTTGCCCGCCATTGAGCGTAGTGCCGCCTGCATAGGTATTGACTCCATTGAGGGTCAAGGTGGTGCTGCCATTTTTGCTCAGCCCGCCAGCGCCGGCGATCACCCCGGCCAAGGTTAGGTTGTTGCTACCGGTGAGGTTGAGAGTGCCCGTCAGGTTCAGCGCATTGCTCACGCTCAAGTTGGCGACGGTGGAATCCAGGGTGGTATTAGCCGCGGCATTCAGCGCGCCGCTGCCCAGCGCGCTTGCGCTGCCGACAATCAACGTGCCGGCATTGAGCGCAGTCGCGCCAGTTTGGCTGTTGTTACCGCTCAGGGTCAGGCTGGCGCTGCCATTCTTGACCAGGCCGCCAGTACCACTGAGGTTGCCCGCCAGGGTCAGGTCGTTGGTACCGTTGACTGCGAGGTTGGCGCCAAGATTGACCGCGTTGTTCAGCGTCATGGCGGCATTGTTGGCCAGCGTGGCCGCGCCACCCACAGTCAAGGCGCCAGTGCCTAGGGCCGCGGCACTGTTCAGGGTCAGGGTGCCGGCATTGAGCGTCAGGCCGCCACTGAAGGTATTAGCGCCTGCCAAGGTCAGGTTGTCGCTGCCGTTCTTGATCAGGGCGCCCGTGCCGCTGATCACTCCGCTCAGCGTGGTGGCACTGGAGCCCAGCACGCTCAGGGCATTGGCGCCAAGGTTGATGGCGTTGCCAAGGTTGACCGTGGCGTTGGCGTCCAGACTGGCGTTACCGCCGAGGGCCAACGCCCCCGTGCCAAGGGCCGTGTTGTTACCCACTACCAGTTTGCCGGTGTTGAGCGTGGTGCCGCCGCTGAAGGTATTGGCGCCGTTGAGAGTCAAGTCGGCCGCGCCGCTCTTGACCAGCGCTCCGGTACCGCTGATCACCCCATCCAGGGTGGTCGCGCTGGTGCCGAGCAGGCTCAGGGTGTTGGCCCCAAGGTTGACTGCGTTGGCCAGGCTGACGCCGGTATTGGCATCGAGGCTGGCGTTGCCGCCGAGGGTCAGCGCGCCACCGCCCAGGGCATTGTTATTGCCCACGGTCAGCTTGCCAGTGTTTAGGGTCAGACCGCCGCTGAAGGTGTTGGCGCCATTGAGGGTCAGGTCGGCTGCGCCGCTTTTGACCAGTGCGCCGGTGCCGCTGATCACGCCACTCAAAGTAGTGGCGTTGGTCCCCACCAGGCTTAGGGTATTGGCACCGAGGTTGACCGCATTGGCCAAGCTGACCGCCGTGCTGGCGCCCAGGCTGGTGCTGGCGCCGAGGGTCAGTGCGCCGGTACCCAAGGCCGTGTTGCTGCCTACGGTCAGGGCTCCGCCGTTGATGGTGGTTCCACCGCTGTAGGTATTGGCACCATTGAGGGTCAGACCGCTGGCGCCATTCTTGACCAGTGCGCCGCTGCCGCTGATCACCCCGCCAAGGGTCAGAGCGTTGCTACCGGGTAGCGTCAGGGTATTGCCGGCCAGGCCAATGGCGTTGCCCAGGGTCAGCGCGGTGCTGGTATCGAGGCTGGCATTGCCGCCCAGGGTGAGTGCCCCGCTGCCCAGCGCACTGGCATTGCCCAAGGTGAGCGTGCCGCTACTCAGAGTCGTGCCGCCAGAATAGGTATTGACCCCGTTGAGGGTCAGGCTGCCACTACCGCTTTTGACCAGCGAGCCTGTGCCGCTGAGAATGCCTCCCAAGGTCAGGGCGTTGCTTGAAGGCAGGCTAAGTGCCGCATTGAGCTGCACGGCATTGCTCAGCACCAGTGGCACGCTGCCTTGCAGACTAGCGGCGCCATTGACCGTCAATGAACCGCTGCCAAGGCCAGCTGCGCTGGTCAGGTTGAGGCCGCCAGCGCTAAGCACGGTGCCGCCGCTGTAGGTGTTGCTGCCCGCCAGGGTGAGCAGGCCGCTGCCGGACTTGGTCAGTGCGCCAGCGCCCGACAGCACGCCGCTCAAGCCCAGGTCGTTGCTACCACTGACGGTCAGGCCTCCTGCGTTGAGGGTCACGGCGTTGGCCAGGGTCAACCCGGCAATACTGCCCTGCAGCGTCCCGCCATTGCTGGTGATGCCGCCACTGCCCAGCGCGGCAGCGTTATCGAAACTTAGGATGCCGCCATTGAGCGTGGTTTGAGTAGTGCCATTGAGTACCTGGCCGACCAGGCTCCAGGTACCGCTGTCGACGATCAGGCGGTTGAAGTTGATGTAGTTGGAGGCATTGATCGTACCGCTACCGCCGGTGCCGCTGCCGCCACCGATGGCGTTCTGCAGTGCCAGGGTGTTGGTGCCGCCGGCACCGCCATCGATCTTGCCCGCCGCCGCGAATGCGAGGTTGGGGTTGCTGGTGACCAGCAAGGCAAGGCTGACACCCAGCCCCGCGCCGACACTCGAACCAGTGATGGCGTTGAAGCGGTTGCTGCTGTTGGCCCCCATCGACAGGCTGCCGGTGAGGGTCCCGGCGTTGGTGAAGGTGTTGCCCGTCGCCGAGGCCTCGAAGGCTGCCCGGCCCAGTATGGTGCCGGTGTTGGTGAAATTCACCGTGCTGCCGCCGGTCACGGCGATGACCGGAGTGTCCTCGCTCAGTATCGTCAGGCTGGCCAGCGGCGTGGAGCCGATACTGCCGGCGTTGGTGATGGTGGTGGTGCCCGTAGGACCGTTACGCGCGTCCAGCGCCATGCCGGTGAGGTTAAGCAGGCTCGCGCCCAGCAGCGCACCGGTGCCCTTGATCACGCCGCTGGCGTTGTTGTTGATGGTGAGGGAGCTGGAGGTGCCGGTGTTGCCGATCTGCACGGCGGAGGACTGGATGCTCAGCAGCCCCAGCAACGTCGGGTCGATGGTTCCGGAGTTGTTCAAGGTGTTGTTGTTGCCGGCCAGCGACAGGGACGTCCCGCCTATGCCGAGCAAGGTGCCCAAAGTGGCACCGGCGTTGACATTGACCGTAAGGCCACTGCCGCCGTTGGTATAGCTCGGTGCCAGTGGGTTGGCCGCGCCGTTGCAGGTGATTATCGACCCCGCCGCGCTGCAGGCGGCCAGCGCCTGTTCACTGCTCAAACCAAAGGCCATGCCCCCCACTGCCAGGCTGATAGCCAATGACAGCTGTGAAATACGTGCAGGCGAACGCTTGGCAACTCTTCTGTCCACGGATAGCTCCTTCGTGGATCAGGCCATTCAGTCCTTGAATGCGTGTGGCAAGTTGCGCTGCCGGGGGAACCAAAACACGCGACGAGTCGAATAGCCTGACCTTGGCGACTACTGATTTCCTTTGAGGGAATGTGTAGTCGCTGCCGGCGCGGCAATCGGAAATCACGCGGATAAAATGGTGTTAATACTTTGTGCCTCAAGCACGTGGTTCGCGGGGTACAGGCCAGAGGTCGTTGGATCCAACCGACGAACGGTGGCTCTGCAGCGTTCGCCGTTTGTGTGCTTTAACGTTCCAGCCGTCAGGCGACTTCAGCCCCCTCGTCAGGCCAATGTGGCTCGTTGGCTTCCAGCGGTGGCAGGCCATAAGCAGCGCGTGCGGCATCGCAACTAGGGTTGTGCACACCGTCGACCCAGGACGCTTCGAACTCTCGGCATGGGGTCGAGCGATTAGCGTAGAGGGTGCAGCCGACCTGCTTGCCAATCTCACCCTCCAGACCGATGCAGCGGCAGGGTTTGGCGTCGGTGCCAATCATCGCGACCCGGGTCGGGTTGATCTGCACCACCAGGTCATCGGGCACGACTCCGCCAGCAGACTGGCATTCGCCCCAGAAGAAGGACACACGGAAGTACCCGCAGCAAGCGCCGCAGTCAAGGCAAGGGTTGTATTCGGACATGATGACCAGGGGGGAAGGATTGTTGTTATCGGGGCTGGGCCCGCGGCGCCATTTGTAATCCAAGCAAAGGCGGCTGAGAAGAGGGGATGAGTAAAAAAACATTGCCGCTGATCGGGGCATCCAATGCATCGCGGGGCAAGCCCGCTCCCACGCAGATCAGCGTTGAATCCCAGACCAGTTCAGGGCTCAAGCTGGCGTTGAAGCGGGCTTGCCCCGCGATAGACGTAAAGCCTTACTTGTGGGTCAAGCCATCCGCCCGGAACATCTGGCGGATACCCCGAATGGCCTGGCGAATACGGTCCTGGTTCTCGATCAGGGCGAAGCGCACATGGTCATCGCCGTAGTCACCAAAGCCGATGCCCGGCGACACGCAGACCTTGGCTTCAGCCAGCAGCTTCTTGGCGAACTCGAGCGAGCCCAGGTGCGCATAAGCCTCGGGAATCTTCGCCCAGATGTACATCGAGGCCTTGGGGTTCTCGACCATCCAGCCCAGCTCGTGCAGCCCCTTGACCAGCAAGTTGCGCCGCTGCCGATACTGCTCGGCGATGTCGCGCACGCATTGCTGGTCGCCTTCCAGTGCGGCGATGGCTGCGACTTGCAGCGGGGTGAAGGTGCCGTAGTCGTGGTAGCTCTTGATCCGCCCCAAGGCACTGACCAGCTCAGGGTTGCCGACCATGAAGCCAATGCGCCAGCCTGCCATGTTGTAGCTTTTGGACAGGGTGAAGAACTCCACGGCAATGTCCTTGGCCCCCGGCACCTGCATGATCGAAGGCGCTTTCCAGCCGTCATAGACGATGTCGGCGTAGGCCAGGTCGTGCACAACCAGCACATCGTACTGTTTGGCCAAAGCGACCACGCGCTCGAAGAAATCCAACTCGACGCACTGGGCGGTCGGGTTGGACGGGAAGCCCAGGATCATCATCTTTGGCTTGGGGATCGACTCGCGGATCGCCCGCTCCAGCTCGTTGAAGAAATCCACCCCAGGCACCAGCGGCACCGAGCGGACCTGGGCCCCGGCGATCACTGCGCCGTAGATATGAATCGGGTAGCTGGGGTTGGGCACCAGTACCGTGTCGCCATGATCGAGGGTGGCGAGCATCAGGTGCGCCAGGCCCTCTTTGGAGCCGATGGTGACGATGGCTTCGCTTTCCGGGTCGATCTCGACCTCGTAGCGCTCCTGATACCAACGCGAAATCGCCCGACGCAGGCGCGGGATGCCACGGGAGGTGGAATAGCCGTGGGTGTCTTCGCGCTGGGCGACTTGCACCAGCTTCTCGACGATGTGCGGCGGCGTGGCGCCATCGGGGTTACCCATGCTCAGGTCGATGATGTCCTCGCCACGCCGGCGAGCAGCCATCTTCAGTTCGGCAGTGATGTTGAACACGTACGGGGGGAGACGATCGATGCGCGCGAAGCGGCGCGGCGAACCTTGGTCGGCCATGATTTCCTCGAGAGACGTTAGCGCCCGGAACCGTCCGAGCGACGCTGGCCGCTGCGGCGGCCTGATTCAGAAGATAATGCCGAAACACTATTAATGCAAAAGATAATTTCCTGTTTTTTATATATTTTTCAGGCATATTTTTTGAAAACTTTAGATCCATATTTGCAGTATCGGCCTCTTCGCGGGCAAGCCCGCTCCCACAGAATTCCCACAGCCTTTGAAGCTTGCACTGTACCTGTGGGAGCGGGCTTGCCCGCGAAGAGGCCGGTACAGGAAAAACAGGCAAAAAAAACCCCGGCACATGGCCGGGGTTTTTTCGTGTAGCAGGCGACTATCAGCGTGCGTAAGTCATCAGCACGTCAGCTGCGGTCTGGCTATCCACCGACATCATCACGCTCAAGGCGGTGACGGTGAGGATGGAGAAACCAAATACCTTGCGCGCCCATTTGCTGTCGTCTTCAGCCTTGTAACCACCCCAGGCCATGTACAACCAGTACAGACCCATGGCAGCCGCTACGGCCAGATAACCCAGACCGGCGTAACCGCCGAGGGTGAGCATCAGGGTCGCCAGGACAAAGGCCAGGACATACAGCACGATCTGCTTCTTCGCCGCCAGGACTCCGCGCGCCACCGGCAGAACCGGAATCTTGGCTGCCGCGTAATCGTTGAAGCGGAAGATCGCGATGGCAAAGCTATGCGGCATCTGCCACAGGCTGAACATCACCAGCAGGGTCACTGCAGCCAGGTCGAAGCTGTTGCTCACGGCGCAGTAGCCGATCACCGGAGGCATGGCACCCGACAGGCTGCCAACCAAGGTGCCGTGCACCGATTTGCGCTTCAGCCAGAGGCTGTAGAAACCGACGTAGACGATGAAGCCTACAGCTGCGCAGAACGCCGACAGCGGATTAGCCTGGACATACAGCAAGCTGAAGCCGGCCACCCCCAGGAGGGTGGCGTAGATCAGCGCGAGGGGCAGCGACATGCCGCCCTGAACCATGACGCGGTTCTTGGTACGTTCCATCTTCACGTCGATGTCGCGGTCGATGCAGTTGTTGAACACGCAACCGGACGCTACCACCAACGAAGTACCAACAACCACCGCCAGGAACAGGGCGAAGTCCACATGCCCCTTAGCGGCAAGGAAGAAACCGCCTGCCACGGAAAGCACGTTACCGAAAATGATCCCCGGTTTGGTGATTTGGATAAAGTGCTTCACGGACATGCAGTCTTACCTCACTTGGCCATCATTTCGAAGTGGATGCTGAACATGATCCACAGCGACAGGCCGACCAGCAGTGCAATTACCAGAACGGTGAACAGGAACGTCGAGACATTGGAACGCTGCTCTTTCGAGCGGTCCATGTGCAGGAAGTAAACCAGGTGCACCACTACCTGAATGACGGCCATGGCCACCACGATCAGGACAGTCAGGTTCTTCGGCAGGGTCGGATACATCACCAGGCCGAACGGAATCGCGGTCAGGATGATCGACAGTACGAAGCCGATCATGTACGACTTCACGCTGCCGTGGTTGCCTTCATGATGAGTGTCATGTGCATTAGCCATTACAGAACCCCCAGCAGGTAGACGACGGTGAACACGCAGATCCAGACCACGTCCAGGAAGTGCCAGAACAGGCTCAGGCAGCTCATGCGGGTCTTGGCGGTCGGCGTGATGCCGTGCTTGTTGATCTGATACATCATGATCGCCATCCAGATCAGACCGGCAGTCACGTGCAGACCGTGGGTACCGACCAGCGCGAAGAACGCCGACAGGAAGCCACTGCGCTGCGGGCCGTAGCCTTCAGCGATCAGGTGATGGAACTCATAGATTTCCATCGCGATAAACGCAGCACCGAACAGGAAGGTGATAGCCAACCAGCCCAGTACACCGGCTTTCTTGCCATCGAACATCTTCAGCATGGCGAAGCCGAAGGTGATCGAGGACAGCAGCAGGAACGCGGTTTCAACCAGCACGAAGTCGAGCTGGAAGATGTCGTGACCCGACGGGCCGCCGGCGAAACCGCCGGACAGCACCGCGTAGGTGGCGAAGAGCGACGCAAACAGGATGCAGTCGGTCATCAGGTACAGCCAGAAACCAAGTACGGTCATCTGGCCCGAGTCGTGGTGGTGATCGTCGTGCCCATGGTCATGACCATGAGCGTCACCGTGGATTACTTGACTGGACATTGATTACACCCGTTCAAACGATTCGACACGTGCGCCGGCAGGCAGAGCACCTGCTTGGGCCAGCGCTTTCATGCGCTCGCCTTCGATGCGCGCCACTTCTTCAGCCGGAACCATGTAGCCCTGGTCGTCACGTGCAGCGTGGCGAACGAAGACTGCGATGGTTGCTACCAGGCTCGCGCCTACCAGCCACCAGATGTGCCAGATGAAGGCGAAGCCGAAGACGGTCAGCAGCAGGCCCATGAACAAACCGGTAGAGGTGTTGCTCGGCATGTGGATCGCTTCGTACTTGGCCGCAGGCTTGTAGGCCACACCGGCTTCCTTGGCTTCGTGCCAGGCGTCCAGACCAACTTTCTCAGGCATGTGAGCGAAGTTGTAGAACGGAGGTGGCGAAGAAGTCGACCATTCCAGGGTACGGCCGCCCCATGGGTCGCCAGTGACGTCCATGTTCTGCTTGCGATCGCGAACCGATACGTAGATCTGGATCAGCTGGCAAGCGATACCGAACAGGATCAGCACGGCGCCGACGACGGCAACGTACAGGTAGGGTTCCCACAGCGGGTTGTCGGAGTGGTTCAGACGACGGGTCATGCCCATGAAGCCCAGGGCGTACAGCGGCATGAACGCAACGTAGAAGCCAGAGATCCAGAACCAGAAGGCAGCCTTGCCCCACTTCTCGTTCAGGGTGAAGCCGAAGGCTTTCGGGAACCAGAAGGAGAAGCCAGCGATGTAGCCGAAGACCGCACCACCGATGATCACGTTGTGGAAGTGGGCAATTACGAACAGGCTGTTGTGCAGAACGAAGTCAGCACCTGGAACAGCCAGCAGAACGCCAGTCATACCACCGATCGAGAAGGTAACCATGAAGCCCAGGGTCCACATGATCGGCGCGGTGAAGCGCAGACGGCCCTGGTAGATCGTGAACAGCCAGTTGAACAACTTCACACCGGTCGGGATGGAGATCAGCATCGTCGCCAGGCCGAAGAAGGTGTTGACGCTCGCGCCGGCACCCATGGTGAAGAAGTGGTGCAGCCAAACGGCAAAGCCGAGGATGGCGATCGCGCCCGATGCATAGATCATCGAGTGGTGGCCAAACAGACGCTTGCCAGCGAAGGTCGAGGTGACTTCCGAGAACACGCCGAAGGCCGGCAGAATCAGAATGTAAACCTCAGGGTGACCCCACGCCCAGAACAGGTTGACGTACATCATCGGGTTCCCACCAAGCTCGTTGGTGAAAATGTGGAAGTCCAGATAACGGTCAACAGTCAGCAGAGCGAGTGCAGCGGTCAGGATCGGGAACGAAGCTACGATCAGCACGTTGGCCCAGGTGCAGGTCCAGGTGAAGATCGGCATGTCCATCAGCTTCATGCCTGGAGCGCGCATTTTCATCACGGTGACCAGGAAGTTAACGCCGGTCAGCGTTGTCCCCAGACCCGATAGCTGTAGCGCCCAGATGTAGTAGTCGACACCTACCCCAGGACTGTACTGAATACCCGCAAGCGGCGGATAGGCAACCCAGCCGGTCTTGGCGAACTCACCAACACCCAGGGAGATGTTGACCAGCAGCACGCCTGCCAGCAGCAGGTAGAAGCTCAGGGAGTTGAGGAACGGGAACGCCACGTCACGTGCACCGATCTGCAGAGGAACCGCAAGGTTCATCAGACCAGTGAAGAACGGCATCGCCATGAAGATGATCATGATCACACCGTGAGCGGTGAAGATCTGGTCATAGTGTTCAGGCGGCAGGTAGCCTTCGGAGCCACCGGTGGCGGCAGCCAGCTGGGTCCGCATCATGATGGCGTCGGCAAAGCCACGCAGCAGCATGATCATGGCGACGATGATGTACATCACGCCGATTTTCTTGTGGTCGACCGTGGTCAGCCACTCGGTCCACAAGTAGGTCCACTTGCGGAAGTAGGTGATCAGACCTACTACAGCGATACCACCGAGCGCGATCATGGCAAGTGTCACCATGACTATCGGCTCGTGATACGGGATCGCCTCCAGACTTAATTTACCGAACATCTCTTACTCCTCTGCCCCGGCAGCTGGTTGCTTACTCGACTCCACACCCTGGGTTGTGGCCAGATCCTTGCTGCCTTCTTCTTCGTGGCTCGGACGACCGCGGTTCATACCTTCGTACTTGTCGACGATGATCTGGAACTGGTCAGCCGAAGCCTCGCTGTACAGCGCGACTGGGTTGTATTCGCTTGGTTTGGCCAAGGCTTCGTATTCGGCCTTGTCCAGCTTCTTCGGCGACTGCTTGACTTCAGCGACCCACTTCTCGAAGTCAGCTTGGGAGGTTGCAGTGGCCTTGAACTTCATACCGGTGAAACCGGCGCCGCTGTAGTTGGCGCTGATACCGTCGAACTCACCGTTCTCGTTAGCGATCAGGTGCAGTTTGGTGGTCATACCGGCCATGGCGTAGATCTGACCGCCCAGGCCTGGGATGAAGAAGGAGTTCATCACAGCGTCGGAGGTGACGCGGAAGTTGACCGGGGTGTTAGCTGGGAAGACGATCTTGTTGACCGTGGCAATGCCCTGCTCCGGGTAGATGAACAGCCATTTCCAGTCCAGCGCGACCACGTCGATCTGCACCGGCTTCACATCGGAATCCAGTGGACGGTACGGGTCCAGCTTGTGGGTGGACAGGTAGGTGAAGTAGCCCAGGGCGCAGATGATGATCACCGGGATGATCCAGATCGCCAGCTCGATCTTGGTCGAGTGCGACCAGTCGGGGGTGTAGGTGGCTGCCTTGTTGGAAGCACGGTACTTCCAGGCGAACGCCAGGGTCATGATGATGACCGGCACGACCACCAGCAGCATCAAGCCGGTAGCGATCAGGATAAGGTTCTTTTGCTCAATGCCGACCTGGCCCTTCGGGTCGAGCAGGGTCCAGTTGCACCCACTGAGTAAAAGCATGCCTAAAAAGGGCAATATGCCAAACAGTCTGGGGTAACGCTTTTTACTCATCTCACGACCTCTAGATCAGCTTGCTTCAATGCAATAGTGTTTTGTTCGCCAACACTTCGTCCTGCCAAGCGTTAGCAATTTGGGCTCGAATTCGCTCCTGCCTGGGGTCCGACTGCAGGACCTGGCGTTGAGCGGGCTTTACGGTGCTTTTGGTTTCGTAGGCAAACGGCCTGTACTTCAGACCAAGTCCATTTGGTGCGGGAAAACGCGGAGGGGTGTCCGCCCGGTATCGCCGTTGGGCGAAACTTGACGAAGTCAGCAAAAAGGAGCCGTGGCTTCCTTCAATCCTGCGACTTGCAAGCAGTGCCGAACGGAAATTGGGGGCGATTGTAGATAGGTCGCCCCCCCTTTACTATGACTTATTGAGCAACAGTCTTTTACAGAATGCGTAACAATCCTGCTCAAAAAATCAACTTCGCGACAGTTTGTCGCACCCCTCCCAGTAGGCCTGAAACCCGCATTCTGCAAGGCTTTGTATTTGATCTGGATCAACTGGGAGGCGAGATCAGGTGATTCTCTCGCGGTGCAACAGACTTGCGCGAATTCGGGACTTTGGTCTAAGCCCCGCGGCGGTTGCGATAGATGCCTAGCGGCACCAGGATGGCGGTCAGGATGAACGCCACCAGCGCCCATTGCGCCAGCGACAGACCCAGGATCGGCGGATACGGGGTGCTGCAGAAACCCTCGACCTGAAACGCCAGTGGCCAGACCTTGGCCAGGGGCAAGTCGTCGACGATCGGTTGCAGGGTATCGATGCCGCAACTGACCGCAGGGTTGGCGAGTATATACACATGGCGGCCAGCCGCAACGATTCCGCCGATGGCGCTGAGCATGACCAAGCCTTCGAACAGCGTCAGGCTGCGCTTGCCCGGCATGGCCGCTGCGATGAACGCGAACACCGCGATCAGCAGCAAGGCGTAGCGCTGCAGGATGCACAACGGGCATGGCGCCTCGCCGAGCACGATCTGCATGTAGAGCGCGCCGCCGATCAGGGCGAGACAGATCACCCCCAGCAGCACCAGGAAGCGCCGTTCACGATTGAGGCGCGATGTTTGTTCGTTCATTGCCGATTCCTTCGATGGAGAGTGGCAGCGCTGAGGCCGACCTGGGCGCCAGTCTACACGCTGAACATGACCTTGAATGTCGAAGGAGTGGCGTGACGGCACTATCCGCAGAGCTCTAGGACCAGACGGATCGACGTCAGTTCAACGTCGGCCATGCACAAATGGCGACGCGAATGCCGGACAGGCGCAAGCCCCTCGACACCCGCGAGTGAAGGATACAGTGATTAAAGCGCGATTAAGGATGAAACATCTGCAGCAGCCATCGCGGGGCAAGCCCGCTCCTACGCTATCGCGCGGGAGCGGGCTTGCCCCGCGATGATGCCGCACCTGCCTGGAGGATTACTCCAATGCAGCCGCCGGCCCAAAGAACTCGTAGCGGCTCTGCGCCTCTGGCACACCTAGCCCTTTGAGCTGACGCTTGATCGCCGCCATGAAGGCCTTAGGCCCCAGGAAGTAGGCATCGACGTCGCGTTCCTGCGGCAGCCACTGCGCCAACAATTCCTCGTTCAACAAGCCCACCGCATCGGCATCACCGCCCTCCTCGGCATGGCAATAGAAACGCTTGAGCTGCGGATGGCGCGCAGCCAGGCCGTCGATCCAGTCACGGAAGGCATGCACCGCGCCATTACGCGCACAGTGGATGAAGTGCACCGGACGCTCGGTAGCAAGCGCCGCTTGCAGCATCGCCAAGGTCGGAGTGATGCCCACCCCACCACTGATCAACACCAACGGCTTGTCGCTCTGCGCCAGGGTGAAGTCGCCTGCAGGCGGGAACAAGGCGATGGTATCGCCTACCATGAACCCGTCATGCAGGTAGTTGGACACCTTGCCACCGGCCTCACGCTTGACGCTGATGCGGTATTGCTCGCCATCGCACAAAGCCGAGAGGGAATAGTTGCGACGCTGCTCGGCACCGTCGATAAACAGTTGCAGGCCAATGTACTGACCCGGTTCGGCCTTGAGCACCGGCTTGCCATCGACCGGGGCGAAATAGAAGGAGACGATCTCGCTGCTCTCTTGCTCGCGGCGCACCAGGCGGAACTCGCGCGTGCCGCGCCAGCCGCCTGCGGCTTCTTCTTTCTGTTTGTAGAGGTTTTCCTCGGCGCCGATCAGGATATCGGCCAACTGACCATAGGCCGCGGCCCAGGCATCGATCACCTCAGCGGTGGCGATGTCCTTGCCAAGCACTTCTTCGATGGCGCGCAGCAGGCAGCGCCCCACGATCGGGTAGTGTTCGGGCAGAATCTGCAGCGCCACGTGCTTGTTGATGATCTGCCCAACCAGCCCGCCGAGCTGCTCGAGCTGATCGATGTGGCGGGCGTACATCAATACACCGTTGGCCAGGGCGCGCGGCTGGTCGCCGCTGGCCTGGTGGGCCTGGTTGAACAGCGAGCGTACCTCGGGGTACTCGCTGAGCATCATCTTATAGAAGTGGGTGGTCAGCGCCTCGCCACCGCTTTCCAGCAGAGGGACAGTGGCTTTGATGATTGCACGTTGTTCGGCATTGAGCATTGCGACAACTCCTGAGCCTGTGGCTTCGAATGGATGCCTTGGCTATTTCAGCAATCGTGCCAACTTCAAAACCCAGTGTATTCAGGGCTTCGCGGGACGCATTGTCAAAATGACAACGACAAGCGTATAGTCATAACGACCAACAGGAGTCTTTATGACCGCAAAACCGTTGCTCACTGCCCTTCTCCCCCTGGTCAGCGACCTGTCGCGCGACCTGCCCGACCAAGAGCGCTATCGCCGCCTACTGCAGGCCATGCGCGATTTGCTGCCGTGCGACGCCGCTGCCTTGCTGCGCCTGGATGGCGAATGGTTGGTGCCGCTGGCGGTCGACGGTCTCGCCCCTGACACCTTGGGCAGGCGCTTTCGGGTCAGTGAGCACCCGCGCTTCAAGATCCTGCTCAGCCGCAGCGAGCCGACGCGCTTTGCCAGCGACAGCCAACTGCCTGATCCCTATGACGGCTTGGTCAATGCACCCGACGCCGACCTGGAAGTACACGATTGCATGGGCTGCCCGCTGATGGTCGATGAACAGCCCTGGGGCCTGCTGACCCTGGATGCCTTGACCCCCGGTCAGTTCCAGAGCCTGGAGCTGGATGCCCTGCAAGCGTTCGCCAGCCTGGCAGCGGCCACGGTCACCGTGGCCGAGCGCATCGAGCATCTGGCTCTGCGCGTGGAAGACGAACAGCAACGCGCCGAGGTCTACCGCCAGGCCAGCGGCCAGGACAAGGAATTGATCGGCCAGAGCAAGGCGCACAAACGCTTGGTAGAAGAAATCCGCCTGGTAGGCGGCAGTGACCTGACCGTGTTGATTACCGGAGAGACCGGCGTCGGCAAGGAGCTGGTGGCCCAGGCCCTGCACCAGGCCAGCAGCCGCGCCGACAAGCCACTGATCAGCCTCAACTGCGCGGCCCTGCCCGACACCCTGGTCGAAAGCGAGCTGTTTGGCCATGTCCGTGGGGCGTTCACCGGTGCCCATGGCGAACGACGTGGCAAGTTCGAACTGGCCAATGGCGGTACGTTATTTCTCGATGAGGTGGGCGAGTTGTCGCTGACGGTACAGGCCAAGCTGCTACGCGTGTTGCAAAGCGGCCAGCTGCAGCGCTTGGGGTCGGATCGTGAGCACCAGGTCGATGTACGGCTGATCGCCGCGACCAACCGCGACCTGGCCGATGAGGTGCGCAACGGCCGCTATCGCGCCGATTTCTATCACCGGCTCAGCGTGTATCCGTTGCAGGTTCCACCGCTGCGCGAGCGCGGCCGTGATGTGCTGCTGATTGCGGGCTACTTCCTGGAGCAGAACCGTTCGCGCCTGGGCCTGAATAGTTTGCGTCTGAGTCATGAGGCCCAGGCGGCACTGCTGGCTTATGACTGGCCGGGCAATGTGCGTGAATTGGAGCACTTGATCGGCCGCTCGGCACTCAAGGCCCTCGGGCAGCACCCGCAGCGGCCACGGATTCTTACCTTGGAGGCTGCGGACCTGGATCTGCGTAGTGTGCTGCCGACCACTGCCGCGCCGGTTGAAAGCGCGCAAGTCTTGGCCAGCCTGCCCGAGGGTGGGCTGCGTGAAGCGCTGGATGATTATCAGCGGCAAGTGATCGAGGCGTGCCTGGCGCGCCACGAGGATAACTGGGCGGCAGCGGCGCGTGAGTTGGGGCTGGATCGGGCCAATTTGAGTCGGGTGGCCAAGCGCTTGGGGCTGCGCTGAATGGGGGTGGGGCTGCTTTGCAGCCTATCGCAGCGGACCGAAAAACCCCTAAAGCCAAGCCAGCACAGGCCGATAACCCGGCATCCTCTCTTTTCCTGACACACCCAAAGGTTGCCCATGGCCACGCAAAATGCCCGCGCGGACTCGTTGTCCCTGCTGCTGTTCACCCTGCGCAGCGGCAAGCTGATGGCTATCAACCTGCTCAAGGTCAGCGAAATCATCACCTGCCCGCCACTGACCAAGCTGCCGGAGTCCCACCCTCACGTAAAAGGCGTGGCGACCCTGCGCGGCAATTCGTTGTCGGTGATCGACCTGTCGCGCGCCATCGGCGAGCGGCCGCTGGCCGACCCGGACGGCGGCTGCCTGATCGTCACCGAGATCAGCCGCTCGCGCCAGGGCCTGCACGTGCAGGCGGTGAGCCGCATCGTGCATTGCCTGAGCACCGACATCAAACCGCCGCCCTACGGCTCGGGCAATCGCTCGTTCATCACCGGCGTGACCCGGGTCGACAACACCCTGGTGCAGGTGCTGGACATTGAAAAGGTCATCCATGCCATCGCCCCCCCTCAGCCCGAGCCGCATCCCGGCGAGCTGAGCGAGGAAGACGCCAGCCTGTTGGCCGCCGCCAATATCCTGGTCGTCGACGACAGCCAAGTCGCCCTGCAGCAATCGGTGCACACCCTGCGCAACCTGGGGATCGAATGCCACACCGCGCGCAGTGCCAAGGACGCGATCAATGTGCTGTTGGAGCTGCAAGGCACCGAGCGCGAGATCAACATCATCGTTTCCGACATCGAGATGTCGGAGATGGACGGCTACGCCTTTACCCGCACCCTGCGCGAGACGCCCGACTTCCAGCACCTCTATATATTGCTGCACACTTCGCTGGACAGCGCCATGAGCAGCGAAAAGGCCAAGACCGCCGGCGCCAATGCGATCCTCACCAAATTCTCCTCGCCGGACCTGACCGACTGCCTGGTGACCGCTGCGCGCACCGTGGTGTTCGCTGAGCACTGACAGTTACGCCAGTAGGCAAGCTGGGCCACCCTGATATATTCAGCGACAAACTCCCAGGCTTGATGCCTGGGGAGACTGGGGCATAATTCGCGCCCCTCGGATGTTTTATGCCGGTATCGCGTATGAAGTATTTCAGCTTTCTCCTGATCGCCTGCGCCCTGTCCACAGGTGTCGCCCAGGCCTCCAGCAGCCAGGCCTGGAACGAGTATCGCCAACAGATGCTCAAGGACTGCCTGTCTGCCAGCCAACTCAAGGACGCCCACGCCCGCGGCAAGCCAGCCGAGTTCGACGACCAGGTCGGTTTCAGCGCCCTGCTGATCGAAGGCGTCTATCCGCAAAAGCATATGCAGCAACGCACCGGCACTGAGCTGTGCCTGTACGATCGTCAACACAAGAAGGCGTTCGTCAGCGAGTGGAACCCAGGCGCCAAGTGAACGACAGCATTCGTTTTTCCTGCACCGGTTGTGGCAAGTGCTGCACTGGCCATCATGTTCCGTTGACCTTGGCCGAGTCGCGCCAATGGGCGGCGGCTGGCGGCCAGGTAGTGGTATTGCTCGAGGCTTTCGTCACCGATGGCCCGGGCATGCCGGTCGAGCAGCGCGAGCATGTGCTGGGGCGTTCGCACCCGGTCAGCTGCGGCACTGGGCAATTGCGCGTGTCAGTGACCTTTGCTGCATTCAATCCCGGGCGCTGTCGCAACCTCGATGCGCAGGACCTGTGCACTATTTATGAGACGCGGCCACTGGTCTGTCGCATCTACCCGGCAGAGATCAACCCGCACCTGCCGCTGCGCCCGGAAAACAAGGACTGCCCACCCGAAGCCTGGGGCCAGGGGCCTGAATTGATCCATGGCCAGGTACTGGCGGATCCGCAGCTGGTCGCGCTGATTGCCGCGTCGCGCCAGGCGGATAGGGACGATATCGCGGCCAAGGTGGCGATTTGTCAGGCGTTGGGTATGACCACCAGCGCGCTAAAGGGCAATGGCTTTACCGCCTATTTGCCGGAAATGGCGGCTTTCGCTAATGCGCTGGAGCAGGTCAGCAGCGATGATCGTGCGCCTTGGACTGTGCATGTAGCGGACTCAGAGCTCGCCAGTACCCTTGTGAGTCACGGCCTGCAAACCACCGCCGAGCCGCCTGTCTATTACGCCTTCATAGGTTTCTGAGGCAGCGCCGCCAGAACTCATCGGCCAAGCGCCGCAGATCCTGCGCCAAATCCGCCACATCACTGGCCCGGGTGTGACTGCGCTGGCCCACATCGACCGTCGCCTCACTGGCCTGGCGAATGCTGACGATGTTGCGGTTGATGCTCTCGCTGACCTGACTCTGCTGCTCTACCGCCGCCGCAATCTGCAAGCTCATCTCGTTGATCTGGTTGACCCGCACGCTGATGCTATCCAGCGCGCCGCTGGCCAACTGCGCCTGGCTCACGCTGTGTCCTGCGTGGGCGCTGCTCTGCTGCATCACCTGCACGGCGGCACGCGCACCATCCTGCAGGGCGCCAATCATGCGTTGGATTTCATGGGTCGACTGCGCCGTGCGCTGGGCCAAGCCGCGAACCTCGTCGGCAACCACGGCAAAGCCGCGCCCCTGATCGCCGGCGCGCGCCGCTTCGATCGCAGCGTTCAAGGCCAGCAGGTTAGTCTGCTCGGCAATCGCGCGAATGACATCCAGCACTCCGGAAATCTCGCTGCTGTGGCCCTCCAGCTGCTGCACCACTTCACTGGCCTCTACCAACGACCCCGCCAGATCCTGGATCGCGCAGCGATTGCGGTCGACCAACTGGTGGCCGGCCTGGGTCTCGTCCTCAGCCTGGTCAGCGGCCATCGAGGCCAACTGGGCGCTGCTGGCAACCTGAGCGACGCTGGCGCTCATCTGGTGGATCGCGGTGGCGACTTGGTCGGCTTCGTTCTGCTGATCCAGGCTGTTGGCGTGACTGGCCTGCAGGGCATTGACCAAGGCCCCGGAATGGCCAGCCAGACGCGCCGAGGTATCGCCGATACGCCCAACCACCGCGCCCAGCTGCGCCTTGAGCATACGCATGGCGAACTCGATCTGGCCGATGCCGTCGCGCCGTCCGGTATACAGCTGCTGGCTCAGCGGATTGTCGGCAATGCTCAGCGCCTGGCGGCGCAAGCGCTCGAACGGGCGCAACGCCAGCACAATCGCCAGACTGCTCAGGCCTGCGGCCAACAGCAACTCCAGCAGTGCAGCCTGCCAAGGCGTGCCCAACCACCAATGCCCAGCGCCGAGTGCCACCACCAAGGCAGCCGCCACCGCCACGCATGCGCGCAGGCCCAGGCCAACCACCGGCAAGCGCTCGCGCCAACCTCGCCGCCCCGCGCGCAAGCGTGCATAACAACGCTCGGCGGCGGCGACCTGCGCTTCAGTTGGCCGGGTGCGCACCGACTGATACTCGACGGTATTACCGCCGCTACTGATCGGCGAAACGAAGGCGCTGACCCAATAGTGATCGCCATTCTTGCAGCGGTTCTTGACCAAGCCCATCCATGAACTGCCGGCCTTCAACGCCCGCCACATCTGCTCGAACGCCTGCGGCGGCATGTCGGGGTGGCGCACCAGGTGATGCGCTTGGCCGAGCAATTCGTCGCGGGCAAAGCCACTGATGCGCACGAAATCGTCATTGGCATAGGTGATCAGGCTGTCCAGGTCGGTAGTGGACAGGATGTTGGCATCGCCGGGGTACTCCACTTGGCGACCGGTAACAGGCACATTGCACTTCATCGGCGGCTCTCGTTCTTGTCGGGAAGATCGGCAGGGCGTTCGACTCTATGGCCAACTAGCAGAGAAACATTGATCTGGGGCAGCATATTGGCAATTCGCCACTAACCTGCCGAAACTGTCAGCGCTGTCAGCTAGGCGTCACGCTGGCGACCCGATCCCGGCGCTATAAGCTTGAGTACAGACATCCGTTTTCTCACCCCCGGCTACGGTGCCCGACCCGATGCGACGTCCGTCCCGCTCTGTGTTTCTTGCCGCCTTGGCGCTCATTGCCCTGATTGGCGCAGGCGGCTGGCTGAGCCAACGCCAATCGGCGCCGGCCGTCCGTGCGCAAACGGCGATTCCAGTGCGGGTGGTCAGCGTCGCCCAGCAAGATGTGCCGCGCTATGCCAGCGCCATTGGCTCGGTGCTGTCATTGCACAGTGTCGAGATTCGGCCACAGGTCGAAGGCGTGCTGACCCAAGTGCTGGTCAAGGAAGGCCAGTGGGTCAAGCAGGGGGACCTGCTCGCCACCCTCGACGATCGGGCTATCCGCGCCAGCCTCGACCAGGCACGTGCCCAGCTCGGCCAGAGCCAGGCGCAGCTGCAAGTGGCCGAGGTCGATCTTAAGCGCTACAAGCTACTGAGCAGCGACGATGGCGTCTCCAAGCAGACCCTCGACCAGCAACAGGCGCTGGTCAATCAGTTGCAAGCCACCGGTAAGGGCAACCTGGCGGCCATCGCCAATGCCCAGGTGCAGCTTTCTTATACACAGATCCGCTCCCCGGTAACCGGGCGAGTCGGCATACGCAATGTCGACCCCGGCAACCTGGTGCGCACCAGCGATACCCAAAGCCTGTTCAGCGTGACCCAGATCGACCCGATCGGCATCGAGTTCGCCCTGCCCCAGCAGATGCTGCCGACCCTGCAAAGCCTGCTCAAGGCGCCAACCGCAGCTGTGGTCCAGGCCTACCTGGATGCCAACGGCGAAAGCAAACTGCTCGCCGAGGGGCATCTGGCCCTGATCGACAACCAGATCTCGGCCACCACCGGCACGCTGCGGGTCAAGGCCGAATTCGACAACAAGGATGGGCTGCTCTGGCCCGGCCAACTGGTGACGATAAAGCTGCGCACCGCGGTCGACGAAAGCGCGCTGGTGGTACCGCCACCCGTGGTCCAGCGCGGCGTCGACGGCCATTTCGTCTACCGCCTGGACGGCGACAAGGTCACCAGTGTGCCGGTCAAGGTGCTGTTCCAGGACAGCACGCTGAACATCATTGCCGGGGTCAAAGCCGGTGATCGGCTGGTGCTCGATGGTCAGTCGCGGCTCAAGCCGGGGGCTCACGTCGAAGTGCTGAGCGACGCGCCCAACAGTACTGAGATGGCCGATCGCAGGGCGCAACCATGACTACCCGCAACGGTCTTTGCGCCTGGTGCATCGACCACCCAGTCGCCACCCTGCTGCTGACCTTCGCCCTGGTCCTGCTTGGCGCCATCGCTTTCCCACGCTTGCCCGTGGCGCCCTTGCCAGAGGCAGATTTCCCGACCATCCAGGTTACCGCGCAACTGCCCGGCGCCAGCCCGGAAACCATGGCCTCGTCGGTGGCCACGCCGTTGGAAGTACAGTTCAGCGCCATCCCCGGCATGACCCAGATGACCAGCAGCAGCGCGCTGGGCTCGACCAACCTGATCCTGCAATTCACCCTCGACAAGAACATCGACACCGCCGCCCAGGAAGTCCAGGCGGCGATCAACACCGCCACCGCGCGCCTGCCCCAGGACCTGCCCAACCCGCCAACCTGGCGCAAGGTCAACCCGGCCGACAGCCCGGTGCTGGTGCTCACCGTCAGCTCCGCGCAGATGCCCGGCAACGAGCTGAGCGACTACACCGAGACCTTGCTGGCGCGACAGTTGAGCCAGATCGACGGGGTCGGCTTGATCAACATCACCGGCCAACTGCGCCCGGCGATCCGCGTCCAGGCCCAGCCGGAGAAACTCGCCGCCATCGGCCTGACCCTGGCCGACCTGCGCCTGGCTATCCAGCAAACCAGCCTGAACCTGGCCAAGGGCGCGCTGTACGGCGAGCACAGCGTGTCGACCCTGGCCGCCAACGACCAGCTGTTTCATCCCGAGGACTACGCCAAGCTGATCGTCTCCTACCGCGACGGCGCGCCGGTACACCTGTCGGATGTGGCCAAGGTGATCCAGGGCGCGGAAAACGCCTACGTCAAATCCTGGTCTGGCGATCAGCCTGGGCTGAACCTGGTGGTGTTCCGCCAGCCTGGGGCGAACATCGTCGATACCGTCGACCGGGTGCTGGAGGCGCTACCGCGCTTGCAGGAAATGCTCCCGGCCTCGGTCGAGGTGTCGGTGCTGCAAGACCGCACCCAGACCATCCGCGCCTCGCTGCATGAGGTGGAGCTGACCTTGATGATCGCGGTGATCCTGGTGATCGGCGTGATGGCGTTGTTCCTGCGCCAGTGGTCGGCGACCTTGGTGGTGTCGAGTGTGCTGGGCGTGTCGCTGATCGCCAGCTGCGCGCTGATGTATATCTTTGGTTTCAGCTTGAACAACCTGACCCTGGTGGCCATCGTCATCTCGGTGGGCTTCGTGGTCGACGATGCGATCGTGGTGGTGGAGAACATCCACCGCCACCTGGAGGCTGGCGACGACAGCCGCACCGCCGCAATAAAAGGCGCCGGCGAGATCGGCTTTACCGTGATATCGATCAGCTTCTCGCTGATCGCCGCATTTATCCCGCTGTTGTTCATGGGCGGTGTGGTTGGGCGGCTGTTCAAGGAGTTCGCCCTCACCGCGACCTCGACCATCCTGATTTCGGTGGTGGTGTCGCTGACCCTGGCGCCGACCCTGTGCGCGCTGTTCATGCGCCGGCCACCCAAGGAGCATCACGATGGCTTTGGCGAGCGCCTGGTGCGCTGGTACGAAAAAGGCCTGAACCGCGCCCTCGCCCATCAACGCCTGACCCTCGGCGTGTTCGGCCTGACCCTGGCGCTGGCGGTGGTCGGCTACGTGGCCATTCCCAAAGGCTTCTTCCCGCTGCAAGACACCGGTTTCATCCTCGGCACCAGCGAGGCAGCGGCCGACGTCTCTTATCCGGCGATGATCGAAAAGCATCAGGCGCTGGCCAAGATCATCGAGGCTGACCCTGCGGTGCGCGCCTTCTCCCACGCGGTGGGTGTCACCGGCAACAACCAGACCATCGCCAACGGCCGCTTTTGGATCGCCCTCAAGCCCCGTGGCGAGCGCGATGTGTCGGCCAGCGAGCTGATCGACCGGCTGCGCCCGCAACTGGCGAAAGTCCCTGGGGTGGTGCTGTACATGCGTGCCGGCCAGGATATCAACCTCAGCTCCGGGCCATCGCGTACCCAGTACCAGTACGTGCTCAAGAGCAATGACGGCGTCGCCCTGGACCTCTGGACCCAGCGCTTGACCGAGCGCCTACGCGAGATCCCGGCGTTTCGTGACCTGTCCAACGACCTGCAGTTGGGCGCCAGCGTCACCCGCATCGAGATCGACCGCCAGGCCGCAGCGCGCTTCGGCCTGACCACCACCGATGTCGACCAGGCGCTGTATGACGCCTTCGGCCAGCGGCAGATCAGTGAATTCCAGACCGAGACCAACCAGTACAAGGTGATTCTCGAACTGGATGCCCGCCAGCGGGGCAAGGCCGAGAGCCTCAATTACTTCTACCTGCGCTCACCGCTGACCAACCAAATGGTGCCACTGTCGGCGCTCGCGCATGTCGCCGCGCCGAGCACCGGGCCACTGTCGATCGCCCATGACGGCCTGTTCCCGGCCGCCAACCTGTCGTTCAACCTGGCGCCCGGGGTAGCCCTGGGCGATGCGGTGCGCATCCTCGACCAAACCCAACGCGAACTGGGCATGCCCGACTCGATCGCCGGCAACTTCCAGGGCGCCGCCCAGGCCTTCCAGAGTTCGCTGTCGAGCCAGCCGTGGCTGATCCTCGCTGCGCTGGTGGCGGTGTATATCATTCTCGGCGTGCTCTACGAGAGCTTCGTCCACCCGCTGACCATCATCTCCACCCTGCCCTCGGCCGGCCTGGGGGCGTTGATCCTGCTGTGGGCGATGGGCCAGGACTTCAGCATCATGGGCCTGATCGGCGTGGTGCTGCTGATAGGCATCGTCAAGAAGAACGGCATCCTGTTGATCGACTTCGCCCTGGAGGCGCAGCGCAAGCAAGGCCTGACCCCGGAGCAGGCGATCCATCAAGCGTGCTTGACGCGTTTTCGGCCGATCATCATGACCACCCTGGCCGCCTTGCTCGGCGCAGTCCCGCTGATGTTCGGCTTTGGCACTGGCGCTGAACTGCGCCAGCCCCTGGGCATTGCGGTGGTCGGTGGGCTGGTGGTGAGCCAGGCGCTGACGCTGTTCACCACCCCGGTCATATACTTGGCCCTGGAGCGTCTGTTCCATCGCCGCCAGGCCGCCACCGCGGCCGCGCCGAACGCCAGTTGAGACAAGAGCATGCGTGTACTGATCATCGAAGACGAAGAGAAAACCGCCGACTACCTGCATCGCGGCTTGAGCGAACAGGGCTTTACCGTCGACCTGGCCCGTGACGGCATCGACGGCCTGCACCTGGCCCTGGAAGGCGACTACGCGGTGATCGTCCTCGACGTCATGCTGCCCGGCCTGGATGGTTACGGCGTGCTGCGCGCATTGCGTGCCCGCAAGCAGACGCCGGTGATCATGCTGACCGCCCGCGAGCGCGTCGAAGACCGCATCCACGGCCTGCGCGAAGGCGCCGACGACTACCTGGGCAAGCCGTTTTCGTTCCTTGAGCTGGTCGCGCGCCTGCAAGCACTGACGCGCCGCAGCAGCAACCATGAGCCCTTGCAGGTGCAAGTTGGCGACTTGTGGATCGACCTGATCAGTCGCAAGGCCAGCCGCGCCGGGCAGCGGCTGGAGCTGACCGCCAAGGAGTTCTCGCTGCTCAGCGTGCTGGCCCGCCGCCAGGGTGAAATCCTCTCCAAGACCGCCATCGCCGAGCTGGTCTGGGACATCAATTTCGACAGCGACGCCAATGTCGTCGAAGTGGCCATCAAACGCCTGCGGGCCAAACTCGACGGGCCGTTCGACAACAAGCTGCTGCATACCATTCGAGGCATGGGCTATGTCCTGGAAAACCGTGCCGGCTAACTCCATCGCCCTGCGCCTGGCGGCGCTGTTTTTGCTGGTGGCGATGGGCGTGTTCCTGCTGATCGGCACTGCCCTGTACCGCCAGGTCGACCACAGCCTGGACATGCTCCCGGCGGCCGAGCTGGATGCGCGCTTCAGCGTGCTGGAGTCGACCCTCAATCGCTTCGGCACCCGCGAGCACTGGCTGAAGATTCACAACAAGCTCAACCTGCTGAGCGAAGAAGACCGGCGCATTCGCTTCTGGGTGGTGAGCAGCGATCCGGCCTACGAGTATGGCAAGCCGACCGAGCAGGTCCGCGCCTTCGCCGAGGGTGCGCAGGGCATGCGCGATCTGCGCCTGGCCGACAGCCCCTATCCGTACAAAGTGCTGGTCAGCGAACTGCCGGCCCTGGGTGAGCGGCCAGCCCTGCGCTTCATGATCGGCATCGATACCGAAACCTTCTGGCAGGCCCAGCACAGCCTGCTGGTGGCCATCGTGGGCCTGGCCGTACTCGGCGTGCTGCTGGCCGCGGTGCTCGGCTACTGGGTGGCGCGGATCGGCCTGCGACCGTTACTGGCGCTGTCCAATGAAGCGCAAGCCTTGGCCCCACCGCGCCTGGACGGACGCCTGCAAACCCACGACCTGGCACCTGAGCTGGCGCAATTCGCTGGCGCCTTCAACGCAGCGCTGGACCGGGTCAGCCTGGCCTACTCGCGCCTGGAGGCGTTCAACGCCGATGTCGCCCACGAACTGCGCTCGCCGCTGACCAACCTGATCGGCCAGACCCAGGTGGCACTGACCCGTGGACGCAGCGCCGAACACTACTTCGAGGTCCTGCAATCGAACCTTGAAGAGCTTGAACGACTGCGCAGCATCATCAACGACATGCTGTTTCTGGCCAGCGCCGACCAGGGCAGCAAGGCCACCGCGCTGACCCAGGCGTCACTGGCCGAAGAAGTCGCCACCACCCTCGACTACCTGGACTACATCCTCGAAGACGCCCAGGTGAAGGTCAGTGTCAGCGGCGATGCGCTGGCGCCGATCGAGAAAGCCCAACTGCGCCGGGCACTGATCAACCTGCTCAACAATGCCGTGCAGCACACCGCGCCCCAGCAAATCATCGCGGTGCACATCGAGGCGGGGCCAGAGCATGTCAGCATCGCTGTGAGCAACCCTGGCCCCGCCATTGCCGACGAGCACCTGGCGCTGTTGTTCGAACGCTTCTACCGGGTCGATGCTGCGCGCACCAATACCGGCAGTGGCAACCATGGTTTGGGCCTGGCAATCGTCAAAGCCATCGCCTTGATGCACGGCGGCAGTGTCTTCGTGCGCAGCGAAGCCGGCGCCAACACCTTCGGTATTCGTCTGCCGAGCGCTCAAGTCCGCGGGTTTGCGCCGCAGAACTGAGGAGTTCGCGACATATCCTTACCTTTTGCGCAATAGTGCTTATCCATCTTTGCGCTGTTTCCACGGCGTGATTGGTACTAACTTAGCCCCTGTCTTAATTATCACTTGCCCCGCAAGAAGGTTGTTCCAAATGTCCAACAGTATGGGTGTTGCCAGCGTATTCGTTCTGTCTTCCCTGTTGTTGTCGCCCCTGGCCATGGCTGAAGAATCGCCGGCCTTCGTCGCCCGAAACGCAGAACTTGCCGCGGTTCATCAAGAAGCTCGCCAGAGCTATGCCGCGCAACAGGAAGACGCTGCGAAAGACGCTCAGCAGACCGCTTCCAAAGTCGTCACCGACGACAACGCCGATAGCTGATCAATCCTGTTCCAACGCTCCTTTTTCCCTTGGCTAGTGCATGGCCGCCCAGCGCGCCAATATGTTAGCCTCTTAAAGCCGCTGCCAATCAGCGGCTTTTTTTATGTGTCGAATAATTCAGCCTGACTGTTACGTATATCAATAAGAAGACTTGCAATTGCGACAATAAAAACTGCCCACCGTCAGACCAAAGGAGCTCTTACCGGTGACTTCCGCGTTCCGTTTTACCCCGCTGTTCATTGCATTCACCGCAACGATGCCACTCATGGCACAGGCCGACGAACAAGCCAAGGCTGAAGGCTTTATCGAAGGCTCGTCGCTGAACCTGCATTTTCGCAACGCCTACTTCAATCGCAACAACCTCAACACCGGCGTGCGTGACAACCGCGAATGGGGCCAGGGCTTCGTCGCCCGCTTCGAGTCCGGTTACACCCCCGGCACTGTAGGCTTCGGCCTCGATGCCCACGCCATGCTGGGTTTGAAACTCGATGGCGGTGGCGGCCATGCTGGCACCAGCATCCTGCCCTCGCACTTCAAGAACGAAGACGAACTGGGCGCCGCGCCGCACTCGTTCTCCACCGCTGGGGCGGCGGTCAAGCTCAAGGCATTCGACACCGAGCTCAAGGCCGGTGACCTGTTCCTCACCAACCCGGTGATTGCCGGCGGTGAGACGCGCATGCTGCCGCAGACCTTCCGCGGCGTCAGCCTGACCAACACCAGTGTCGACGGCCTGCTGCTCGAAGGCGGCCAGGTGAGCTTCACCAAGCCGTACAACCAGAGCGGCCATCGGCGTATCGACACCTACTACGGTGCTCTGCAGGACAACCGCGACAGCGATCACCTGAGCTGGGCGGGTGCATCGTGGAGCGGCACCGAGAACATCACCACCAACCTGTATGCCGCCGAGCTGAAGGACATCTGGAACCAGTACTACGTCGACTTCGACTACACCTACGTGGTCAATGACCTGGTCAGTCTCAACCCTGGTGTGCACTTCTATCACACCCAGGACACCGGCCAGGCGCTGCTGGGCGACATCGACAACAACACCTTCAGCCTGCACTTCACGGTCAATGCCGGTTACCACAGCATCACCGCCGCCTATCAGCGGGTCAATGGCGACACGCCGTTCGACTACATCAACCTGGGCGACAGCGTGTACCTGGACAACTCGCGGATGTACTCCGACTTCAACGCGCCGAACGAGCGTTCGTGGAAGCTGCAGTACGACTATGACTTCGCAGGTTTGGGCATTCCTGGCCTGAGCTCGTCGCTGTCGTATTCGCGCGGTGAGGCCGACCTGACCAAGGCTGACCAGAACCGCACCTACTACGACTACTACAACCCGGCCGGCAAGCACGCCACCCACTGGGAACGTGACCTGGACGTGAAGTATGTGTTCCAGGAAGGCAACCTGAAGGATCTGTCGGTGCTGCTGCGCTATGCCAGCCATCGGGCCAATCAGGCGTATGCGTCCGAGCAGGACAATGACGAGATTCGGCTGATCGTCGATTATCCGTTGAACGTATTCTGATCCTGTAATCGCGGGGCAAGCCCGCTCCCACGCTAGCCATTCTAGGGGCAGCGTGGGCGCGGGCTTGCCCGCGACGAAGAGAAGTTGCCCCTCATTCCGTCGGACAGCCAGATAAAATCTTGTCCGACAATATCCACTTGCCTAAACTACCGCCGCCGCTTAATGGCCCTACCCTCAAGGACATGAGGGGCTTATGCAGTTGCGAGTATGACGTTGCCCACCCGATCACCGCGCGCCGCCCTGTACAAGACCCACCCCGAACTGATCCTCAATCTGGGCAGTTGCCTCGCCGTGCTCGCCATTGTGGCCATCGTCAGCTATCTGCTGGCGCGCGAGCGAGACAGCGTCGAGCAATCGGCGATTCGCTCATCGAGCAACATCGTCCAGCTGATCGAGAGCGATATCCTGCGCAATGTCGAGCTCTACGATCAGTCGCTCCAAGGGCTGATCTGGGCGGTCGGGCGCAAGGAGCTGCCACAAGTCCCCGACCAATTGCGCCAACGCCTGCTGTTCAATGAAGCCTTCGTCGATCGTCGCCGCGGCGATGTACTGTGGCTCGACGCCCAAGGCAATGTGGTCGGTGACTCCACCAGCATGCTGCCGCGCAAGGCCAATTTCGCCGATACCGGGGTGTTTCAGGCGCATTTGAACAACGCCAATTTGGGCCTGCTGGTCGGCCCGCCTTTCAAGGCGAAGCTGGGCGACCTGGACTGGTGTATCAGCTTCAGTCGACGGATCAGTGGCCCGCAGGGTGAGTTTCTCGGACTGGCCGCAGGCGCCTTGCGCCTGTCCTACTTCAACGAGCTGTTCCAACGCTTGGACATTGGCAAGGACAGCAGCATCAACCTGTTCAACACCCAGGGGCAGTTATTGGCTCGCCAGCCATCCCGGCCGCAGGATCCTACGATCGGTGCCGATTACAGCAAGCGGGCCAACTTCCAACGTATTCTCAATGAGCGCAGCGGTAGCTTCAGCGCCAGGTCAGCCTTGTCTGACAAGCAACGCATGTACACCTTCGCCAGGGTTGCCGACCTGCCACTGATCGTGCTGGTCGCGCACGCCTCCGATGAAGTCTTCGAATCGTGGCGGCGCACGGCAATCGTGGTCAGCGTGGCCACCGGCGTGCTGTGCATAGGCATTCTCTGGCTGACCCTGCTGCTGGGCCGCGAGCTACGTCGCCGGCATGATGCCGAGCAAAGCCTGGCCACCCTGGCCGCGACTGACAGTCTCACCGGCTTGGCCAACCGCCGCCGTCTGGATCAGGTGTTGCGTCTGGAATGGGCACGGGCGCAGCGCAACCGCCGGCCACTGGCGATCCTGATGGTCGATATCGATCACTTCAAGGCATTCAACCAGCGCCACGGCCATGCCGGTGGCGATCATGCCTTGCGCGAAGTGGCCAAGACCATCGAACGCGCTATCCGCCGCCCGGCAGACTTGGCAGCGCGCTATGGGGGAGAGGAATTTCAGGTGGTGCTGCCGGAGACCGAACTGGCCGGCGCACTGATGCTGGCTGAACGGATTCGTGCCGACGTCCAAGCGCTGCCGCTATTTGGCGAGGATAGCCTGCCAATAACCGTCAGTATCGGCATCGGCCTGTACATCCCCGGCACCCAGCAAGACCTGGCAAGGCTGCTGGGTGCGGCGGACGAAGCCCTGTACCGGGCCAAGGCCGCTGGCCGTAACCGGGTAGCAGGGCCGCTCGATTAAGAGCGAGCGCGCGCGGCGTCACGCAGTGCTTTGACCTGGTCGTGGTTACGCTGCACACCCTGCAGCTGTTTCTCCACCAGGCTATAGGTCGGATCGCTGACGCTGCGGCCAAGCTTGACCAGCTTCTCGCGGGCTTCCTTGTAGGCTTTGAGCGCATGGTCTTCGCCGCGCTCCACCTCATTGAGCACCGCTTCCTCATCCTTACCGGTCACCAGCGACTTGAGGTTGACCCAGCCCCGGTGCAGATCACCGCTGATGCTGGTCGAGGTTTCCGGATCGCCACCCAGGCGACGCACTTCGCTCTGCAGTTCGGCGGCAGCGCTGGAGCACTCGCTGGCGCGCTGGACGAAGAATGACTTCAGCTCGGGGTTCTTGACGTCTTCGGCGGACGTTTTGAAGCCCTTCTCGCCATCCTTGCTGTATTCGATCAGGTCGTTGAGAACGTCGATCACGTCTTTGTTTGGATTGCTCATGACTCAAACTCCTTGGCAGATGGAAGTCCCTAGATACAGAGCAGCCTTCGTGCCAAGCCTGATATTTGAAATAAATCCAATAAAATCAGTTATTTATAAATTAGGTAGGAAGGTATGCAATCGACTTTCTGCATGATCGGCGCTTGGGCGCTCGTGCAGATTGCAGTATGGTCGGCGCTTTGTTATCGATGGCCGTGACGATGAAACCTGAATCGCTGCAACTGCTGGTCACCCGGACCATGCCCTTTGGCAAGTACCAGGGCCGACTGATCGCCGACCTGCCCGGCGACTACCTGGGCTGGTTTGCGCGCAAGGGTTTTCCGCCAGGGGAATTGGGCTCGCTATTGGCGTTGATGCATGAGATCGATCATAACGGCCTGGGTGAGTTGCTGGTGCCGTTGCGGCGCAAGCAAGTACGCTAACCTGCGCCTGTACTGACGCCATCGCGGGGCAAGCCCGCTCCCACGAGTCACCGCCAGCCGCAAGAGCAGCGCGGTATCTGTGGGAGCGGGCTTGCCCCGCGATGGCACTAGCACATTCAGCCCTTGACCGGCGCCACAGCCAATTCAACCTGCTCACTGCGCTTGATCAGCGCATACACCACCGCCGTCAACACGCTGCCAGCGACGATCGCCAGCAGGTACAACAGCGCATGGTTGATCGCATTGGGGATCAACAACACAAACAGCCCACCATGCGGCGCCATCAGCTTGCAGCCGAAATACATCGACAACGCCCCGGTCAGCGCACCACCGGCAATACTTGCCGGAATCACCCGCAGCGGGTCTTTGGCGGCAAACGGAATCGCCCCTTCGGAAATGAAGCACAACCCCAGCGCCAACGCCGCCTTGCCCGCCTCGCGCTCACTCTGGGCGAACTTGCTGCGGGCGATCAAGCTGGCCAGGCCCAGGCCAATCGGCGGCACCATGCCAGCGGCCATGGTCGCCGCCATCGGCGCGTAGCTGTGGGTCGACAGCAAGCCGACCGAGAAGGCATACGCGGCCTTGTTGATCGGCCCGCCCAAGTCCACGCACATCATCCCGCCGAGCAGTAGCCCGAGCAGAATCGCGTTGGTCGTACCCATGGTGTCGAGGAACTGGGTCAGGGCGGCGAGCATGGCTGCCACCGGCTGGCCGACCACGTAGATCATCACCAGGCCCGTGAACAAGCTGGCCAACAGCGGGATGATCAGGATCGGCTTGAGCGCATCCAGGCTGCTGGGCAGGCGTACCCAACGGCTGATCGCCTTGGCGCTGTAGCCGGCCAGGAAACCGGCGACGATGCCGCCGATGAAGCCGGCGCCGAGCAGGGTCGCGAGCATGCCGCCGATCATCCCGGGGGCCAGGCCTGGGCGGTCAGCGATGGACCAGGCGATATAGCCGGCCAGCAGCGGCACCATCAACTTGAAGGCCGCTTCGCCACCGATCTGCATCAATGCTGCGGGCAAGGTGCCGGGCACCTCGTGGGCGTTGATCCCCCACACGTAGGACAGTGCGATCAACAAACCGCCTGCCACCACCATCGGCAACATGAATGACACACCGGTCAGCAGGTGCTTGTAGACGCCGGCCTTCTCGGCTTTTTTCGACGCCTCGCTGGCAGCATCGGCGGTGCTCTCGACCTTGCCTTCGAGCAAGGCCTTGTCGAGCGTCGCTTGCGCCTGCTTGAGGGCAATCCCAGTGCCGCAGCGATAGATCCGCTTGCCAGCAAAGCGGGCCGTCGGCACTTCGATATCTGCGGCCAGCAACACTACGTCTGCCTCGGCAATCGCCGCTACTGGCAGTGGATTGCGCGCACCGACCGAGCCCTGGGTTTCCACAGTGATCTGGTAGCCCAGTTGCTGCGCGGCCTTTTGCAACGCCTCGGCAGCCATGAAGGTATGCGCGACCCCGGTCGGACAGGCGGTCACCGCGACGATACGCGGCACACCAATGGACGCTGACGCCGCGACTGGCACGGGCGATGTCTGCGCCTGTACTTGAGCCTGGGCCGCAGCCTCATCAAGAAAACTTTCTCGGTCAGCCAGGGCCTGGGCGGGTGTGCTTTGGTACAGACGCTTGCCGGCAAAACGCGACAAGTCGACCGGACCCGTGCTGATCACCAGCACCCAGTCGGCTTCAGCGATCTGTACCGCGCTCAAGCGCCGTTCAGGGTGCTCGGCATCCTCTACCTCGACGCTGGTGCTCCAACCGCGACGCTGGGCAGCAGCCGCCAGCAGGCGTGCGCTGAGCACGCTGGACACCTGGCCGTTTGGGCAGGCGGTGACAATGGCGATGTTCATCGGCAACCCTCTTGTTGTTCTGTCAGTTGCACGGCGGCTTCAAGGCGCGCCAGCTGCTCGCGATCAGCAATACCGAAGCCGACCTGGGTCACCGCCTGGGCGGCGATGGCGGTGGCGCGGCGCAAGGTCAGGGCGGGGGCCTCTGCCTGCAGCAAACCATGCACCATGCCAGCCACCAGCGAGTCACCCGCGCCAACCGTACTGGCCACGCGCACCTTAGGCGGCTGGGCGTGCAGGGCCAGGCCATGGGTGAACCAACTCACGCCCTGCTCGCCCTGGGACACCACCACATGCTCGACACCACTGGCCAACAGCCGCTCGGCAGCCGCTCGCTGTTCGGCTTGGGTGTGCACGGCAACGCCGAGCACTTCGCCCAACTCTTCGGTGTTGGGCTTGACCAGCCAAGGGCCGGCTTGAAGGCCAACCCGCAGGGCTTCGCCGCTGGTGTCCAGGGCCACTTTCAAACCTTGCGCTTTAAGCAGTACCAGCAACTCGTGCAGCCACTGCGGGTCGATGCCGCGCGGCAGGCTGCCGGCTACCACCACTGCATCATGGCCGGCCGCGACCTGTTCCAGACGCTGCAACAGGGCGGTGCGCGACGCTTCGTCGACCTGCGGCCCCTGACCATTGATATCGGTCACACGGCCATCGGCCTCGACCAGTTTGATGTTGCTGCGCGTCTCGCCCGCGACCCGCACGAAGCAGTCGGCAAAACCGCGCCAGTCGATCAGCGCTTCGAACGGCTGCAGGTTGTCCCGTCCTAGAAAGCCACCGACGGTAACCCTGTGGCCCAGGTCAGCCAGTACCTGGGCCACGTTCAGGCCCTTGCCGGCGGCGTGGCTGTGCTGGGTCTGGCTGCGATTGACATGCCCTGGGCGCAAACTGTCGAGGCTGACGGTGATGTCCAGCGCGGGGTTGAGGGTCAGGGTGAGGATCTTGGCCATCAGTAACGCTCCACCAGCGCCCGCACGGCGGCGGCGCTGTCTTGTTGCAGGGCCTCGCACGCCAAGGCGCGGGCCGTCTGGTAATCGGCCTGGCGCACCAGTGCCTTGACTTCGGCGACGCTGCGACTGGCCACGCTCAGCTCATCGACCTCAAGGCCGAGCAACAGCGCCACCGCCTGCGGGTCAGCGGCCAACTCGCCACACACGCCCACCCACTTGCCCTCGGCATGCGCAGCGCGCACGGTCATGTCGATCAAGCGCAGCACCGCCGGGTGCAGGCCATCGGCCTGGGCCGAGAGGCTTGGATGACCGCGGTCGATGGCCAAGGTGTACTGGGTCAAGTCGTTGGTGCCGATGCTGAAGAAGTCCACCTCGCGCGCCAGCTGGGGCGCCAACAACGCCGCCGACGGCACCTCGACCATGATCCCCAGTTGCAGGTCGCTGACCGGGATCTCCTCCAGCAAGCGCTCGACCATCGCCCTGGCCTCGCGCCATTCATGGATCTGCCCAACCATCGGGAACATGATTCGCAGCGGCCGCCCCTCGGCCGAGCGCAGCAGCGCGCGCAGCTGGTCCTCCATCACCTGCGGCCGCTGCAGGGTGAGCCGCACCCCGCGCACGCCGAGGAAGGGGTTTTCTTCGGCTGCGATCGGCCAGTACGGCAGGGGTTTGTCGCCGCCCACATCCAGGGTACGCACCACCAAAGGGCGCCCACCCAGACCATCGAGCACGCGTCGGTACTCAGCCTCCTGGGTCGCGACATCGGGTGCCTGGGAATGCGCCATGAAGATCAATTCGGTGCGCAGCAGGCCGATACCTTCGGCGCCCTGTTCGACCACTTTGTCGATGCCGGTGCTTTCACCGATGTTGGCAAACACTTCGATGGCATGGCCATCACGGGTGATCGCCGGTTCATGGCGATTGGCCCAGGCAGCCTGCAGACGTTGCTCGCGCAGATCGCGTTCGGCCAAGGCGCGTTGCAGCTCAGCGGCGGGCGGCGCGACAGTGACCCGGCCACGCTGGCCATCGAGCAGCAGTGGCGTACCGGCTTCGAGCAAGAGAATCGCCGCACCAGCACCAACCACCGCCGGGATACCCAACGCCCGCGCAACGATGGCGCTGTGGGCGGTGGCGCCACCGTGGGCGGTGACGATCCCTGCGACCCGGGCCGGATCCAGGCGGGCAACGTCGGACGGGCCGACCTCGGCCATGACCAATACGTAGGGCTGCTCAGGCTCTGCGGTTTGTTGCACGCCACACAATTGCGCCAGCACCCGTCGGCCAATGTCGCGCAGATCGGCCGCGCGCTCGGCGAGCAAGGCATCGTGCAAGGCCTCCTGCTGCCGTGCAGCGGCCTCGATCACCGCCATCCAGGCTGCTGCCGCGCTTTCGCCCTGGGCCAGCCGCTGATCGACGTCATCGCTCAAGGCGGGGTCAGCGAGCATTTCCTGGTGGGTGACGAAGATCTCGCCGATGGCCTTGTCGCTTCGCTGCACCAGGGTATGCAAATCCGCGTTGACCGCCTCCAGCGCCTGGCGCAGTTTGCTGCGTTCCTGCACCGGCGACTCACCGCGCAAAGGGTAGTCGATCTCGCGCTCGACGCAGAGATGAGCCGGGCCGCAGGCGATCCCAGGTGCCGCTGCCACACCCTGAACCAGGCTGCCCGGCTGCGGCGCGACAAGGGCTCGTTCGTTTACCGCAGCGGCTGGCTGGGCAATTTCCGGCAACGGCTCAACCTCTTCGCCCAAGCCCTGCTCGATGGCCGCCAGCAGTGCCGGCAAGGCATCAGCGGCAATGCTCGGCTCGGCGATCAGTTCCAGCGTCTGCCCGCGCCGCGCACCGAGGCCGAGCAGCTTACTCAGGCTCTTGACCGACACCGCGGGCTGGGCGCTTTCGAGCAGGCGGATGCGTACTTCACCGGCAAAACCTTTGGCCAACTGCGCCAGCACCTTGGCCGGGCGCGCGTGCAAACCATGCGGGTTGGCCAGCACGATGCGGGCGCTGGGCCAGTCGACTGGCGCCTCGCCGCCGAGCACTTCAAGCACCGCTCTGCTGCTGGTGGCCTGGTACAGCGTTTGCCCGCGGCCTTCGATCAACACCTCGCACAACCGCTCAAGCAATGCCTGATGGGCCGCGCCCAGGCTGGCCAGGCAGAACAGGCCATTGAGCGGTTGCTCGCGATAGCGCAGTGGCTGCTGCGGGGTAATGAAGGCCAGGCCGGGCTGACGCACCTGACGCTCGCTATGCAGCCACCACAAACCCTCGCCCAACGGCAGCGGCTCGGCCTGCTGCAGCACGGCGGCAAAGCCGCTATCGACGCAGCCGGCGCGTTGCAACAGGCGTGCGCCGCGCCAGGCCAGCTCATCGAAATCTTCGGCGGGCAGGTTCAGCCCGACCAGTTGCGCATCCAGCGCCAGCTCCTGCGGCGCACCCTGCAACAACTTGAGCAGGGCGTCGGCGGAGCTGGCCCGGCGCAGCGCCTCGGCGAGGTCGGTCTCGCCCAGCGCGCGGGTCAGCAACTGAAGCAGGCGCAGGTGTTCATCGGAACGGGCAGCGATGGCAATCGCCAGGTAGACCACCTGCCCATCGCCCCAGTCGACGCCCTCGGGAAACTGCATCAAGCGCACACCGGTGGCGAACACCTGGTCGCGGGTCTGCGGCGTGCCATGGGGGATGGCGATGCCCTGGCCGAGGAAGGTCGAGCCTTGCGCCTCGCGCGCCTGCAAGCCCTCAAGGTATCCCTCGGCGACCAGGCCATCCTCGACCAGACAACGGGCCAGCAGGCGCAGCGCCTCGCCCTTGTCGGCAGCCGACTGGCCCATGGCTATCTGCTCTTTGGCGAGCTCGAGCATGACCTTCTCCTTTTGCAGCCCCGAAATGGGTACTGAGGTATTGTTGTGAAATTCACTCTATCAATCGGTTCACGGGTCAGGCGCAGGCGGCAACCACGGCAGTCAAATTGCCTGCTGAAACGATTAATCTGACCATGTGGCCACGTTACTCGATAATCTGCCGACTAAAAAGCCCCATCCTGTCGGACAATTGCGACAATGGTCGTCTGCGCGCGAGCCTGGCCATGGGGGAAACTATCCGGTCAAGCTCTACAGCCAGTCCCGGTAATAACAAGGAAAATTCGGTGAAACTCAGCGATATCGCCCGTCTGGCCGGTGTGTCAGTGACCACCGCCAGCTACGTCATCAATGGCAAGGCCGAACAGCAGCGCATCAGCAACAGCACGGTCGAGCGTGTGCGTGCGGTGGTCGAGGCCCATGGCTTCACGCCCAACCCCCAGGCCGCTGGCCTGCGCAGCCGGCACACACGCACCCTGGGCTTCATTCTCCCGGATCTGGAGAACCCCAGCTACGCCCGCATCGCCAAACAGCTCGAACAAGGCGCGCGCGCCCGTGGCTATCAACTGCTGATTGCCAGCAGCGACGACCAACCCGACAGCGAGCGGCAGTTGCAGCAGCTGTTCCGCGCCCGGCGTTGCGATGCGCTGTTCGTCGCCAGCTGCCTGCCGCCGGAAGATGACAGCTATCGCGAACTGCAAGACAAAGGCCTGCCCGTGATCGCCATCGACCGGCGCCTGGACCCGGCGCATTTCTGCTCGGTGATCAGCGACGACCGTGATGCCAGCCAGCAGTTGGCGCACAGCCTGCTCGCCACCCGCCCACGCAGCATCGCCCTGATCGGTGCACGCCCGGAATTGTCGGTCAGCCAGGCGCGCGCGGGCGGCTTCGACCAGGCGCTGGAGCAGTTCGATGGGGACGTGCGGCGCTACCAGGGCGAGGCGTTCAGCCGTGACTGTGGCCAGCGCCTGATGCAGCAGCTGATCAGTGACCTGGGCGGCCTGCCGGATGCCCTGGTGACCACCTCGTACGTGCTGCTGCAAGGGGTGTTCGACACCTTGCAAACGCGCCCGGCCGACTCGCGTCAGTTGCAGTTGGGCACCTTTGGCGACAACCAGTTGCTGGACTTCCTGCCGCTGCCGGTCAACGCCATGGCCCAGCAACACGGCCTGATCGCCGCCACGGCCCTGGAACTGGCCCTGGCCGCGATCGAAGAAAAACGCTACGAACCCGGCGTACACGCGGTGGCGCGTACCTTCAAGCAACGTATCCAGCCGGCCTGACATGCGCCTGATCGACACCCACACCCACCTGGACTTCGCCGACTTCGACGACGACCGCCAGCAACTGCTGGACAATGCCCAGGCCCGAGGGGTCGAGCGCATGGTGGTGCTGGGGGTGTATCAGGACAATCTGCAACGCGTTTGGGATCTGGCCTGTGCCGATCCCCGCGTGGTTGCCGCTCTCGGCCTGCATCCGGTGTACCTGGAGCAGCATCGGCCAGAGCACCTGCAGCAGCTGCGCGACTGGCTCGAACGCCTGCGCGGTGATCCGCGGTTGTGCGCTGTTGGCGAGTTCGGCCTGGATTACTACCTGCCTGAACTGGACCAGGCGCGCCAGCAAGCGCTGTTCGAGGCCCAACTGCAAATGGCCTGCGACTTCGCACTGCCCTCGCTGCTGCACGTGCGCCGCAGCCACGCGCAGGTGATCGCTACCCTCAAACGTTACAAGCCAGCGCGGGCCGGGATCATCCATGCGTTTGCGGGTAGCTATGAGGAGGCGCGCGAGTACATCAAGCTTGGCTTCAAGCTGGGGCTTGGCGGCGCCGCAACCTGGCCACAGGCATTGCGCCTGCGTAAAACAGTGGCGCGCTTGCCGCTGGAGAGCGTGGTACTGGAAACCGATTCGCCGGATATGGCGCCCGCGATGTTTGCCGGGCAGCGCAACAGCCCGGAGCATTTGCCCCAGATTGCCCAAGTGCTGGCGGGGCTGATGGGGGTTGAGACTGAGCGCTTGGCTGAGGTTAGTAGCCGCAATGCCTGTGAGTTGTTTGGTTGGTAATACTGGCCTCATCGCGGGGCAATCCCGCTCCCACGTTGCATCCGCGATGAGGCCTGCCGATCAAACCCTGAAGGCGCCGATCAAGCGCTTGAGCTCGGTCACCTGCCCGGACAACGCCCGGCTGGCATCCTCGGTCTGACAAGCCCCTTGCGTGGTGTCCTGGGCTGCGCGGTTGATCGCCACGATGTTCTGGTCGATGTCATGCGCCACGGCAGTCTGCTGCTCGACTGCCGCCGCGATTTGCTGGTTCTGCTCGACGATCCCGCCCACCGCTGCGAGGATATTGCCCAGTGCCTGCTGCACTTGGCGGGCTTCGTCGACCGTGCCCGCGGCCATCTGATGGCTGCTGCCCATGGCCTTGACCGCCGCACCGACACCCTCCTGCAAGCGCTGGATCATCTGGGCGATTTCTTCGGTTGAGTCTTGGGTGCGCTTGGCCAAGGTGCGCACTTCATCGGCCACCACCGCAAAGCCCCTGCCCTGCTCGCCCGCTCGCGCCGCCTCGATGGCAGCGTTGAGCGCCAGCAGGTTGGTCTGCTCGGCAATGCTGCGAATCACAGCCAGCACGCCGCCAATCGCCTGGCTGTCGCCGGCCAGCTGATTGACCGTCACCACGCTTTGGTCGATCTCCCCGGCCAGGCGGGCGATGCTGTCTTGTTGGTGCTCGACCAGGCCACGGCCGGTGGCGCTTTCACGGTTGACCTGTTGTGCTCCCTCGGCAGCCAACGCCGCGCTGCGGGCGACTTCCAGGGCGGTGGCGCTCATTTGATTCATGGCCGTGGCGACCTGCTCGATCTGCTCGCGCTGGCCACTCACCGCCTGGTTGCTGCGCACCGACACCGCCAGTACCTGCCCGGCCTGCGCCTCGACTGTAGTGACGGTATGGCCGACCTGGCCAATCAGCTCGCGAATCCTGCGCACGGTCTCATTGAAGGCACTGCCCAGCTCACCCAGCTCATCGCGGCTGCGCGCCTGGTAGCTCACGGTCATGTCGCCGGCGGCGACTTTATCCATGGCCGCGCCCAACCCGCGCAGGGTCTGACGGGTGGATACGTAAAAGCCGCTGTAGAGGTAGATGATCAGTGCGAACACCGTGGCCAGGGCGGCGATCAGGGCGATCATGCGCAGGCGGTGTTCGGCCAGGCGCTCTTGCAATTGCACCTGTAGCTGGGCCAGCACCGCATCATTGAGGCGATAGGTTTGGCCCATCAGCTCGCTGACCTCTTGATAGAACGCCGGCCACGGCGCATCCAGGGTTTCGGCCACCACCACCTGGTCTTCGAACAGTGTCGCCGCCTGCTTGACGGTCGCCTGACTCGCCAGGGCAGCAGCACTAAGCATGGCCTTGGCCTGGGAATCACTGGCCAGGGCATCGTCCAGGCGGATGGCATAGTCAGCGCCCAGCCGCTCCAGGCGTTGCAGCAAGTCTTCAAACCGCGCACTGCCTGCCGAGTCGATGAACCCTCGGCCTAACGCAACGGCGCCCATCGCCCGCCCCTCACCCAGGGTTTGCGTGACCTGGGCCGTCGCGGTGCCAAGCACTTCGGTCAACTGGCGCACCGAGGCCTGGCTGTCCTGGCTCAGGCCCGCCTGGGCAGCCACCAACTTGGCCAAGACCTGGGCTTGGCCCAACAGCTTGTCGAACAACGCCACCTTGTTCTGCAACGAAGATTCATCGCGCGCACGGGTAAACGCCTCACTCAGCTCCGCACGCTTGTCTTCCAACAGCGGATCACTGGACTGCAACGCCTGCAACTGGGCCGCGAGCTTGTCTTGCAGAGCGCCAATGCGTTGCTCGACATCGCCGGCCTGCCCCGACTGGCCAAGCACAGCGTTGATTTGCAGAAGGTTGCCAAGGGTTTCCAGATCGGCTCGCAGCACCAGGCTACCGGCCAACGGGCCCAGGCCTTGCAGTTCTAGGTGGGTGGCGTGGTATTGGCGATAGGCGTCGCGCACCAGATAGAAACTGGTGACCAGCATGGGCAGGAAGAACAAGATGCTGATCAGGCTGAACTTCAGGCCGAAGCTCAGCCGATTCATGAGTGCGATGGCCGGATAGAGCAAGCGCTGCACAGGTCACCTCCTTGGATTATTGTTGTTCTGCGGTGTGGCACGTGGCCATTAATAGCGCAGATCCAATCCAAGGTTTGTAACTTATGGTTAAGCGCCAGCTTAGCTGTTGGCCTCACCTTCGCTATCGTGGGGCAAGCCCGCTGCCACGCTAGCGAGCATCACCGGGCCTGATCAGACCAAGACCGTCCACAGCGCAAAACCCGCATACCACAGCACCGCCGAGCGCAGCAGCAGCTCCCACAGGCTATCCAGACGCGCCAGCCCACGCTGACTGTCTTCTTGCTCTGGAATGTCATCCGCCACCCGGCCAACCCGAGCGATCAGGTGGCCGGCGCTGATCCGCCAGTTGAGCAGTTCGTGCAGCATCACGCGCATTACCGCCACGAAGTTACCCACCAGGGCGAAGCTTAGGGCCAAGACCCGCACTGGCAACCAGTCCATGACGTGGCGCAGCTGTTCGGCCTTGGCCTTGAGCGGTGGTTGACCGCTATATTCGGCGCACAGCACCAGCAACCGATAAGCCAGCGCCGCGCCTGGGCCGAGCAGGAAGTACCAGAAGATCACGGCAAAGAAGCTCTGGTAAGCCTGCCACAGCAGATAGCCTTGAACCCGGATCAGCAGGCTTTGCGGATCATCCGCCGCCAGCCCCAGGTCGCGTTCGGCTACATGCAGCGCGGCCTGGTCATCGCCACGTCGCCAGGCGTCGCGAAACGGCCCGAGCGCGGCCTTGGCATCGCCGCGGCCGAGGCTATAGACCAGTACCAACAGGTGTACCGGCAGCGCCAGCAGGCCATAGGCCACCGGCTCCAGCACGTACAGCAGCAACACCAGCAGCGCTACCGGCGCCAACACCAGGATCGCCAGGCTCCACCACGGGTGCACTTTGCCGCTGCGCTCCAGGCGCGCCAGCTCAGTGAGGAAGAAACCATCACGCTGCAACCGCTGACGCAGGGCAGAGAACTTCTCGACCCACAGCACCAGCACCAACACCAGAAAACTCATGGATTTACCTCGTTGTCCTGCAAATCGGCGCGATAGCGATGCCAGTCAAAGGCTGGGCCGGGGTCGGTTTTGCGCCCCGGGGCGATCTCGTCGTGACCACGAATACGGGCTGGCCCGATGACCGGCCAGGCCCCGCGAATCTCTTGGGTGAGCTGTACCAGGGTGGCGTACTGGGCATCGGTGTAAGGCAACTCGTCGGTCCCCTCCAGTTCGATGCCAATCGAGAAATCGTTACACCCTTCACGGCCCTCGAAGCGCGATACCCCGGCATGCCAGGCACGGTCGAGCAGCGACACGAACTGAGTCACCGCGCCATCGCGCTCGACGAACAGGTGCGCCGATACCGTGAGGTGGCAGATGTCTTGAAAGTAGGGGTGCTCGGCAGGGTCTAGCTGGTTCTGGAAAAATTGCTGGACCTTGCCGGTGCCGAAACAGGCAGGCGGCAGGCTGATGTTGTGGATCACCAGCAGGGAGATCGCCTCGCCCTCAGGGCGGCTATTGAAGTTGGGCGAGGGGCAGTGGGTAACGCCGGAAAACCAGCCTGTCGCACGGTCCAATTGCATTGAGCAGATCCTGTAGATCACCAGGTATAGGGCACCCAGTATGCCCCCTGACAATCGCGCTTGCATGTAAATGATTGTGCTGCGGCCACGCCTTCAGCGCGCCTGCTGGCTGCGCAGATGGCTGAGCACCGCGTCCAACGCGCGCTCGAACAGCAGGCCATCATCGATCAGGCGCACTTCGCCTCGGCGCAGCGCCTGGGCCAGGCTGCTGCTGTTCCATTCGCGCACTTTCATGCCGGTGCGATTGGCAAACACCAGGCGATCGCTGCTGTCGATCCGGGCAACCAGCTTGCAGCGCAGTGGCTCATCGTCATCGAGCACTTCAACCCAGCTGCCGACGCGAAGACGCTCAACCAGTTGCTTCTCTGCCTCTTGCTGCTCAGGCTGCAACACCCCAGCACAGGCCGACTCGTCGGCAATCGCCAAGACAATTTCATCCGCCACCAGTACGTGGTCGGCTGCCGGTGTTCGAGCCTCCTGCGATTCGGTACAGGCGTGCAGGTGCAATTGTTCCAGTTGCAGGAAAAACTCCCGCGCCGCCGCTGAGTCCAGGGCCACACTGGCCAAGCCTTCGCGCAGCGCCTTGAGCAGCCCCGGCACCTGCTGGAGCAATCGCTGGCAGGCCTGCTCGCCCTGGTGCGGGGCGATGCTGGCGAGCAAATCATCCATGGTCTGCAGCCCGTCGAGCCAAGCGCTACCCGCTTCGCCCTGCTTGAGCCAGGCCAACAGCAAAACCTGGCTCCAGGACTGCACCAGCATCTGCACCACCACCTGCGGCAGCACGCGGCCGTGCAGGCGCACATTCAGTGCCTGCTGCACCTGCTGACGGGCCTGCAAGGTACGGGCACGGCCTTCTTCAGCATCGCGGGTGCGTTGCTCGAGCAGCTCGTTGCGACGCCGCTCATCCTGATTGAACGCGAGGAAATCCTCGAGCAGCTCGGCAAACAGCCGTGGATCCTCGTTGAAGTCATTGAGCAAGCGCTGGACGATCCGTTCGACCCGCAACTGCAGGCTGTCTCGTGGACCCTGTGGGTCAGCTTCCCAACCAATCGCAGCGGCGGCGATTTCATTGAGCAGGCGTCGGGCCGGATGATTGGCGCGGCTGAACAGGCCTTTGTCGAGCAGCGCCACCTTGAGCAGCGGTATGTGCAGGCGGCCAATCAGGGCGCGTAAATTGACCGGCAAATTGGCATCGGCCTGGATGAAATCGAACAGCAGACCGACCAGATTGATCAGGTCTTCATCGGCGCTGGAGATGCGCCGACGGCTGCCGCTGCGTACGCTGACCCGCAGCAGCAACTGCTCAAGCTGCTGGCCCAGATGGAAGTCATCCGGCTCACCGGTGGCCGGCACATAATTTTGCAGGTGCGACAGCAGGCGCAACAGATCGGCCGTGCTGATGGGCTGGGCGGCAGCCAGGCTTTGCAAGCGCGGTGCGACGCGGCCTCGCACTGGCGCCAGGAGCGCTTGCAGCGAGGCGAAGTAGGCTTGGCCTGCGCTATCGGCATCAGTTTCGGCGCCAGCTGCCAGACAATCTGGGACACATCGGTCAGCCAGGCGTCGGTCTTCTGCGCGGCGACGCGGCGCAGCCTTGAGCTCCGGCAAGACACCGCCAGCGGCGAGCAGCTGATTGGCCTCGCCGTACAACAGGTCAAGGTCGCGCAGCACGTAGCGCTCGAACAGTTTGAGCAAGATCAGTTTGACCTTGGGGCCTACTCCCAGGCTGCGCCCGGCGTCGAGAAAGTACCCACACAAGGCTTCAGGCCCCAACGGATTACGCGGCTCATCCAGTGCCTGATCAAGTAACGCCTGAAAGCGCAGGCCCAGCTGGCCGAGGGCAAAGCCCTCGCGCGACAACACCCGGTCGAGCATGGTTTGAATAGCCGCAGCGCGCTCAAGCTGCAGCGTGTTGCGCAAGAACTCGCTAACGCCAAGATAGGGCAAAGGGTCGGCTTGGCCCATCTGGGCAAATGCCTGATAAAAACTGTCGAGGAATGCGCGTTCGATGCTCTTGCGCTTGAGGCGTAGATCGCGCATGGCTTCGAAATAAAGGTTCTGATCGCAACGTTCGACGGCCTTGTCGGCCATTTCGAACAGCGTATCGTCAGCATTGTCGAACAACGCCTGCAAACCCTGGCGCAGGTGCAGCGCGGCCTTGTCGCGCACCTGGAGTAACAGGATGGGAAGACAGGGCAAGGGCGCACGCACGCCTTTGTCGATGGCCGCCGCCAGGGGCACCACCTTGCCTTCTTTATGCATCCCATACTCCTTGCAGGAAAATCGTCAAAGTCATGACGCCAAATACTGGGCGCTATTATCGACAAAAAATCTTACAGCTACCAGCGCGCTCTACCCCCAGCCCGGTAAATGACCGCAATTTGCCCAGATTGCTCATCCGCCCTGACCAAAGGTCAGGCTGCGGACGGCTGTACACACCAGCCCCCTGCCCTATAATCGCCGGCATCTAGCTTGTGGAGCCGACCATGCCGAACCTACGCCTTGCCGACCTGACTGCCGAAATCGAAGCCAACGTGCGTCGCGCACTGCTCGAAGACATTGGCAGCGGCGACATTACCGCCCAGCTGATCCCGGCGGAGCGCCTGGCCAAGGCGACCATCATCACCCGCGAGGACTGCACGATCGCCGGCACCGCGTGGGTCGATGCGGTATTTCGTCAGCTCGATCCGCGGGTGGCGGTGCATTGGCAGGTAGCCGATGGCGAGCAGGCCAAGGCCAATCAGCCCTTGTTCCATCTCGAAGGCCCGGCGCGCTCGCTGCTCAGCGGTGAACGGTCGGCGTTGAATTTTTTGCAGATGCTTTCGGGTGTCGCGACACGAGCGCGGTTTTTGGCGGGCTTGGTCGAGGGTACCCAGGTGCGCCTGCTCGATACCCGCAAGACCCTGCCTGGCCTGCGTCTGGCACAGAAGTACGCAGTGACCTGCGGCGGCTGCGATAACCACCGTATCGGCTTGTACGACGCCTTCCTGATCAAGGAAAACCATATCGCCGCCAGTGGTGGGGTGGCCGAGGCCGTGGCGGCGGCGCAGCGCATCGCCCCAGGCAAGCCGGTAGAGATCGAGGTGGAAAGCCTGGATGAGCTGCGTCAGGCGCTGGCGGCCGGTGCCGACATCGTCATGCTCGATGAGCTGAGCCTGGATGAAATGCGAGAAGCCGTGCGCATCAATGCCGGCAAGGCCAAGCTCGAGGCCAGCGGCGGGGTCAACGAGAGCACCCTGCGGGTGATTGCCGAGACGGGTGTGGACTACATCTCGATTGGCGCTATGACCAAAGATGTAAAGGCGGTGGACCTGTCGATGCGACTTAGCCTGTGAAATACATCGCGGGGCAAGCCCGCTCCCACGCGTATACATGACCACGTGGGAGATTCTAGGGTTATGGGCAAGCCAAACTCATAGACCCGTCGATGCGCCTCAGCCTGTGAAATGCATCGCGGGGCAAGCCCGCTCCCACGCGTATACATGACCACGTGGGAGATTCTAGGGTTATGGGCAAGCCAAACTCATAGACCCGTCGATGCGCCTCAGCCTGTGAAATGCATCGCGGGGCAAGCCCGCTCCCACGCGTATACATGACCACGTGGGAGATTCTAGGGTTATGGGCAAGCCAAACTCATAGACCCGTCGATGCGCCTCAGCCTGTGAAATGCATCGCGGGGCAAGCCCGCTCCCACGCGTATACATGACCACGTGGGAGATTCTAGGGTTATGGGCAAGCCAAACTCATAGACCCGTCGATGCGCCTCAGCCTGTGAAATGCATCGCGGGGCAAGCCCGCTCCCACGCGTATACATGACCACGTGGGAGATTCTAGGGTTATGGGCAAGCCAAACTCATAGACCCGTCGATGCGCCTCAGCCTGTGAAATGCATCGCGGGGCAAGCCCGCTCCCACGCGTATACATGACCACGTGGGAGATTCTAGGGTTATGGGCAAGCCAAACTCATAGACCCGTCGATGCGCCTCAGCCTGTGAAATGCATCGCGGGGCAAGCCC
>NZ_JBCPSP010000129.1:0-241 GCF_051129895.1 Pseudomonas sp. Je.1.5.c
TCCGCGCCTAGCCGGCTGTGTGCGCCGAGCAGGCGGTTGAGCGGGTCGTAGCGGTAGCTGAGCGTGCCGCGGTTGCTGTCGTCGATGGTGGTCAGTTGGCCGGCGGGGTCGTAATGGTGCTGGCGCTTGCGCAGGTAGTCGTTGCTGCCGGGCCGGGTGAGGCTTTGCGTGTGCAGGTAGCCGTTGGCCGTCCATTGCTGGCGTTGCTGCAGGCCGTTGCCTTGCACGCGGCCGATTTCCC
>NZ_JBCPSP010000130.1:0-241 GCF_051129895.1 Pseudomonas sp. Je.1.5.c
GGTGGGTGAGGCGGGCCAGTTGGCCGGCTTCGTAGGCGTACTCGGTGACTTGGCCGAGGGCGTCGGTGTAGCGGATCAGCTGGCCGCAGGGGTCGTAGTGCCAGTGGCGGGTGTGGCCGGAGCAGTCGGTGTACTGGCTGAGCAGGCCGTCGGCGGTGTAGGCGAGGGTTTTTTCGTTGCCATTGGCATCGACTACGGCGATGGGCAGGTTGTCGCTGTTGTAGCGGTACTGGGTGGTGTT
>NZ_JBCPSP010000131.1:0-222 GCF_051129895.1 Pseudomonas sp. Je.1.5.c
GGGTTGGCTGTGGCTGTGCCGGCCTCTTCGCGGGCACGCCCGCTCCCACAGGTATTGCGGGTGTCTCGAGATAGCGGGGTGTCTGTTGGGCTTGATGGTTTCTGGATGTGGCAAGGGTTGGCTGTGGCTGTGCCGGCCTCTTCGCGGGCAAGCCCGCTCCCACAGGTATTGCGGGTGTCTCGAGATAGCGGGGTGTCTGTTGGGCTTGATGGTTTCTGGATG
>NZ_JBCPSP010000013.1:0-114590 GCF_051129895.1 Pseudomonas sp. Je.1.5.c
GTCGAGCACCATCTCAGCAGCCCGGATTTTCTGTTCTTTCGAGTATGACTTTCGCACTGATTTTGCCTCCAATTGGGCGCCATCATAGCGCCCGTAGAAGGTGTCCAAAATCATTAGGCCAGATCAACCTGCCTCCTGCTCTAATCCCTCTACACCCCCACGCAATCTCGAAATCCGCGGCGGATAGAAATGATCTTACAAGGGGAAACATTGGGTTTGGCGATAGTCGCAGCCTTGCAACTTCTGCAACGCACGCCAAACCCTATGCAAAGAACGGCTCAAACCAAACGGCTATCAGATCTTCGGCTTGACCGCCCTTGCTTGCTCGTCTGCCAGTTTCTGTTTGCGCTCAGCTTCTGCCTTGGCATCGCCAGCAGCCAGCTCATCAAACATCGACTTGGCATCAATGATCGACACAGTGTAGTGAGGCACCATGTCGTCACTTTGCGTCGAAGCGCCAACCGAGATGATTTTGCCGCAGTTTGGGCTGAACGAACGCGGGGCGCTTATCGACACGCCCGGGATATTGCTGCTGCGAGCGCCGCCCTGGCAAGGCGCCACGCCAGAGCCAAACCACTGTTTGCCGTTGCGGTCGTATTGCCAGTTGAAGCCGAGCCCCATCATGTTCGAGGTGCTGGAAGGTTTACCGAACTTTTCCGTCAGGGCTGCCTTGAGCGCGTCGATCTTGATACGCCCGCCTTCATCGAAGCGCTGAACGCGAGCGATGAACCAAACCTTGCCAGACTCGTTCTGCAGCGCTGCAAACTCGTCGGATGGCCCGCCTGCATTGGTGGTGCCAGTCCATGGCATCCGGTCGTCCGTCTTCGCCGTGACGCCAGCTTCCTGGCCGGTAGTCAGCATCAACGAAGAAATTTTGTAGTCGGGATTGGCCTTGGCAATGGCGGCCTTGGCTTCAGCCAACGAGGAACCGATGACCACGCCTGAAATATCGTCTGCGGCCAGGGTTGCCGTGCTTGCGAGGGCGGCAAGAGTGGCGGCGGCTAAGACACTTAACCCCTTCAGATGAGCGTTCTTGCAAGCCTTTTTCAGTACTTGCGCGTCGTTATGTTCGTTTGCAACAACAGCCAATTGCATGAGACCTCTTCCTGAAGTCGATTGAAGGACGCAAAAGGTATCACATTGTTTCCATTTGCAAAGCGCGAGAGCTCTGCTGCCAAATCGCCTCGTGGATCTCTGCGCTTCCGGCAGAACAGCATCATCGCCTCGGCCGCTCCAGATGCGGCCCAAGCGTCGAGCGGGGCCAATCTTACTCAGCTTTGGACTCTAGGCATCCGCTGAGCATTGCAGCGCCGAACAAGGCCAGCAGGGAGAGTGCGAGGGAGCGAATCATGGCGTGAACCCCTCGTCTTGGCTTTCATCAGGCGGAGTGATGTTCCAGAAGTTCTCGCTCGCTTCCTGTTGTTCCTTGGCCTTCTTCTCTGCTTCGGATTCCCAGCAACCGCTAAGCGACAGCGCAGTGAGGGCTACAAGCATTGCTCCAATGACGGTGCGTTTCATGAGGTTCCTTCCTGTGAAATGGCCGGGCGTTATACCAAAGATCCACATCCATCGCAAAACCTCACACCGCGTGCTGCCCGTCAGCTCTTCCCCTCTTGAACGATGAGCCTGACTCAATTCATTGCGCACGGTTGCGCTGTTCGCTTCGTTTTCGAATATACGAACGCATCGTCCTGCGTTGAATCCAACTGATAATAATGACTTGCAGTGCAATGCAGAGAACTATGAATACACCCCTGGCCGCTTTGCTCCATGGGAGCTCAAAGGACAGGGCGATCCATAGAAACATCAAGCTTCCTTGAAAAAACAGGCTCATCATTGAAGCTACAAAGAAATTAAACCGGGACCAGCTCTTTGGGACGAACTCCAACGGGCCCATGCAAAAGAGAACGATGCCGAAGGGCATACTAAACACGACCAGCAGCGTACCCAGGTCTACGTACCGGAGCAAAACGCACCATACGGCGAACCCTACCAAAGCAACTGTGCGCCAACGATTAGTCATCAGTGGCGAAAGAAGCACCTTCACTCTTTTCCGCCACCCCATCATCACTCTCCTTGTTTGGTGGTGACGAAGAAAAGGCCACCCATAAAAAAAATCCAGCCACCGTTAAGTGACTGGATTTTTTAGGGATTTTTGGTCGGGACGGAGTGATTCGAACACTCGACCCCTTGCACCCCATGCAAGTGCGCTACCGGGCTGCGCTACGCCCCGAACTGCTCTCGATACTGCTGAGAACGTTGAGAAATCTACCCTAAGCGTCTGATTAATGGAAGCTTTTTTTCAAAAAACTTTCCACTCGTCGGATCGGGTCACTTCTTCAGCACCACCAGCACATCTTCCAATTCAGCAATCATCTGCCGGATCAGTTGCTTGTACTGGGTGGTATCGTCCTTGGCTTCATCACTGGACAAACGCAACCGCGCGCCGCCGATGGTGAAGCCTTGGTCGTACAGCAGCGCACGGATCTGGCGGATCATCAGCACATCTTGGCGCTGATAATACCGCCGGTTACCGCGGCGCTTGACCGGGTTGAGTTGCGGGAACTCTTGCTCCCAGTAACGCAGCACGTGCGGTTTTACCGCACAGAGCTCGCTGACTTCACCAATGGTGAAGTAGCGTTTGCCCGGTATGGGGGGCAGCTCGTCGTTATGGCTTGGTTCCAGCATAGGCCTCAACCCGGGCTTTCAGTTTCTGCCCTGGACGAAAGGTGACGACGCGGCGTGCGGTGATCGGGATCTCTTCCCCAGTCTTGGGGTTGCGGCCCGGCCGCTGGCGTTTGTCGCGAAGGTCAAAGTTGCCGAAACCGGACAACTTGACCTGCTCGTTGTCTTCAAGCGCGTGGCGGATCTCTTCGAAGAACAACTCGACCAGTTCCTTTGCTTCGCGCTTGTTGAGCCCCAGCTCCTCGTACAGCCTTTCGGCCATCTCAGCTTTCGTCAGAGCACCCATGCCGTTATTTCCTTAACGTGGTGTTCAACCTTTGTTCGAGCGAGGTGAGGATCAACTGCAGGGTGGCGTTCACCTCATCGTCATTAAGAGTGCGCGATGGATGCTGCCAGGTCAAGCCGACGGCCAGGCTTTTTCTATCAGGATCAATACCTTTACCCTGGTAGACATCAAACAGCCTGAGGTCTGTGAGCCATTCGCCTGCATTGTCACGAATTACTTCAAGGACCGAGCTCGAAGCTACATCACGTCCTGCGATCAAAGCCAGGTCACGCCTGGTTTCAGGGAACTTGGACAGTTCGCTGAATTTTGGCAGGCGACCTTCGACCACTTCTTCCAGGATCAACTCGAAGACGAACACCGGGCGGTCCAGGTCGAGGGTCTTGGCGAGTTCTGGGTGAAGTGCGCCGAGGTAGCCGACTTCCTTGCCGTCACGTTCGATGCGAGCAGTCTGACCTGGGTGCAGGGCTGGATGCTTGCCGGCAACGAAGGTGAAGTCGTTGAGCGCGCCAGAGTAGCCCAGCAGAGCCTCTACGTCGGCCTTGACGTCGAAGAAGTCGATGTTGTCACGGGCGTTGGCCCAGCCTTCCGGCAGGCGGGTGCCAGTGACGACGCCGGCGATCATCGGCTGTTGCTTGAGATCACCCAGCTGGCCGACGAAGCGCTGGCCGCTCTCGAACAGGCGCACGCGATCTTGCTGGCGATTGAGGTTGTGCTGCAGTGCCTTGACCAGGCCCGGCCACAACGAGGCGCGCATGGCAGCCATGTCGTTGGAAATCGGGTTGGCCAGCAGTAGCGGCTCGACGCCAGGGGTGAACAGCTCGAACAGCTTCGGATCGATGAAGCTGTAGGTGATTGCCTCCTGGTAGCCGCGAGCAACCAGCAGGCGGCGCAGGGTTGGCAACTCGCCACGGGCTTCCGGAGCTCCTTTTGGCGCCAGACGCGCTTGCGGGTAGCGTACCGGCAGGTGGTTGTAGCCGTACAGGCGAGCCAGCTCTTCGATCAGGTCGACTTCCAGGCTGATGTCGAAGCGGTGGCTTGGAACATTGACGGTCCACTGCCCTGCCCCATTGCTGGTGGTCGTCAGTTCCAGGGCGTTGAGCAGTTGTTCGACCTGTGCTGGCTCCATCTCCATGCCGAGCATCTGGGTGATGCGTTCGGCTCGCAGGGTGATCGGCGCCACTTTAGGCAGGTGCTGCTCGCTGACGCTCTCGATGATTGGGCCAGCTTCGCCACCAACGACCTCCAGCACCAGCGCGGTAGCCCGCTCCATGGCTTCGCGGGCCAGCTGCGAGTCGACGCCGCGCTCGTAGCGATGCGAGGCATCGGTGTGCAGGCCGTAGGAACGGGCCTTGCCAGCGACCGAAATAGGCTCGAAGAAGGCGCTCTCAAGGAACAGGTCGCGGGTCTTCTCAGTATTGACACCGCTATGCTCGCCCCCCATGACGCCAGCGATAGCCAGGGCCCGGGTGTGGTCGGCGATGACCAGGGTATCGCTACGCAGGGCCACTTCTTGGCCGTCGAGCAGGACCAGTTTCTCGCCCTCTTCGGCCATCCGCACGCGGATGCCGCCGTTGATTTCGGCGAGGTCGAATGCGTGCATCGGTTGCCCGAGTTCAAGCATCACGTAGTTGGTGATGTCAACGGCGGCGTCGATGCTGCGCACATCACTGCGGCGCAGGCGCTCGACCAGCCACAGCGGGCTTGGCTTGGACAGGTCGACATTGCGGATGACCCGGCCCAGGTAGCGCGGGCACGCAGCCGGAGCACTGACTTCGACCGAGCGTACTTCGTCGTGGGCGGGCGCGACTGCAGGCACCGCCAGACGAGTGACCGGAACGTTGTACAGAGCGCTGACATCGCGCGCCAGACCGACTACCGACAGGCAGTCGCCGCGGTTCGGGGTCAGGCCAATTTCGATGCTGGCGTCGTCCAGGTTCAGGTATTGGCGAATGTCTTCACCAACCGGGGCATCGGCTGCCAGTTCGAGCAGGCCATCGTTTTCTTCGCTGATCTGCAGTTCGGCCGCCGAGCAGAGCATGCCGAACGACTCGACACCCCGCAGCTTGGCCTTCTTGATCTTGAAGTCGCCCGGCAGTTCGGCGCCGATCATGGCAAAGGGGATTTTTATGCCCGGACGGGCATTGGGCGCGCCGCAGACCACCTGGAAGGTTTCCTGGCCGCTGCTCACCTGGCAGACGCGCAGCTTATCGGCGTCCGGGTGTTGCTCGGTGCTCAGGATTTCGCCAACGACGATACCGCTGAACTGGCCAGCAGCCGGGGTAACGCTGTCGACTTCGAGGCCGGCCATGGACAGACGAGCGACCAGCTCGTCACGGGAGACTTGCGGGTTGACCCAACCGCGCAGCCACTGTTCACTGAATTTCATGCTGTTCTCCTGAAAGTTGCGTCGATTGGGCCTAGCGGAATTGGGCGAGGAACCGCAGGTCGTTGTCGAAGAACAGACGCAAATCGTTGACGCCATAGCGCAGCATGGCCAGGCGCTCGGCACCCATGCCGAAGGCGAAGCCCTGGAACTCTTCCGGATCGATGCCGGACATGCGCAGCACGTTCGGGTGGACCATGCCGCAGCCCATGACTTCCAGCCAGCCCGTCTGCTTGCAGACGCGGCAGCCTTTGCCGGAGCACATCACACACTGGATATCGACTTCAGCAGACGGCTCGGTGAAGGGGAAGAACGACGGACGGAAACGCACGTCCAGTTGTTTTTCGAAGAACACGCGTAGGAATTCTTCGATGGTGCCCTTGAGGTCGGCGAAGTTGATGTCGCGATCGATCAGCAGGCCTTCGACCTGGTGGAACATCGGCGAGTGAGTGATATCCGAGTCGCAGCGATAGACGCGGCCTGGGCAAACAATGCGGATTGGCGGCTGAGTGGACTCCATGGTCCGCACCTGCACCGGCGAGGTGTGGGTACGCAGCAGCATGTTGGCATTGAAATAGAAGGTGTCGTGCATCGCCCGCGCCGGGTGGTGGCCGGGGATGTTGAGCGCTTCGAAGTTGTGGTAGTCGTCTTCGACCTCAGGGCCTTCGGCAATGCCGTAGCCGATGTGGGTGAAGAACTGCTCGATACGCTCGAGGGTGCGGGTGATCGGGTGCAGGCCACCGGTGGTCTGGCCACGACCTGGCAAGGTCACATCAATGCATTCGGCCGCCAGGCGAGCGCTGAGCTCGGCCTCTTCAAAGGCAGCTTTGCGTGCGTTGAGCACTTCGGTAACGCGTTCCTTGGCGTCGTTGATCAGCGCTCCAACCTTGGGGCGCTCTTCGGCTGGCAGGTTGCCCAGGGTCTTCATCACCTGGGTCAGCTCGCCCTTCTTGCCGAGAAATTGAACCCGGATCTGTTCCAGGGCATTGATGTCTTCAGCGCGCTCCACAGCTTCCAGGGCTTGGGAGACCAGCGCATCCAGGTTTTCCATGTACAGACTCCAGATACGAAAATAGGGGAAGAGCTTTGAAGGCTCTTCCCCTATCGATGACGTTCAACACCCAGCGACGCTAGCATCGCCGGGTGATTGTCGTGGGTACTTAAGCCAGAACGGCTTTAGCCTTCTCGACAATCGCAGCAAACGCCGCTTTTTCGTTCACTGCCAGGTCAGCCAGAACCTTGCGGTCGATTTCGATCGACGCTTTTTTCAGGCCAGCAATCAGACGGCTGTAAGACAGACCGTTGGTGCGGGCACCGGCGTTGATACGAGCGATCCACAGAGCGCGGAACTGACGCTTTTTCTGGCGACGGTCACGGTAGGCGTATTGACCAGCCTTGATGACAGCCTGCTTGGCAACACGGAATACGCGCGAACGTGCACCGTAGTAGCCTTTAGCCAGTTTCAGAATTTTCTTGTGACGCTTACGAGCGATTACGCCGCGCTTTACACGAGCCATGAGTAACTTCCTCTATCTAGACCAGAATTAACGAACGCGCAGCATGCGCGCGACTTTTGCCACGTCAGACGGGTGCAGCAGGCTGCTACCACGCAGTTGACGCTTACGCTTAGTCGACATTTTGGTCAGGATGTGGCTCTTGAAAGCGTGCTTGTGCTTGAAGCCGGAAGCCGTTTTCAGGAAACGCTTCGCAGCACCGCTCTTGGTTTTCATTTTTGGCATGTTGGAACTCCGCATTCGATAAAATTACACAATAATCATCAGGCCTGCCGTGCCCGGGAGATTACTTCTTCTTTTTGGGGGCGATGACCATCATAAGCTGGCGTCCTTCCATCTTCGGATGCTGCTCAACGGTGCCGTATTCGATCAGGTCAGCTTCAACCCGCTTCAACAGCTCCATGCCCAGCTCCTGGTGGGCCATCTCACGACCACGGAATCTCAGAGAGATCTTGGCCTTGTCCCCATCACTAAGGAAACGTACCAGGTTGCGTAGTTTTACCTGGTAATCCCCTTCCTCCGTCCCTGGACGAAACTTGATTTCTTTGATCTGGATCTGCTTCTGGTTTTTCTTGGCCTCGTTGGCCTGCTTCTTCTTCTCGAAGAGGTGCTTGCCGTAGTCCATGACCTTGCAGACAGGAGGTACGGCGTCAGCAGAAATCTCTACCAGATCCAGCTTCGCTTCTTCAGCGATACGAAGCGCTTCATCAATCGAGACGATGCCAATCTGCTCGCCGTCAGCGCCAATTAACCGAACCTCGCGGGCCGAGATATTCTCGTTGATCGGGGCCTTCGGTGCAGTTCGTTTATCGTTTCTCATTTCACGCTTAATAGTTATTACTCCGATTCTTGGCGACCACGCCGGGAAACCGCATGCGCAAGGAGCTCAGCGAATTGGGCGACGGGCATGGAGCCCAGGTCAGCGCCTTCGCGAGTACGCACAGCGACGGTTTGCGTTTCGACTTCACGGTCCCCTATAACCAAAAGGTACGGGACCTTGAGCAAAGTATGCTCGCGGATTTTAAAGCCGATCTTCTCATTTCTCAAGTCAGACTTGGCACGGAAACCGCTATCGGTCAGGTTTTTTTCCACCTCAAGGGCGAAATCGGCCTGTTTGTCGGTGATATTCATGATCACCGCCTGGGTTGGCGCCAGCCAAGCTGGGAAGACACCGGCATAATGCTCGATGAGCATGCCGATGAAGCGCTCGAACGAACCGAGGATGGCGCGGTGCAGCATCACCGGACGCTTGCGGGCGTTGTCTTCGGCGATGTAGCTGGCGTCCAGACGCTCAGGCAGGTTCGGATCGTACTGCAGGGTACCACACTGCCAGTTACGGCCCAGGCAGTCGCGCAGGGTGAACTCGATCTTCGGACCGTAGAACGCGCCCTCGCCCGGCTGGTATTCCCACTCCAGGCCCGACTCGTTCAGGGCATCGGCCAGCGCACCTTCAGCGCGATCCCACAGCTCTTCGGAGCCGACGCGCTTGACCGGACGGGTCGAGAGCTTCATGGCGATGTCGGTGAAACCGAAGTCCTTGTACACATCCAAGGTCAGCTTGATGAAGTCGGCGGCTTCTTTCTTCACCTGATCTTCGGTGCAGAAAATGTGCGCGTCGTCTTGCACGAAGCCACGCACACGCATGATGCCGTGCAGGGCGCCGGATGGCTCATTGCGGTGGCAAGCACCGAATTCAGCCAGGCGCAGCGGCAGGTCGCGGTACGACTTCAGACCCTGGTTGAACACCTGCACGTGGCATGGGCAGTTCATCGGCTTTACCGCGTAGTCGCGGCTTTCCGACGAAGTGGTGAACATGTTTTCGGCGTAGTTGGACCAGTGACCGGACTTCTCCCATAGGATGCGGTCGACCACTTGCGGGGTCTTGATCTCAAGGTAGCCATTGATGCGCTGGACGTTGCGCATGTACTGCTCGAGCACCTGATACACGGTCCAGCCGTTCGGGTGCCAGAAGACCATGCCCGGGGCTTCTTCCTGCAGGTGGAACAGATCCAGCTGCTTGCCGATCTTGCGGTGATCGCGTTTTTCGGCTTCTTCGATGCGCTGGATGTAGGCCGCCAGCTGCTTCTTGTCAGCCCAGGCAGTGCCGTACACACGTTGCAATTGCTCGTTCTTGGCATCGCCGCGCCAGTAGGCGCCGGACAGCTTGGTCAGCTTGAATGCCTTGAGGAAGCGGGTGTTCGGCACGTGCGGACCGCGGCACATGTCGACGTATTCTTCGTGATAGTACAGGCCCATGGCCTGCTCATCGGGCATGTCTTCGACCAGGCGCAGCTTGTAGTCTTCACCGCGATTGTGGAAGACGTCGATGACTTCGGCGCGCGGGGTCATCTTCTTGATGACGTCGTAGTCCTTCTCGATCAGCTGCTGCATGCGCTTTTCGATGGCCGCGAGGTCGTCAGGAGTGAAGGGGCGCTCGTAGGCAATGTCGTAATAGAAGCCTTCGTCGATCACCGGGCCGATCACCATCTTGGCGGTCGGGTACAGCTGCTTCACTGCGTGGCCGATAAGGTGGGCGCACGAGTGACGGATGATCTCCAGTCCCTCTTCATCTTTAGGGGTGATGATCTGCAGGGTGGCGTCGTGCTCGATCAGATCGCACGCATCGACCAATTTGCCGTCGACCTTGCCGGCCAGGGTGGCCTTGGCCAGGCCTGCGCCAATAGAGGCAGCGACTTCGGCTACGGATACGGCGTGATCGAACGAACGTTGACTGCCATCGGGAAGAGTAATAGTGGGCATGGCGCCTCCTCTCCTAGTGGTGACCCCTACCAAAGGTCACGTGGGTTGGGATGAGCCAGTACAAGATCCGACCTGCCTTTCCCGCGGGAAAGCCTGCCTCACAGTGGCAGAAGCCTTTCGGCTTGCCAGGGACGAACCAGAGTGACTGGAAAATAAAATGGATTGCAGCCGGCACCAGGCCGCCGCAAGCCAAGCATGCTAGCACGCGGGTTGCACCCCAGGCAGAAATATTTGGAAATTACGCCCCAGGCTGAACTTGTGCGGAAATTTGCCTATCAGACTTTCTGAAGCATCCTACTCTGTATGAGACCTAACCCAAGGAGTGTCTGGTTATGCGATTTCAGTCTCTTTTGGCCCTGACTGCCGCCAGCGCCCTGCTGCTGCCCATGGCTGCAACCGCTGGCGATTTCCCGGCCGGCAAGCAAGCGGCCTATATGACACAGTGCCAGCAGGTGGCGACCGGCCAGGGCGTCGACGCCAATACAGCCAAAAAACACTGTGAATGTGGCGCACAAGCCATCAAGAAGAATTTCACAGACGATGAAATCAAGGATTTGGACAGCCAGGACGGGGTGGACGCCAAATTGATGCAAAAGGCGCAAACCGTGGTCCAGCAGGCCTGCAAGGCTAATTGACACGGCGATTTTGTGGCTTACTGCGCTTTTATTTGCGATGGATCAGCATAATCCGAAGGTAAAAGGCGCGACATCCGCAGAATTAGACTATGATGTACCTGGCGCACGTAGCTTCGGCCACATTTGCACCTCGATAAAAAATCATGTTTCTGGAGATTCACCCCATGTCCAATCGCCAAACCGGCACCGTCAAGTGGTTCAACGATGAGAAAGGCTTCGGCTTCATCACTCCTCAAGGCGGCGGCGACGACCTGTTCGTACACTTCAAAGCCATCGAAACCGACGGCTTCAAGAGCCTGAAAGAAGGCCAGACTGTTTCCTTCGTCGCTGAACGCGGCCAGAAGGGCATGCAGGCTGCACAGGTTCGTCCGGAGTAATTCGGATTGCTGTAAAAAAACCCGCCCTTGTGGCGGGTTTTTTTATGCCTGGGATTTGCGCCGCCAGTGGCAGGGCTTCCCATCGCGAGGCAGCCCGCTCCCACTCAATCGCTCAAACCAATACGTGGCAGCGGACTTGCGCCCGACGACAGGACCAGATCAGCCGCAGTTAACGCGAATGACCTTGCCCTGCTCATCAACGTTCAAGTTCAAGCGCTCAGAGCGATACTCCAGGGTGATCACATCGTGTGGCTTAAGGATACGCGCCATCTGCGAGCCACTGGCCTTGCGCGCCTGCTCGAGCAGGTCCGGGGTGCCCGGCTTGCCAACTGCAAAGTCGGCGCCACTGGCTTCGCAGCGGCCGTCGTTACCGGCTGGAGCCGCCGGGGCGTTGCCAGCAGCGCCGGAAGAACCGCCTGTGCTGCAACCTGCCAGGACTGTAGCCACCAGCAGGATTGCCAGGGAAGCACGAGTACGGAACATGAATCCTCCTAATCATCATGGGAACTGCTCTATGCGACAGTTCCACGCAAAATTTGTTGCAAAACCGCACAAGTCTGCCTGAATCGGCCGCTTGAGGCGAAACGCTAATCGTGACCGGATTTTGCACCACACCGATAGTTTGCCAACCGAGCGTTCTTATGCCTAAGTCGCAGGGCTATTGACGCAAAGGCATGATTTACTGCAATAAGTGGAGCGCAGCATGCCTCCCCACGAACGCCAGGGTCAGGTGTTCGCCTCATCGCCCGGGCCGTCACGAGAATCTCCCATGAGCAGTCACACCATCGATGCCGATATCAAGGTCAAATGGGCCGAGGGTCAGAGCGCCTACAGCCCAGGCACACCCGAGGAACTGCTATTGATTGCCGTCGATCTACTGGTGCGCGATCGCGGCAGTGAGGCGACCCGCAGCTTCATCGAACAGGTGCTCGAGCGCTACGCGCCGCACGAAGCTATTGCAATCGAGCCAGGCGCTCGCTGAGCAGGTCGAACAGGCCCTGGGCGTCGCCCTCAGCGATCCACAGCACATTGGCCGGTTGCTTGAGTACACCGTACCAATCCGCCACGGTCTGGCCGAAGGTTGGCCCTTCGCGGCTATCGACTGTCATGTGGAGCTGCCGCCCGCTGAACAACTCGGGCTTGAGCAGGTAGGCAATGACACTGGCATCATGCACCGGGCCGCCAGGCATGCCGTAAAGGTCCATATCGTGCTGGATGTAGGCGTTGATAATATCCACCACCTGCTTACTGGCCCGATTATCCACCGCAGCCAATTGCTTGAGGCGAGTCTCGCTGGTCAATAGCTTGTGGGTGACATCTAGCGGCAGATAGGTGAGCTTGACACCACTGGCCAGCACCACTTGCGCGGCATGCGGGTCGGCGAACAGGTTGAATTCCGCAGCCGGGGTGATATTGCCGCCATTGAAGTGCGCACCACCCATCACCACCACTTCCTTGATGCCGTCGACGATATCGGGTTGCTGGATCAATGCCAAAGCCAGGTTGGTTTGCGGCCCGAGCATGGCGAGGGTGATGCTATGCGGCTCGGCAGCGACCAGGGTATCGACCAGGTACTGCACCGCATTACCCTTGGCCGGGCCCTGCTTTGGCTCGTGCACACTGACGCCCGTAAGCCCTTCTTCGCCATGCACTTGGGCGGCGTAGATTGGCGGGCGCACCAGCGGGCGGCCGGCGCCAGCATATACAGGGATCTCCTCCCGGCCCGCCCACTCGCGCGCCAGGCGAGCATTGCGTGAGGTCTTTTCCAATCTCACATTGCCGGCAACGGTGGTGATGGCGCGAATGTTCAGCTCGTCAGGCGAGGCCATGGCTAGAAACAGCGCTACCAGATCGTCCGCCCCGGGGTCGGTATCGATGATCAGGTCGCGAGGCGCGGCCTGCAGGGTGGCGGCGGCGATGGTGGACATCAGTACGACTCCTTGTAGCAAACGTTTGAGCATCGAGCACTCCTTGCTGCGTGATGGATGGAAGACTTGCGCCCTGAACTTAAAAGGTAACGCCAGCGATCAGGGCAATGTTGCTATAGGGCTGGCACTCTCCCGTGCGCACGATAGCCTTGGCCTGCCTGCTCAGATCCTTGAACTCACTGTGGTGCAGACGTTCACGCCCGCCGAGCAAGCCTTGCGCATAGAGCTGCTCGATCTCCGCCAAGGCCGGCGGCGAAACCTGAAACAGCTCTTCGGCGAGCACGTGTCGCTCGACCTGCATCTCGCTCAGCACCGCGCGCAGCACACTGGCGAAATCAGGAATCCCAGGGGTCAGGGCCAAGTCGATCAGTTCGACAGCCGCCGGCACTGGCAGCCCCGCGTCACCAATAATCACCACATCGCCGTGCCCCAAACCGGCAATGGTGCGGGACAAGGCGATATTGAGCAGCGCGGTTTTCTTCACGGCTGCAACTCCCTGGCGTAAGGAATAGACGGCTGGGCGCCCGCTCGGGTGACCGACAACGCCGCGGCGCGCTGACCAAAAGCAATCGCCTCACCCTCCCCCATCCCCTGCGACAGCCCTGCCGCAAAACCACCAATGAAGGTGTCCCCGGCCGCAGTGGTGTCCAGCGGTTCGACGTGCGGCGCCGGGAAGTGCTGGCTGCCGTTGGCACTGACGAACAAGGCACCTTGAGCGCCGAGGGTGACGATCACTTTGCCCGCGCCCAGCTTCAGCAACTGCTCTGCGGCGCGACGGGCGCTGTCCTGGTCCGTCACGGGCAGGCCAGTCAGGGCCTCGGCCTCGCTTTCATTGGGGGTAAGGTAGTCAATATGGGCAAACCACTGCGCCGGCAGCGGCTCGCTAGCCGGCGCAGGATTGAGAATGACGGTCTTGCCCAGCTCGCGGGCGCGGGCCAGGGTCCAACCTACCGTCTCCAGCGGCACCTCAAGCTGACAGATGACGATCTCGGCAGCCTGCAACAAGGCGTCGAAACGCTGCACCGCCTCAGCGCTGAGCAACCCATTGCCGCCGGGAATGATGACAATGGCGTTTTGGCTCGAGGCATCCACCACGATCAACGCCACCCCACTGGACACGCCGTCGCACACGCTCACAGCCTGGCAGTCAACACCTTCGACCTGTAGCGCCTGGCGCAACTGCTGGCCGTAGGCGTCATCGCCGACGTTGCCGATCATCGCTACGCTGCCACCCAGGCGTGCAACCGCCACCGCCTGATTGGCACCCTTGCCTCCCGGAACAGTGAAGAAACTGTCGCCGGCCAGCGTCTCACCACCGCGCGGCAAACGCGTGGCGCGGGCCACCAGGTCCATGTTGAGGCTGCCGACCACTACTACCTTGGCATCCATGGCAATTCCTTAACGGTAATCATTGAACAAGTCTGGGCGCGGCCCGGTGGACTCACGCATGACGATGCGCGGCGCGACGATCCGCTGCTCGGCTTGCGCCGACTCGCGCCGGGGCGTAGCGATCCGCGAGAGCAGCAGCTCGGCCGCGCTTTCACCCAGCTCTCGGATCGATTGGCCAACGGTGGTCAGCGGCGGATAGACGTAACGGCTAAGCTCGATATCGTCGAAGCCGATCACCGACAACTCACCAGGCACATTGATGTTGCGCTCGGCCGCTGCGCGCAGCACGCCAAAGCCGATCATGTCATTGCCCGCGAAAATCGCCGTGGGGCGCGGGCCGTCGAGCAAGCGCGCGGCGGCCGCATGCCCGCCAGGACTGGTGAAATCGCAGTGCAGCACACGGTCTGCAGCGATCGGCGCATCGGCCTCAGCCATCGCCCGACGATAACCGGCCAGACGCAACTGGCTGACGCCGGTCTCGGCAGGGCCACCGATACAGGCGATATCGCGATGGCCCAATTCCAACAGATGGCGCGTGGCAAGGTAGGCGCCCTGCTCATGGTCGATGCGCACCAGATCAGCATCCACCCCCTCCAACGCGCGGTCGACGATGACCATCGGAGTGCGCACCCCAGACAGGCTGTGCAGCAGATCGCTGTCCTCGCCCACCGACGCCACCACCAAGCCATCGATGCGCTTTTCCAGCAACACCCGCAGGTAGCTGCGTTGCTTCTGCGGGTTGTCGTCGGAGTTACACAGAATCACGCAATAGCCATTGCGTTCGCAGCCATCCTCGATACCCCGGGCCAATTCGGCAAAGTACGGGTTGACGCTATTAGGCACGAGCAAGCCAATGGTGGCGGTGCTACGAGCTTTCAGCGAGCGGGCGACGGCACTGGGCACGTAATCCAGCTCGACGATAGCCGCCTCGACTTTGAGACGCACCTGCTCGCTGACCGGACGGGTCTTGTTCAGTACATGCGACACGGTGGTGTAGGAGATACCCGCCAGTGCCGCGACATCTTTGATGGTTGCCATGGGTTCAGTTCCGCCGGCTCGCGCGCCGGCTGCGATAAGTGTCGAGCACCACGGCGATGACGATGACCGCCCCGGTGATGATGCGTTTGGTAGGTTCCGAAGCGCCAATCTGCGCAAGGCCTGCGGCCAGCACGGAGATGATCAGCACGCCGAAGAAGGTACTGATGACCGAGCCACGCCCGCCCATCAGACTGGTACCGCCGATCACCACGGCGGCGATCACCTGCAGCTCAAGGCCAGAACCCGCATTGGGGTCGGCCGCCTCCAGGCGCGATATCTGAAACAGCGCGGCCAGGCCAGCCAGCAGGCCCATCAGGGTGAAGACCAGGATCTTGTATGGCCGCGGGTCGATGCCTGCCAGGCGCACGGCTTCTTCATTGGTGCCAATGCCGATCAAGTAGCGACCAAACACTGTGCGGGTCAGCACCAGCTGGGCAACGATGATCACCACCAAGGCGATGATGAACGCCGGCGAAATGCCAAAGGCGATGGGGTTGGAGAACCAGGCGAAAGCGTCACCGATGTAAGCGGTACGCGAATCGGTAAACTGGTAGGCCAAGCCACGTGCCATCTCCAGTACGCCCAGCGAGACGATGAATGAGGGGATGCGCCACGCCACGGTGATACTGCCAGTGACGCTACCGGCCAGTGCCGCCACTGCCATGCCGAGCAACGCCGCAGGCAGTACACTCCAGCCCCAGCCGAGGATCGCCACGCTCACCGCCGAGGCCGCCAGGGCCAATACCGAGCCCACCGACAAATCGATGCCGCCGATGATCAGTACGAACGTCATCCCTACTGCCAGCACCATCAGGTCGGGGATCTGGTTGGCCAAGGTACTGAAGGTCGCGTAAGACAAGAAATGGCTGCTCAACAGCGAGAACAGCACGATCATTACCGCCAAGGCGCCAGCCAGCCCGAGGTAGGTGCCCAGGCCAAAGTAGGTAGCAGTACGGCGCGCGGGAGCGGCACCTGAGTTTTGCAGGGGGGTGGTCTTCATGCGTCCATCCTGGGGGCTGCGTCGTGCAGCAGTGCGTCACGTTTCTGGTAGCCGGCGAATGCGGCGGCAAGCAGCTGGTCCTGGCTCCAGTCATCGCGCTCGAAGGTCTCGATAAGACGGCCAGCGGACAGCACAGCGATGCGATCACAGATCAGCATCAGCTCGCGCAAGTCGCTAGACACCACCACCAATGCCTTGCCTTGGCGCGCCAACTCGGCGAGCAAGCCATAGATGTCGAACTTGGCGCCGACGTCGATGCCACGGGTCGGCTCATCGAACAGCAACACCTGGCAGTCGCGCTCCAACCAGCGGCCAATCACTACCTTCTGCTGATTGCCGCCCGACAACTCGCCAACCAGCTGGGCAGGGCTGGCACTGCGGATGCGCATGGCGTTGATCTGGCGTTCAGCCAGAGCCCTTTCAGCGGCGCCATCGAGCACCCCAGCGCGGGACACCGCACCCAGGTTGCCCAAGGCGATATTGGCGCTGATCGACTGGGTCAGCAGCAGGCCTTCGCCCTTACGGTCTTCTGTGATCAAGGCAATGCCCGCGCGCACCGCAGCCTTGGGCGAATCGATGGTCACAGGCGCCGGCGGCAGACCCAAGGCAACGCTGCCGCTGTCGGCACGGTCAGCGCCATAGATCAGCCGCAGCAGCTCGGTGCGTCCGGCGCCAATCAGGCCGGAAATACCGAAGATCTCCCCTGCCCTCACCTCGAACGACACTTCGCGGACCTTGTCACCGCGGCTGAGCTTGTCGACCTTGAGCAACGGCGCACCGATGTCGCGGCGCCCCAGGTCGATATGCTCGCCCAGTTCACGGCCAACCATCAGGTTGACCAGCTCGGCGCTGCTATATCGTTGGATCGGCTCGACACACACCAGCTTGCCATCGCGCAATACGGCGATGCGCTGAGCCACCCGCTGCAGCTCCTCCAGGCGGTGGGAGATATAGACGATGGCCACCCCGCGCTGGCGCAGACGCTCGATTTGCGTGAACAGCAGCTCCACCTCGCGGGCGGTGAGCATTGCAGTCGGCTCATCGAAGATCAGCACATGGCAGTCGCCGATCAGGTTACGGGCGATTTCGACCATTTGTTGATGACCGATGCCCAGCTCGCCGACCGGCGTATCCGGATCGATCGCCTCCAGGCCGACTTGAGCCATGGCGGCGCCAGCCAACTGGCGCAGGCGCTTGTGGCTGATCCAACCAAAGCGGCTGGGCAGGTTGTCGAGAAACAGGTTCTCAGCCACGGTCAGGGTCGGCAGCAGATTTAGCTCCTGCATGACCATGCGCACGCCGAGACCCTCGGCCTCGCTACGGCTACCTGGAGCGTAGACCTGGCCGCGGTAAGTCATCTGCCCGGTGGTGGGGGTCTCCAGGCCGCTGATCAGCTTGGACAGGGTGCTTTTGCCGGCGCCGTTCTCGCCGGTCAGCGCCAGTACCTCACCGGCGCGCAGGCTCAGGGCAACGTCGCCAAGTACCGGCTGGGCGTAGCTCTTGCCCAGGCCGCTGACAGCGAGCACCGTTTCATAGGCCGATGCAGACATGGCCGTATCTCCTGCTGGGCTCAAGGCTTGGTGATCAGTTCGACCGGCGTCTGGATGACGTTATCGGCATCCACTTCAGGCTTTTCGCCCTTGATCATCTGCAGCGCCGCCTGAATGCCGTAGACCGCTTGTTTCTTGGCATCCTGGTCGAGGGTGGCGAGCACGCGGCCATCCTCGAGCATCGGCTTGATGGCATTGATGTTGTCGTAGCCAACCACCTGCACTTGCCCAGTCTTGCCAGCGGCACGTACCGCAGACACCGCGCCCAGGGCCATACTGTCGTTACCCGCCAGCAGCGCCTTGAGTTCAGGGTATTCGTTGAGCATGGCGGCGGCCACGGCATTGCCCTTGTCGATCTCCCAGTTGCCCGACTGCACCGAGACGACCTTCATCTGCGCAGCGTCCATGGCATCTTTGAAGCCGGCGGTGCGCTGCTGGGCGTTGGTGGTGGTCGGTACGCCTTCGATGATGCCGACCTGATCACCCGCCTTGAGCTTCTCTTTGGCCAGGTAATCACCGACCAGGCGCGCGCCCTTACGGTTGTCGGGGCCAACGAACGGCACGCTGAGGTTCTTGCTCTTGAGCACCTCGGGGTCGAGGCGGTTGTCGATATTGACCACGGTGATGCCCGCGTCCATGGCCTTCTTGATCACCGGCACCAGGGCTTTGGAGTCCGCAGGAGCAATTACCAGGGCCTTGGCGCCGGTGGCGATCATCTGCTCGACGATGCGGATCTGGTTGCCGGTATCGGACTCGTCCTTGATGCCGTTGGGCACCAGGTCGAAGTCGTTGGGGTGCTGTTTCTGGTAGTCCTTGGCCCCGTCTTCCATGGTGCGGAAGAACTCGTTGGCCAGCGACTTCATCACCAAGGCGACTTTAGGTTTGTCTTCAGCCTTAACCGAGAAAGGCAATGCCAAGGACAGCGTGGAGACGACAGCGAGGGTCAACAGACGAGCGGGGAACGGCAGTTTCATGGAAGATGACTCCGAATTTTGTGTTTTTTATCGGATCGCAAACGTTTGCGGTAAATAACTATGGAAACAAGACCCGCGTTTGTCAAATCCCTCTGCCGTAGTGTCGCCTGGCCATGAGCGTGGAGAATATCCGGAAAATACCCGGAAAACCGAACATCTTTTCCTACGCTTGTTCGGGAAGCCGAATGACAGTGGCTGCTGCCTGGTTTTTGCTGCTCGAAACATCGGCCGTAGACTTCGCACGCACCCCTGCTTTCCCCTGTACCTGAGGGGGGCGAATTGACAAAGAAGCAATTGCTGCTGGTTCAACAGGATGCTGCCGCTATCTGGTACGAAAACTGCCTTCACAGCTGTGCGACTCATAAATCTCATTAGGAAGAGAGAGAACAATAACGATGAAAACCGCACTGAAATCCTTCGCCCCTGGGGCACTCGCCCTACTGCTAATTCTGCCCACCGCCGTCTCGGCCAAAGAAGCCGAGCAACAACAGAAACTGGCCAATGTGGTGATCCTCGCCACCGGCGGAACCATCGCTGGCGCCGGTGCCAGTGCTGCCAACAGCGCCACCTACCAGGCCGCCAAGCTTGGGGTCGACAAGTTGATTGCCGGGGTACCTGAACTGGCGCAACTGGCCAACGTGCGTGGCGAGCAGGTGATGCAGATTGCCTCCGAGAGCATCAGCAATGAAGACCTGCTCAAGCTCGGCAGGCGTGTTGCAGAGCTGGCCGAGAGCAATGATGTCGACGGCATCGTCATCACTCACGGCACCGACACCCTGGAAGAGACTGCCTACTTCCTCAACCTGGTGGAAAAGACCGATAAGCCGATCGTAGTAGTTGGCTCGATGCGCCCAGGCACCGCCATGTCCGCTGATGGCATGCTCAACCTGTACAACGCGGTCGCCGTGGCCAGCAATAAAGATTCGCGTGGCAAAGGCGTACTGGTGACCATGAACGATGAAATCCAGTCGGGCCGCGATGTCAGCAAGATGGTCAACATCAAGACCGAAGCGTTCAAGAGCGCCTGGGGGCCGCTGGGCATGGTGGTCGAGGGCAAGTCGTACTGGTTCCGCCTGCCAGCCAAGCGCCATACGGTCAATTCCGAGTTCGACATCAAACAGATCAACAGCCTGCCCGCAGTGGACATCGCCTATGGCTACGGCAACGTGACCGATACCGCCTACAAGGCATTGGCACAAAACGGCGCCAAAGCACTGATCCATGCTGGTACGGGTAATGGCTCGGTGTCGTCGCGGGTAGTCCCTGCCCTGCAAGAGCTGCGCAAGAATGGCGTGCAGATCATTCGCTCTTCGCACGTCAATGCTGGCGGTTTTGTCCTGCGCAACGCAGAACAGCCCGATGACAAGAATGACTGGGTGGTGGCCCATGACCTGAATCCGCAGAAGGCGCGGATCCTGGCCATGGTCGCGATGACCAAGACCCAGGACAGTAAAGAGCTGCAGCGGATTTTCTGGGAATACTGATAGGCGCGTGAGTGGGGTCGCAATGTGAACCATTGCGACCCTATCGCCCGGGCAGGCCCGCCCCAAGAGCAATCAGCTTTTACCTTCTTTTGAGTAAGCAAAATCTCGAATTGCTCGGAACGAAACCTTCTACCACGGTCTTATAGGCTTTTCGACTTACATACTGTTGCGAAATAACCTACAGTGAAATACTGTATGTGCATACAGCAAAACAAGGAAAAGCCCAATGGCCAGTACCTCTCAAGCCACCCCTACGCCCTATCAGCTGCTTGGGGAGCGCATTCAGAAGATCATCAACAGCCCTACCGCCCAGCGCAGCCGCGCCGCACTGATCTTCCGCCTTGAACATGAACTGCCCGAAGACTGGGCAACCCTGCTCGATGAGATCGCCGAGAACGACAACGTCACCCTCGCCCACCGCGATGACGGCGGCGTGCAAATCTTCTGGACCGTGCCGAAGGAAGATTGATCGCACATGAGAGTTTCACTTTTCGCCGCCGCTTGCCTGCTGTTTACCACCCCCATTGCCCACGCCGACGCCCCGCGCACCTTCCAGGAAGCCAAGAAGGTCGCGTGGCGGCTATATGCACCGCAATCCACCGAGTTCTATTGCGGCTGCAAGTACAACGGCAACAAAGTTGACCTGGCCTCCTGCGGTTACCAGCCGCGCAAGAATGCCCAGCGCGCCTCGCGCATTGAATGGGAGCACATCGTTCCGGCCTGGCAGATTGGCCATCAACGCCAGTGCTGGCAAGACGGCGGACGCAAGAATTGCTCGCGCAATGACACCGTGTACAAGCGTGCAGAAGCTGACCTGCACAACTTGGTACCCAGTATTGGCGAGGTGAATGGCGACCGCAGCAACTACAGTTTCGGCTGGCTACCGGAGCAGCATGGGCAATATGGCAGCTGCCTGACCCAAGTGGATTTCAAGGCCAAGAAAGTCATGCCGCGGCCTTCGATCCGCGGGATGATCGCGCGCACCTACTTCTATATGAGCAAGCAGTACAACTTGCGCCTGTCCAAACAGGACCGGCAACTGTTCGAAGCCTGGAACAAGACCTACCCGCCGCAAACCTGGGAGCTGCAACGTAATCAGCAGGTGGCCTGCGTGATGGGGCGCGGCAACGAGTTTGTCGGTCCGGTGAACCTCAAGGCCTGCAGCTGAAGTTCAAGCCAGCGCCTGCAAGTAGGCGCTGGCCTCCTGATAACGGATCAACCTGGCCAAGTCAGCAGGCCCTGGACACGCAATGCGGGTGAGATCGCTATTGTCGGCAAGGTCGGCCAACTTGACCTCTCTGGCCAATGGATCATCACCCAGGCGCACCACGAATGCCTCGTAGCTCTCCCCCCTGCGCCGACTCAGCGACAGCAGCGCCGCGAGAATCTTCAGTGGAAAACCTTCGCGTGCTAGATCGGCAACGGTCAGCTGGGTGTCCTCCAACACGTCGTGAAGCACGGCTACAATGCGCTGCTCAGGCGTGGACACCCGCATCATCACCCGCAACGGGTGAAGGATATACGCCGCGCCACCCTTGTCGTACTGCCCTTCATGCGCTCTGGCGGCCACAACGATGGCCCGCTCCAGTGTAGACATGAGGCCCCTCCCTGCTCTACGCCCTCAGGGGCAAGCATAGCTGGGACGGGCGTTGCAGGACAGCCCGCGCATGGCAAGCGTAGGCTCTATCGCGGATGTGGGCCTCATCCCGGGGCAAGCCCGCTCCCACAGGCTCACCACAAACGAAAGGTTGGCGCGATCGGCGTGGGAGCGGGCTTGCCCCGCGAAAGAGCCCGAAAAGCCAATGAAGCTCAGCGCTGGACGCCGTGCTGAATAACGATCGAATCAGTACCCTGCCGCGCCATGACATCGGCCTTGCGCGCCTCAGCCTCTTCTTTGGTCGGGAAAGGCCCCATCAATACCACCGGTTTGCCATCTCGGTATTCGACCGAAGAGGGGATGCCCTTCTCGATCAGGCGCGCAGTCATGTCGCTCAAGGCGCCCATGTTGGCCCCCTGGATCACTTCCACATCCCAACCTTCAGGCGCCGGCTGATCTGCCACTGCCTCGGCACGCCGCTGCAAGTCGGCACCGCCGCAAATCTCACGAATGCGCAGATTATTGCCGGTGTCATCGACGATAATTTCGTACTGCCCATCGCGCTTGATCGCCACGTAGCTGCGATAGGCCTCAAACTTGCCCGCGTCGTCTTTGCCGCGGAACTGACCACAGATGGAGCCTTGGGTGTCGAAGCGCACGTTGGCGAACTTGGCGGTCTTGGGATTGCTAAGGTGTTCGGCCACCTTTTTATGCACGCCGTCAACTTCGTTGTTACAGCCCGCCAGGGCCAGCACTGCCATTACCACTGCCAGTTTGCGCACGCGTGTATCTCCAGATTCGAAGGGCCGCAGTCTAGCATGACGCCCCTCTCCCGCCGATGGGCAGGCTGCCGCAGGGTATTTCCAGCTGGAATGCGAAACGCAAAAAGGGCGATCCTTTCGGATCGCCCTCTTCTGATTTGGTAGGCACAATTGGACTCGAACCAACGACCCCCACCATGTCAAGGTGGTGCTCTAACCAACTGAGCTATGTGCCTGTCGTGTGGGGCGCATATTACGAATGATACACCAAGCTGTAAAGCGTTTTTTTCAGAAAAATCAAAAACTTTGCCATTTGCAGCAACTAAGCCTAGGGCAGCGAGCCTGCCCGCGAAAGCGCCGCAGCCACGAGGCAAAAGCCACCCGCCGAAATGCAAAAAGGGCGATCCTTTCGGATCGCCCTTCTTCGATTTGGTAGGCACAATTGGACTCGAACCAACGACCCCCACCATGTCAAGGTGGTGCTCTAACCAACTGAGCTATGTGCCTGTCGTGGGGCGCATTCTACGCATTCCAGATTAGCTGTCAACACTTTTTTTCACGCTAACCCCCTGAATCTTAAACGTTATTGCTCACGACTAAAGAAGCGCCGCTCGTAAAGGATTTTCACCATACGACTAGCGGGTGTTTATTATTATTGATAGCATCGGTGCATTCGTTAAAAATATAAAACACGAGGTTTCTCGAGCATGGCCAATACCCCCTACCCCCAGTCCTACTACGCCGCCTCGGCTAACCCGGTGCCGCCACGTCCGGCGCTGCAGGGTGAGGTGGAGACTGATATCTGCGTAATCGGCGCCGGCTACACCGGTCTTTCCAGCGCATTGTTCCTGCTTGAAAACGGCTTCAAGGTGACCATCGTCGAGGCGGCCAAAGTTGGCTTCGGCGCATCGGGCCGCAACGGCGGTCAGATCGTCAACAGCTACAGCCGTGATATCGACGTCATCGAACGCACCGTCGGCCCAAAGCAAGCCGAACTGCTGGGCGCGATGGCCTTTGAAGGCGGACGCATCATCCGTGAGCGCGTGGCCAAGTACAACATCCAGTGTGACCTCAAAGATGGCGGCGTATTCGCTGCACTGACCAGCAAGCAGATGGGCCACCTGGAATCGCAAAAGCGCCTGTGGGAACGCTACGGCCACACCCAACTAGAGCTGATGGACCAAAAACGCATCCGCGAAGTGGTCGCTTGCGATAGCTATGTCGGCGGCATGCTGGACATGAGCGGCGGCCATATCCACCCGCTCAACCTGGCGCTGGGCGAAGCGGCAGCGGTCGAATCGCTGGGTGGCGTGATCTACGAGCAGACTCCAGCTGTGCGCATCGAGCGCGGCGCCAATCCAGTGGTTCATACACCGCAGGGTAAAGTCCGTGCCAAGTTCATCATCGTTGCGGGCAACGCTTACCTGGGCAACCTGGTCCCTGAGCTGGCCTCCAAGTCGATGCCGTGCGGCACCCAGGTCATCACCACCGAGCCACTGAGCGATGAGCTGGCGCGCACGCTGCTGCCACAAGACTACTGCGTCGAAGACTGCAACTACCTGCTCGACTACTACCGCCTGACGGGCGACAAGCGCTTGATCTTCGGTGGTGGCGTGGTCTACGGCGCGCGCGACCCGGCCAACATCGAGGCGATCATCCGGCCGAAGATGCTCAAGGCCTTCCCGCAGCTCAAAGATGTGAAGATCGACTTCGCCTGGACCGGTAACTTCCTGCTGACCTTGTCGCGCCTGCCGCAAGTCGGTCGCATCGGCGACAACATCTATTACTCGCAGGGCTGCTCGGGTCACGGCGTGACCTACACCCACTTGGCGGGCAAAGTGCTGGCTGAGGCCTTGCGTGGCCAGGCAGAGCGTTTCGATGCCTTCGCCGGCCTGCCGCACTACCCGTTCCCGGGTGGCCAGCTGCTGCGCGTACCGTTCAGCGCCATGGGTGCCTGGTACTACAGCCTGCGCGATCGCCTGGGCTTCTAATAGAGGTACGGGGGCTTTAACAGCCTCATCGCGGGAGAGCCCGCTTCTACACGGACGATAGGGTCTTGGTAGGAGTGGGCTTTTTTATGTCTTGAGTTACTGGCCGATACTGCTAATGGCCTGCTTGGCGGCAGTTTCCTGGCCTGCGCGGGCCAGTTCGTCCGCGGCCTTCAGCCAGCGCTGGCGATCTACTTGGGCTGGCAATTGCAGTGGTGATTGCACGAGCACCGCCCAACTCCCTGCACTCTCCCACGCCGCGGCAAAGTCGTCGAACGCCATCAGCTGGCGCCGATGCATGCCCGAGCGCAGCAGCACCCGTTGCTTGTAACTGTCATAACCGACCAACACGGCGTAACGCGGCTCGCTCCACCAGGCAGCGCCTTCCTGATAGCGCAGCAAGACTGGATTACCGGCGGCCACCTGTGCCAACAAGGCATCCAGGCGCGGGTCCAACGGGTAGACCAACATGCCGTAGTCACGCGCAGCAGCAGGAATGGTCGTCTGCAGCGAGTCAACGCCTTGTGGCAAGTTCAGGGGTTTATCGAGCAAGCCTGGGGTAATGCGCACGCCCTGCTGGGACAAAGCCATTGCCAGGGCCATGGCCCCACTGTGGTTGGCATTGCCACGAAAGAACGGCACGCTGCTGATTTCGACCCGCTGTGGCAGGCCCTTGGATGCAGGCGCAGGGCCGCCCGCGCAACCAGCCAGGCTGGCGATCAGCAGACACGCAGCGAGGATATGACGCGGCAGGCTGCCCGACGACTTGAGGGGTTGTTGCAACATGGACACTCGCTTGTCTGGATGCCAGGCAGGCAGCGCCCGGCCGTGGGCACAGATCATAGATCGCAGACGTGCATGGGTATAGTCCGACACCGGCTTGGAACAAATCGACCCAAGGGATAGACCTTTGGTCAATGGAACGTCACGGGGGGCGAGCTAGACTAAAGCAGTGTCTGGAGGGCGAGCCTGGGGCTTGCCTGAGAGAAGGAGGCACACATGAGCCTGACAATGGCAATTCTTATGCTGGTGGGTATGTGGATCAGTGTCGCTGCCGCCATGCTCTGGGGTGTACTGCGCATCGTGCGTCGTCACTCGCACCATCACCTGCCGCCGCAGGTCCAACCCAAGCAGCAGTCTGTGCGCCGCGCTCGACGGCATGCTGGGGCGCATTGAGCCTTCACCGCCCCTAACTGCAATTGCTCTTAAAAGACTTGGGGCCGCTTTGCGGCCCCAATACTAAGTGCAACTTGCAGCTAACTGTTGCTTAACCTTCAGCCGCCTCACGCTTCAACCGCGCCCGACGAGCGAAGATGTTGAGCATCTCGATCACGGTCGAGAAGGCCATCGCCGCATACACATAGCCCTTCGGTACATGCGCACCGAAACCTTCAGCGATCAGGGTCATACCGATCATGATCAGGAAGCCCAAGGCCAGCATGACTACCGTCGGGTTGTCGTTGATGAAGTTGGCCAGCGGATCGGCCGCAACCATCATCACGATCACGGCAGCGATCACGGCAATGATCATGATCGGCAAGTGCTCGGTCATGCCCACGGCGGTGATGATGCTATCGACCGAGAACACGATGTCCAACAGCAGGATCTGGAAGATCGCTGCAGCGAAGCCCAGGGTGACGGTGCTGGAAACCTTGGCCTCCTCCTTGGCACCATGCGGGTCGACGCTTTCGTGGATTTCTTTGGTCGCCTTCCACAGCAGGAACAGACCACCGGCAATCAGGATCATGTCCTTCCAGGAGAAGGCATTACCGAACAGTTCGATCACAGGATCGGTCAACTGGACGATCCAAGCCACGGTGCTGAGCAGCGCCAGGCGCATGATCAAGGCCATGCTGATACCGATACGGCGAGCCTTGGAACGATACTCCACCGGCAGCTTGTTGGTCAGGATCGAGATGAAGATCAGGTTGTCGATACCCAATACGACTTCCATCGCCACCAGAGTGGCCAGGGCAACCCAGGCGGTCGGGCTTGCGGCGAGTTCCAGCAAATATTCCATGAATCAATCCTGTTTGGGGTCTGTAAATCAGATGTCCTGGGTCTTGTCTTGCTCAGCGGCTGGCTTGGACGACTTCTCGCCCTCGCCGCCGATGGCGTCGTTCAAAGCCTGCTGGGCGGCTTTGTTAGTATCGTCGATCGCTTGCTTGGCCGATTCGGCGGCCTGATCGAGCATTTGCTGGGCAGATTTTTCCGCCTGGTCGCAGCCTGCCATGGTGAACAGCGCCAAGGCCAGCACCAACGGGGTGCCAATGGATTTCAGTTGTAGCATGGGTTCCTCACTTGTCATGTCCGGGCGGCACGCACGATGCCTGATGGGGAGGCATTCTAGTGAATTGGAAACATCCGGAAAATTCGTTTTTTTAGCGGTTATACTTCGGTTATTACGAATAATGGTAATCCCGAGATGCTTAACTACCGGCAGTTGCATTATTTCTGGGTGGTCGCCCGCACAGGCAGCATTGCCCGCGCCAGCGAGCAATTGAACCTCACCCCGCAGACCATCAGCGGGCAGATCAGCCTGTTCGAGCAGACCCACGGCCTGGAGCTGTTCCAGCGGGTCGGTCGGCAGCTTGAGCTGACCGAAACCGGGCGCCAGGCCTTGGTGTACGCCGAGCAGATGTTTCAGATTGGCGGCGAGCTAGAGGCCATGCTGCGCGCCGGGCCGCAGGAGCAGATCCTGTTCCGGGTCGGGGTGGCTGACGTGGTGCCCAAGTCGATCGTCTATCGACTGCTGGCGCCAACCATGGAGCTTGAAGGCGTGCTACGCATCAATTGCCGGGAAGACAAGCTTGAGCGACTGCTGGCGGACCTGGCCATCCAGCGCCTGGACCTGGTGATTTCCGACAGCCCGATGCCTAGCCACCTGGATATCAAAGGCTACAGCCAAAAGCTCGGCGAATGTGGCTTGAGCTTCTTCGCTACCCCTGCCCTGGCCGAACGCCACCACCAGCCCTTCCCCGGCTGCCTCAACGATGCTCCGTTGCTGATCCCAGGCCAGGAAACCGTAGTGCGCAGCCGGCTGCTGCGTTGGCTATCCGAGCAACATGTGCAACCGCGAATCATTGGCGAATTCGACGACAGTGCCTTGATGCAGGCCTTCGGCCAGTCTGGCAGCGGCATTTTCGTCGCCCCCAGCGTGATTGCCGAGGAGGTCTGCCGCCAGTATGGGGTGGTGCTGATCGGCCAGACCGAGGCAGTGAACGAGTCGTTCTATGCGATCTCGGTGGAGCGCAAGGTCAAGCATCCGGGGATCGTGGCCATTACCGAGGGCGCGCGGCGGGAGCTGTTCAATTGGTGATGGCCAGGGCGTTCGCTAGCGGTCCGGCGCAGCGATTTGCAGCGCAGAGGCCGAAACCGGCCGACCAAGGTCTATGGTAAAGTCGCGCCCGTCCAAGTCCCTGAGATTGTGCTGCACATGTCCCCCGTCCTTCGTCTGCTCAACCGTACCAGCCTGGTGACCCAGATCGTCATCGGCCTGGTCGCCGGCATTGCCCTGGCCCTGCTCGCCCCCGCCGTGGCGCGTGATATGGCGTTTCTGGGCAAGGTATTCGTCAGCGCCCTCAAAGCGGTGGCGCCAGTGTTGGTGTTCATCCTGGTCATGGCATCTATCGCCAACCATCGTCACGGTCAGGAAACCCACATCCGCCCCATTCTGTGGCTGTACCTGCTGGGCACTTTCGCCGCGGCCGTTGTCGCAGTAGTGGCCAGCATGCTGTTTCCCTCCTCCTTGGTGTTGAGCGCCAGCGAGGCCTCGCTGAGTGCCCCTGGGGGCATCACCGAGGTGATGCAAAACCTGCTGCTAAGCGCCGTAGACAACCCCATCAGCGCCTTGATGAACGCCAATTTCATCGGCGTACTGACCTGGGCCATCGGCCTGGGCATTGCCCTGCGCCATGCCGGAGAAACCACCCGCACCGTGGTCGATGACCTGTCCAACGGGGTAACCCTGATCGTGCGCGTCGTGATCCGCTTCGCGCCGCTGGGGATCTTCGGCCTGGTCGCCTCGACCCTGGCCCAGTCCGGCCTGCAAGCGCTGCTTGGCTACTTGCACCTGCTGGCGGTACTGATTGGCTGCATGCTGTTCGTGGCGCTGGTGATGAACCCGCTGATCGTGTTCTGGAAGATCCGCCGCAACCCCTACCCACTGGTACTGCTGTGTCTGCGCGAAAGCGGTATCACCGCATTCTTTACCCGCAGCTCAGCGGCCAACATCCCGGTCAACCTGGCACTGTCGCAGAAGCTCGGCCTGCACGAGGATACCTATTCGGTGTCGATCCCCCTGGGTGCGACCATCAACATGGCCGGCGCGGCAATCACCATCACCGTGCTGACCCTGGCGGCGGTGCACACCTTGGGTATCGCTGTCGACCTGCCGACCGCAGTGCTGCTCAGCGTTGTCGCAGCGGTGTGCGCATGCGGCGCCTCGGGTGTGGCAGGTGGGTCGCTGCTGCTGATTCCACTGGCCTGCAGCCTGTTCGGCATCCCCAGCGAGATCGCCATGCAGGTGGTGGCAGTTGGCTTCATCATCGGCGTGCTGCAAGACTCGGCGGAAACAGCCCTGAACTCTTCCACCGACGTCATCTTCACCGCCGCAGCCTGCGAAGCCCAGGCGCGTCGCGGCGCCTGAGGCTGCTTGTCTTTACCCTGCCAGGCCCCTAGTCTAGGGGCCTTTCCTCGCAACGAGACAGGGCCATGTCAGAACACCAAAACGCCAGCGAAGGCCGCTTCACCAGCACCGAAATCCGCATTCTTGGCTCGCTGATCGAAAAGCAGGCTACCAGCCCTGAAAGTTACCCCTTGACCCTCAACGCCCTGGTCCTGGCCTGCAACCAGAAAACCAGCCGTGAGCCGGTCATGAACCTCTCTCCAGGCCAGGTCGGCCAGGCGCTGCGCACACTCGAAGGGCAAGGTTTTGCCCGCCTGCAGATGGGTAGCCGTGCCGACCGCTGGGAGCAGCGGGTGGACAAGGCGCTGGAGCTGGTGCCGGCGCAGTTGGTGTTGATGGGCCTGATGTTCCTGCGCGGGCCACAGACCATCAATGAACTGCTGACACGCAGCAATCGTCTGCATGAATTCGAAGATGGCGAGCAGGTTCAGCATCAGCTGGAGCGCTTGATTTCCCGTGAGCTGGCGGTGCATTTGCCACGTCAGGCAGGGCAGCGTGAAGACCGCTACACCCATGCCCTGGGTGACCCGGCGGAAATCGAGGCCATTCTGGCTGCACGCCAACAAAGTGCTGGCGATAGAAGCCCGGCAGCGGGTGTCTCGCAAGAGCGCATTGAAGCACTTGAGGCACGCATCGCTGCGCTGGAAGAGCGCCTGGCGCTGCTCGAAGGCTGAATCAGGGCGTTGCGGGATCTGGGAAGTTGCGGCAGCTCTTGCGCTCGGCCAGTTCCTGATCGCTGGGGCGCTCGTCGACAAATTTGGTGCTACCGTCGGCGTAGATTTCCAGATAGCCCCAGTGCAGGTCCTGCTCGTTCTGCCCAGGCTGGGGTGGCTTTAGCCACCAGGGTTCGCGGCTGATCAAACGCATCAGAAGCCTCATTGGCAGGTGTCTGTCTTTACTATAGACACACCACCTGGAACGCTCTGTACGAACGATGAACATCGAGTGTCAGTCCGAGCTTATCGCCGGGCAAGACGGCGTGGGAGCGGGCCTGCCCCGCGATGAGGGCGGGACTGACTGGCGCAAAAAAACGCCGCCCAAGCAGGCGGCGTTTGTCATTGAGCTAGCGCAATCAAGCTGGCGCAGAGGTCCGGATCAGGTGATCGAACGCCGACAACGATGCCTTGGCCCCCTCACCCACCGCGATCACGATTTGTTTGTACGGCACCGTGGTCACGTCACCTGCGGCGAACACGCCCGGGATGTTGGTCTGGCCCTTGGCGTCGACGATGATCTCACCGCGCGGCGACAACTCGACCGTGCCCTTGAGCCAATCGGTGTTAGGCAGCAGGCCGATTTGCACAAAGATGCCTTCCAGCGCCAGGTCGTGCTGCTGGTCGGTGGTGCGGTCCTTGTAGCGCAGACCGTTGACCTTTTCGCCATCACCGAGCACTTCAGTCGTCAGTGCGCTGGTGATCACCTTGACGTTGGGCAGGCTGTACAGCTTGCGCTGCAAGACAGCGTCTGCGCGCAGTTGGCTGTCGAACTCGATCAGGGTTACCTGGGCCACGATACCCGCCAGGTCGATGGCCGCCTCCACACCAGAGTTACCGCCCCCGATCACTGCCACGCGCTTGCCTTTAAATAGCGGGCCGTCACAGTGCGGGCAGTAGGCCACGCCACGGGCGCGGTATTGCTGCTCACCGGGCACGTTCATCTCGCGCCAGCGGGCGCCCGTGGCCAGGATCACGGTCTTGGCCTTGAGCGACGCACCGCCAGCCAGACGCACTTCATGCAGGCCGCCATCGGTGGCCGGGATCAGCGCTTCGCCGCGTTGCAAGTTCATGATGTCGACGTCGTACTGCTTGACGTGCTCTTCCAACGCCGAAGCCAGTTTCGGCCCTTCGGTTTCCTGAACCGAAATGAAGTTCTCGATGGCCATGGTGTCGAGCACCTGACCGCCGAAGCGCTCAGCGGCAACACCGGTGCGGATACCTTTACGCGCGGCGTAGATCGCCGCTGCAGCACCGGCCGGGCCACCGCCGACCACCAGCACGTCGAAAGCGCCCTTGGCGTTGATCTTCTCGGCCTGGCGAGCACCGGAGTTGGTGTCGATCTTGCCGAGAATCTCTTCCAGGCCCATCCGGCCCTGGCCGAACACTTCGCCGTTGAGGTAGATGCTCGGCACGGCCATGACCTTGCGCGCCTCGACCTCTTCCTGAAACAGGGCACCGTCGATGGCCACATGGCGCACGTTAGGGTTGAGCACTGCCATCAGGTTCAGCGCCTGGACCACGTCCGGGCAGTTCTGACATGACAGCGAGAAGTAAGTCTCGAAGGTGAATTCACCCTCCAGCGCCTGGATCTGCTCGATCACTTCGGCACTGGCCTTGGACGGGTGGCCGCCGACTTGCAGCAGCGCCAGTACCAGCGAGGTGAACTCATGGCCCATAGGGATGCCGGCGAAACGCAGGCTAATGTCCGCACCAGGGCGATTGAGCGAGAACGACGGGCGACGGGCGTCGGTGCCATCCTTGCTCAAGGTAATCAGGTTCGACAGGCCGGCGATTTCCACCAGCAGGTCGTGCAATTCGCGGGACTTCGCGCCGTCGTCGAGGGAGGCAACGATCTCGATCGGCTGGGTGACCCGCTCCAGGTAGGTTTTCAGTTGCGATTTAAGCGTGGCGTCCAACATACGGGCGATTCCTTGTTCAAACGTGTAAATAAAAACGCCCAGGCGAGGTCGCCCGGGCGTTTTCTACGGGGCGGTGACAACTTAGAAGTGGCGGTTGCTCACCGCCCGCAGCTGGGGCATGGCGTTAGATCTTGCCAACCAGGTCCAGCGATGGTGCCAGGGTGGCTTCGCCTTCTTTCCACTTGGCCGGGCAGACTTCGCCTGGGTGGGCGGCAACGTACTGAGCAGCCTTGACCTTGCGCAGCAGCTCGCTGGCGTCGCGACCTACACCACCGTCGTTGATTTCGACGATCTTGATCTGGCCTTCTGGGTTGATCACGAAGGTACCGCGATCGGCCAGGCCGGCTTCTTCGATCAGCACGTCGAAGTTGCGCGAGATGACGTGGGTCGGGTCACCGATCAGCGGGTACTTGATCTTGCCGATGGTTTCCGAGGTGTCGTGCCAGGCTTTGTGGGTGAAGTGGGTGTCGGTGGACACGCCGTAGATTTCCACGCCCAGTTTCTGGAACTCAGCGTAGTTGTCGGCCAGGTCGCCCAGCTCGGTTGGGCAGACAAAGGTGAAATCGGCCGGGTAGAAGAACACGACGGACCACTTGCCTTGCAGATCGGCTTCGCTCACCTGAACGAATTCGCCGTTGTGGAAGGCAGTAGCGTTGAACGGTTTGACCTGGCTGTTGATGATAGGCATGAGATGCGCTCCTTCATGGGGTTTGAAATGGTTGACGCAGAGAATCCTAACCGCCCACCCCGATAAAGGCTCATTGGCAAACCTGATGCTGCTGATTGGTTTTGGCTATAAAGCTGGGTTGCAGATAGATTGTTTGATTCCTAAAGCCAATCTTTGGCCGCAGCACCCATTCACGTGCATACCAATAGGGCTTGTTCTGCGCCCGCTTCCTGATGAGGTGCTGTCCAGCACTGCTCCTCCACAGCCTCGCCCCAGACCACCCTCCACCTGCTCTGCTCGTCATCGGAGCGGACATACAGTTGGCCACCCTGACCCACCATACCCTGCTCTTTACCCTGCTCATCGAACACCAAGGGCCCCCGCAGCTGTTTCTCTAACGTGGGAGCAATGAGGTGATCGGCTCTTGCTATCAAGAGGCTCACGCGCTTCGTGTCTGCAGGCGTCTGCTCGTTGTCTTGACTTCCGGACTGGGAGCCGCTGCAGCCTTCGGTGTTGAGTTCGATGCAGAAATGCTGCGCCAGGGTAGTGCGGCTGATCTGACGCGCTTCGAGCAAGAGACGGTGGTGCCGGAAGGTGACTTCAGCCTCGACCTGGTGCTGAATCAGCAGTGGAAAGGCCGTCGCGCACCGCGCCATAATCATCGATGGTTGAGAAATGCAACTCACCGGCACTCACTCTTGGTACTTTCTCCAATACGAAGCGCTTGCTCGAAAAAGGCGAAATATACGAAGGATTCAAACTAATCACTTGCTGCCCCACGTGAACATCCAGCTTCGCCAAATTAATATGATAAGGTCCAGGATTAGTAGCCACTACACCCCAACCGCCACCCTCACGCGCCATCTTCCACGTCAGCGATTGATACGCATCGGCAGAGGATCCCGGCAAGCCATGCGGGCGATAAAAAAGCTTTATTCGTGAGCGCAATGAAAACTGCAAGGCATTGCCCTGCTCTTTGGGAGGCACCTCCAAGACATTGAGCCAGTACAAACTCTCACGATCCGGCGGCATGCCATCCCCGGTGTGAAAAATCCTGAGACTTTGCGACTTGCAAACCTCCAGTCGAAACAACGGAGGCATTAACCTAAACGGCACTCTTAGTTGTTCCAACGGCACTTCCGGACGTCCATCGTCGATCCAAGCTTGCACCAAGAAAGGAGAAACCCCTCGATTACTCAGCTTGACAGTGACTTCTGTCTGTTCGGCAGGAAAGATCACCCGCGTGGCGGCGATGACCACGCCGGCGTTGGCGTGAAATGATATCAAGCAGGCAACAGCTATCGCTCCTCGCCTACAGACGTTGAGTAAATTAGCCATGGTGATGTGCTCGGGATATACAAAAGGCAGCCCCGAGGGGCTGCGCAGATTACTTACAGGTAATTAAGAATATAGTTGACGCTGGAGCGGACATCACCGGGCGTCGCTTGTCCAGTCGCATAGTAGCGAACTTCGAAATCGAACCGACCCGCACCCTCCCTAACAGTCGTTACATTAGCCGAACTTTCGGGAGACCTTAGGTTTTGAACATTGTTCGCAGCCAACACTTCTAGCTCAACATTCTTCGAACCGCTCGGCGCGATGTTGAGACGACCGTTCTGATTGATCTTATCCCCCTCGAACGCCAAACCTACCGTGCTGATACCTGGCGGGCAAAACTCCAATTCAATATTGAAGCTTTTTGTTCCAGCAACATCCCCAGCATTTCTCAGATCTCCAATATCGACAGGATCCAGCTGAACCGTTTGATTGCTCGTACCTGCCGTAACGCGGCAGGTGGAGGACGTCAACTCCCCATTGAAATTGACCGTTCCGTCCGTAGCCTGCGCAGCCCCTACTCAGAGAAGTACGCTGCCAACCATTACTGCCTTGGAAAAAGTGCTCATAGCTGCCTTCATGAAACCTAACAGAAACGACCAGATAAACCGCCCGACACTACCTGCGTAGTGCCGAGCAATGATCGAGAGGTGGAAAGTTTCTGACAGTAAGGCGATAAGATCATAAAAGAAGGAAAATTCAGCCCCGCACGTCAGAGCTGTACCCGGCAATAACAGCCAGGACCGACACTCAGCGACTCGCAGTACGCATGGTCACGAACTCTTCGGCCGCCGTCGGGTGGACGCCGATGGTTTCGTCAAACTGTTGCTTGGTGGCGCCCGCCTTGAGCGCGATACCCAAGCCCTGGATGATCTCACCGGCATCAGGCCCAACCATGTGACAACCCAGTACCTTGTCGGTGTCAGCGTCGACCACCAGCTTCATCAAGGTCTTTTCCTGGATGTCGGTCAGCGTCAGCTTCATCGCGCGGAAGCGGCTCTCGAATATCTGCACGTTGTGCCCGGCTTCCAGCGCCTGCTCTTCGGTCAGTCCAACCGTGCCAATCGGCGGCTGGCTGAACACCGCAGTCGGGATGTTCTGATAGTCCACTGGGCGGTATTGCTCTGGCTTGAACAGCCTCCGTGCCACCGCCATGCCTTCAGCCAGCGCGACCGGCGTCAGCTGTACGCGACCGATGACATCACCAATGGCCAGGATCGACGGTTCGGTAGTCTGGTACTGCTCGTCGACGCGCACGAAGCCACGCGGGTCGAGCTCCACACCGGTATTTTCCAGCCCGAGGTTATCCAGCATCGGCCGTCGGCCGGTGGCGTAGAACACGCAGTCGGTGATCAGCTCGCGACCGTCCTTGAGGGTGGCCTTGAGACTGCCGTCGTCCTGCTGGTCGATGCGCTGGATATCGCTGTTGAACTGCAGATTCAGGCCGCGTTTATCCAGCTCTTCTTTGAGATGGGTACGCACCGAGCCATCGAAGCCGCGCAAGAACAGATCGCCGCGATAAAGCAACGTGGTATCGCTACCCAGGCCCTGGAAGATGCCGGCGAATTCGACAGCGATATAGCCGCCACCCACTACCAGGATCCGCCGTGGCAGCTCCTTGAGGTAGAACGCCTCGTTGGAGGTGATAGCCAGCTCCTTGCCAGGAATGTCCGGCACCTGCGGCCAGCCACCGGTGGCGATGAGGATGTGCTCGGCGCTGTAGCGCTGGCCTTCGACTTCCACTTCGTGGGCGCCGGTCAGGCGAGCATGGCCTTGCAGCAGGGTGACTCCACTGTTGATCAGCAGGTTGCGATAGATGCCGTTGAGGCGCTCGATCTCGCGGTTTTTGTTGGCGATCAGGGTACCCCAGTCGAAGTGCCCTTCTTCCAAGGTCCAGCCGAAGCCTGCAGCTTGCTCCAGCTCGTCGGCCACGTGAGCCCCGTAGACCAGCAGTTTTTTCGGCACGCAGCCAACGTTTACGCACGTGCCGCCCAGGTAGCGGCTCTCGGCCACAGCGACCTTGGCACCGAAGCCCGCTGCAAAGCGCGCGGCACGCACACCGCCGGAACCGGCGCCAATCACGAACAGATCAAAATCGTAGGCCATGTATTCAGTCTCCTTGGCTGGCGCTCAGCATACCGCCGTTGGCCGCCACAAACAAAAAAGCCACCCCGAGGGGTGGCTTGTCGACCAGGCGTGGCGAATCAGTACGCCTTGCCGGTCTTGTAGTAGTTCTCGAAGCAGAAGTTGGTTGCGTCGATGTAGCCTTCGGCGCCGCCGCAGTCGAAGCGCTTGCCTTTGAACTTGTAGGCAATCACGCAGCCGTTCTGCGCCTGCTGCATCAGCGCGTCGGTGATCTGGATCTCGCCACCTTTGCCCGGCGGGGTGTTCTTGATGATATCGAAGATATCCGGGGTCAGGATGTAACGACCGATGATCGCCAGGTTCGACGGAGCGTCTTCTGGAGCCGGCTTCTCGACCATGTTGGTCACACGGAAGATGTCGTCGCGGATCATGTCGCCGGCGATTACGCCGTACTTGTTGGTTTCCTGCGGATCGACTTCCTGGATGGCGATGATCGAGCAGCGGAACTGGTTGTACAGCTTGACCATCTGGGTCAGCACGCCATCGCCTTCCGGGTTGACGCACAGGTCGTCTGCCAGCACCACGGCGAAAGGTTCATCGCCGATCAGCGGCTGGCCAGTGAGGATCGCGTGACCCAGACCTTTCATTTCGGTCTGGCGGGTGTAGGAGAACGAGCACTCGTCAAGCAGGCGACGGATACCGACCAGGTATTTTTCCTTGTCGGTGCCCTTGATCTGGTTTTCCAGCTCGTAGCTGATGTCGAAATGGTCTTCCAGGGCACGCTTGCCGCGGCCGGTAACGATGGAAATCTCGTTCAGGCCAGCGTCCAGTGCCTCTTCAACGCCATACTGGATCAGTGGCTTGTTGACCACCGGCAGCATTTCCTTGGGCATGGCTTTGGTAGCGGGCAGGAAGCGAGTGCCGTAGCCGGCTGCCGGGAACAAGCATTTTTTGATCATATACGTCCTTAACAAGGGCTTTGCGTACGAAATTCGGCGCAGTCTAATCAGGCGGCACGCACCTTACAATGCCCCGCCCTCGGGCGACCGATGCCATGATAGAGATAACCCAGTGTAGATAGTTCCGACCAATCGTAAATATTGCGCTCAGTGAAAACCAATCACCCCCACGATTTTGAGGGGATTGCAGTTGTTCGAAGCGCCTTGGTTCGCCTGTTGAAGCAAAGAATTCAGCAACCGCGGTACAGGCACAGGGGCTGCCTTGCAGCCCCCCTCTATCGTCCGGACGATTACTCGCTGCCCTGGCCGATCAGCAATCCTTCGACCTTCTGTCCATAAAGGTTCACCCCGTCATTGGCGTGGAACTTCACCCGGGTCTTCTCGATGGAACCCTCGACCAGGCGCGGATCCTGCGGGCGCTCGTGACGATTGATCCAGGCGGCGACATCCCAAGCCTGCTGATCGCTCAGGCTGCCGGGCCGGCCCAGTGGCATGTTGTACTTGATGAACGACGCCGCCGTGTTGATCCGGTGCATACCTGCGCCCCAGTTATAGGAGTCCTTGCCCCACAGCGGCGGCATCACGTATTCCCCTGCCACTTGCTGACCTTCGCCCTGGTCGCCGTGACAAATCGCGCATTGCTCGCGATACACCTGCTGGCCACGCTTGAAGTCGTAGCCGCCCTTGGGCTTAGGAACCTCCGGGTAGCCGCGACCCGGTGTCTCGATACCGGTAGCCGCCTTGGTCGAGAGCCAGTAGGCGTAGACACTGAGTGCAGTCATCTGCGGGCTGTCGGCAGCCGGTGGCTTGCCGTTCATGCTGAACTGGAAGCAGCCTTGGATGCGCTCGGCGAAGGTGTTGACCTTGTCGTTCTTCTTGCGATACGCCGGATACATCGGATACGCACCCCACAACGGCGCAGAGAAGGCCATGCGTCCCTGGTCAAGGTGGCAGTTGCTACAGTTCATGCCATTACCCACGGCCTCGGGCATCAGTCTACGGGTATCGACAAACAGCGCATGACCTTCGCGGACCATTTTGCCAAACGCGTTGTCCGGCAGCTCACTTTCCGCTGGCGGGGTGAACTGCGTGGCAACCTGCATGCCTGGCACCTTGAGCTGGGACTGATCTTCCATGGCAATCGGCGCCGCCTGAAGGCTGCCCACGGCCAACAGCAACATTGCTGGGATCATCGGCTTCATGGCTTGGCCTCCTGGCCGTGAGGCTCGGCGAAGAACGCGGCAACTGCCGTAACCTCAGCATCGGTCATCGCCTTGGCCACGCCGACCATCAACTGGTTGGGGTCGTTGCTGCGGCTGCCATCGCGCCAGGCATTGAGTTGCGCCACCAAGTAACTGGCCGGCTGCCCGGCCAACGGCGGAAAGTGCTCACCTACGCCGCTTCCGCCCGGCCCGTGGCACTGCACACAACCTGGGATATGCCGACTCCAGTCGCCATACAGCGCCAGGCGCCTCACCGGATCGGTGGCGATCTGTTGCCGGCGCTGCTCGGGGGCAGGGTCACTGGGCATATTGGCCAGGTAGGCACTGACGGCCTTGGCTTCTTCTTCACTCAAGGCCTTGGCCAGCGGCTCCATGACCGCCTGCTTGCGACTGCCATTGCGAAAGTCGCCCAATTGCTTGTTGAGGTATCCGGCGGGGAGTCCAGCCAAGCGGGGGAAGCCTGCGGGGGCAATGCCTTTGCCATCGGCGCCATGACAGCCCAGGCAAGCCATGGCGGCAGGATTCTGCCCACCTTGCGTGAAGATTTTCTGGCCATCGGCGGCATGCGCCGCAGGCCAGGCCAGGATCAGCGCAGTGCTGATCGCGACGCGACTCAACGGTTTGATCACGGGACGCTCCATTTCCTTGTTATAAGCTTAGGCTTAATGGGTATAAGCACAAAAAGTCTAGGCTTATCCTCCGGCAGGGAACAACGCCTACCGGACAAGAAGATGGCAATCTGCCCGTTAATTGCTCCTGAGCTGAGCTAGATCAAGATCCTGAGATGCACTTGGTCGCAGCGGTACGAACATCACCCAAACGCAGGGGGAAGTTGTTCAAACGCTCACGCAGCTTGATGCTGCTGCCGCTGCCGCGTTTGTCGATGTCCAGCAGCGCGGCCGGGCCGGTACCTGCGGTCAGCTTTTGCGGCACGATCAGGCGCAGGCCATCACCGCGCTGCTCTTCTTGCAAGGAATCGCGGCTGTCAGCCAGCTCGGCCTTGACGCAGTCAGCGTAAGCACGCGGGGTCTTGCCTGAAATCACATCCATGGTTTCTCGCGATTGCTCCAGTTCCGAAACACTGACGCAGCCGCCCAAAGTCAAGGTCATCGCCGCCACCACCCACTTCATTCGTTGTACCTCTGCCCTTTAAAGATTGTGTATGACAACGCCCGGGCGGATTTGCTCCCTGCTTTGGCGGATTTATCCGTAGCCCGGTCAACAGGGGCGCGAGTGTACCCTTACATCGTGATATCTTTCGCGTTTGCAAAGATAAACCTTGCGGAGCATCACATGAAATTCGTACACCAGCGCGAGCATCTCAACGAGGACGATATCGTCGTTATCGAGTGTTCCCAGCGCTGCAACATCCGCCTGATGAACGACGCCAACTTCCGCAGCTTCAAGAATGGCGGTCGTCACACCTACCACGGCGGCGCCTTCGATCGCTTCCCGGCCAAGATCACCGTGCCGAGCACCGGTTTCTGGAACATCACCATCGATACCGTCACCCCGCGCCCGATCTCGGTCACGCGTAAGCCGACCTTCACCCACAAGATCAAGATCATCCGTCGCTCGTCGTCGCAACTGAGATAAGCCCCATGACTCAGACCATCAAATACGTGATCAAGTACAAACTCGATGGCGAGCGCCGTTGGGACTTCGCCCTGATGCCCGACAGCTCCACCGAGCAGGCCCTGCAAGCGTTGCGCAAGATCCATGGCGATGACGCTGAAAAGATCAGCGACATCCAGGTCAGCAAGGCCCTGTAACCCCCTCAGAGGTAAGCCCCCGTCGTCACACCGCCCAAGGAGTCGCGCATGAGCACCTGGTCAGACCGCCGCATTCTCGATCTGTTGGGCATCGAAGTGCCCATTCTCCAGGCGCCCATGGCCGGCGCCACGGGCTCGGCCATGGCGATTGCGGTGGGCAATGCCGGGGGGCTGGCAGCGTTACCTTGCGCCATGCTCAGCCTGGAGCAGGTGCGCAGCGAGATCGACGCTTTCCGCTCTGCCTGCCTGGGACCGCTGAATCTCAACTTCTTCTGCCACCAACCGCCAGCCGCCGATGTTGAGCGTGACGCGCGCTGGAAGCAGGCACTCAAGCCGTACTATGAAGAAGTCGGGGCAGACTTTGACGCTCCCACGCCTGTTTCCAACCGCGCGCCGTTCGATGAGCACAGCTGCCAATTGGTCGAACAGTTACTGCCGCAAGTGGTCAGCTTCCATTTTGGCCTGCCACGTGCCGACCTGCTGCAACGGGTCAAGGCAACGGGCGCTAAGGTGCTGTCCAGTGCCACCACGGTAGAAGAGGCGCTGTGGCTAGAGGCCCATGGCTGCGACGCGATCATCGCCATGGGCTATGAAGCGGGTGGGCATCGCGGCATGTTCTTGAGCGAGGACATCACCAGCCAGATCGGCACCTTTGCCCTGGTGCCGCAGGTAGTGGATGCGGTGCGCGTGCCCGTGATCGCTGCGGGCGGCATCAGCGACCATCGCGGACTGGTCGCGGCCCTGGCCCTGGGTGCATCGGCAGTGCAGATTGGCACAGCCTACCTGTTCTGCCCCGAGGCCAAGGTGTCGCCTGCCCACCGGCAGGCGCTGGACAGCGCACCTGCCAGCGATACTGCACTGACCAACCTGTTCACCGGGCGACCGGCGCGTGGCATCAATAATCGGATCATGCGCGAGCTGGGGCCGATGAGTGAGCTGGCGCCGCGCTTTCCGCTGGCCGGCGGTGCGTTAATGCCGTTGCGGGCAATCAGTGATGCCAAAGGCAGCAGTGATTTCAGCAATCTGTGGTCGGGCCAGGCGTTGCGTTTGGGGCGGGCGATGCCGGCGGGCGAGTTGACCCGGGACATTGCAGAGAAGGCATTGGCCCAATTGGGGCGCTGAGTCAGGGATTGTTATCGTTCTGGCCCCTATCGCGGGGCAAGCCCGCGCGTAGACGTTCAGCGTGCCTCTTCCCGATCAGCGGGTTATCGCTATATAGTCAGCCACATAACGATAACCTGCCCTCTGGAGCTGCTTCATGCGTATTCATCTGTCACACCTGGCCGTCACCGCACTGGCCGGCCTGATTACCCTCAATAGTGCATGGGCAGATGAGGTCCAGGTTGCCGTCGCCGCCAACTTCACCGCTCCGATCCAGGCCATTGCCAAGGACTTCGAGAAGGACACCGGCCACAAACTGGTGGCTGCCTATGGCGCCACCGGGCAGTTTTATGCGCAGATCAAGAATGGCGCGCCATTCGAAGTGTTCCTCGCCGCCGACGACAGCACCCCGGCCAAACTGGAGCAGGAAAAAGAAACCGTCGCAGGCTCGCGCTTCACCTATGCCATCGGCACCCTGGCGCTATGGTCAGCCAAGCCTGGCTATGTCGACGACAAAGGCGCTGTATTGAAAAGTAATGACTACAAGCACCTATCCATCGCCAACCCGAAGACCGCGCCCTACGGCCTGGCCGCTACCCATGTTCTGGACAAGTTGCAACTGACCGAAGCCACCAAAGGCAAGATCGTCGAAGGTCAGAACATCACCCAGGCGTTCCAATTCGTCTCCACCGGCAATGCCGAACTGGGCTTTGTCGCCCTGTCGCAAATCTACAAGGACGGCAAGGTCGAGAACGGCTCGGCCTGGATAGTGCCTGCCGATCTGCACGAGCCGATCCGTCAAGACGCAGTCATCCTCAACAAAGGCAAGGACAATCCGGCGGCCAAAGCCCTGGTCGACTATCTCAAGAGTGCAAAAGCCACTGCGCTGATCAAATCCTACGGCTATGAAATCTGATGCCACTCGACGCCAGTGACCTGGGAGCGATTTGGCTGACCATCAAACTGGCCAGCTTGACCACCTTGATCCTGCTGGTGGTGGGTACACCCATCGCCTGGTGGCTGGCGCGTACCCAGTCATGGCTGCGCGGGCCAATCGGCGCGGTGGTGGCCTTGCCGCTGGTGCTGCCGCCGACGGTAATTGGCTTCTACCTGCTGATCGCGCTAGGGCCACACGGTTGGATCGGCCAGGCCACCCAGGCGCTCGGCCTGGGTAGCGTGGTATTCAGTTTTGCCGGGCTGGTGATCGGCTCGGTGGTGTATTCGATGCCGTTCGTGGTGCAGCCGTTGCAAAACGCATTCAGCGCCATCGGCCCACGCCCATTGGAAGTCGCCGCAACCCTGCGTGCCAGTCCTTGGGATACCTTCGTGCACGTGGTGCTACCGCTGGCCCGACCTGGCTTTGTCACCGCCAGCATCCTTGGCTTTGCCCACACCGTGGGCGAATTCGGCGTGGTGCTGATGATCGGCGGCAATATTGCGGACAAGACCCGCGTGGTCTCGGTGCAGATCTTCGATCACGTCGAGGCCATGGCCTATACGCAAGCGCACTGGCTGGCCGGGGCCATGCTGGTATTCTCCTTCCTGGTGCTGCTCCTGCTCTATGCGGGCCGGCGTGGCAAGGCTGGCTGGAGCTGAAATGAGTTCATCGATAGTGGCGCGGCTGACCCTTGGCCGCGACGATTTTACCCTGGATGTCGACCTGCAGCTGCCAGGGCGCGGGATCAGCGCGCTGTTTGGCCACTCCGGCTCCGGCAAGACCTCTTGCCTGCGCTGCCTGGCCGGGCTTGAGCGCGCCAGCAGCGCTTATATCGAAGTCAATGGCGAGGTCTGGGAAGACAGCGCACGCGGCTTGTTTCTGGCCCCGCATTTGCGCCCGGTCGGCTATGTGTTCCAAGAGGCTAGCCTGTTCCCGCATCTCTCGGTGCGCGGCAACCTTGAGTTCGGCTGGCGACGCATCAAGGCCAGTGAGCGCAAAGTCAGTTTGGACCAAGCTTGCCAACTGCTCGGTATCGGCCATTTGCTCGAGCGCAAGCCAGCCACGCTGTCAGGCGGCGAAGCGCAACGAGTGGGCATTGCCCGGGCCCTGCTCAGCAGCCCGCGGCTGTTGCTGATGGATGAACCCTTGGCAGCCCTGGACGGACCGCGCAAGCGCGAGATCCTGCCTTACCTGGAACGGCTGCACGATCAACTGGACATCCCCGTGGTGTACGTCAGTCATGCGCAGGATGAAGTCGCCCGCCTGGCTGATCATCTGGTACTGCTCGAACAGGGCAAGGCCATGGCCAGCGGGCCGATTGGCCAGACCCTGGCCCGCCTCGACCTGTCGCTGGCCGAAGGTGAAGATGCTGGCGTGGTGCTCGAGGGCGTGGTGGTGGGCCATGACCCGCACTATCAGCTGTTCGATCTGCGCCTACCCGGCAGTGACACTCAGTTGTTGCGTATCGCCCACCCGTCTTTGGTGGTCGGCAGCACCCACCGGCTCAAGGTGCAGGCGCGCGACGTCAGCCTGGCGCTGGCCGCCGACAGCGCGTCAAGCATTCTCAATCGCTTACCAGTGCGGGTGCGTGAATACCGCGAAGCCGACAACCCCGCCCATGTACTGGTCAGCCTCGACGCTGCCGGCAGTGCCCTGCTCGCACGTGTTACCCGTTACTCGGCAGACCAGCTCGGCCTGCGCCCTGGGCAGATGCTCTGGGCACAGATCAAATCAGTGGCGCTATTGATCTGAGCATCAGCGACTTTGCCGCTGTCCACTGATCAGGTAACTGGTCGATGGATGGCGCCTCATGCTCGATTGCCCCCTGCCCCGCACCCTGCATTATGTCGACGACAGCCAGCCCGGACTGAGCCGGCGCCGTTGGCGCGACCGCTTCATTTACCTGGATGCCGACGGCAATCGCGTGCGAGATAGCCAGACCCTGGCGCGCATCGCTGCGCTGGTCATCCCACCCGCCTATACCGACGTCTGGATTTGCGCCGACCCACAGGGCCATTTGCAGGCGACAGGGCGTGATGCACGCGGGCGCAAGCAGTACCGCTACCACAGCCAGTGGCGCGAGCTGCGTGACCAGCATAAATATGGCCGGATGCTGGCGTTCGCCCAAGTATTGCCCGCACTGCGCCAGCAACTGGACAGCCACCTGCGCCGGCCAGGCCTGGACCGGGAAAAGGTCATGGCGCTGGTTGTCAGCCTGCTCGACACCACGCTGATTCGCATCGGCAACCGCCAATACCTGCGCGATAACAAGTCCTATGGTCTGACCACCCTGCGCGCGCGGCACGTCAAGGTCGAGGGCAGCACGATTCGTTTTCAGTTTCGCGGCAAGCGCGGAGTGGAGCACAACGTGACGCTGCGCGACCGTCGTCTAGCCGGGTTGATCAAGCGTTGCATGGAGCTACCAGGGCAGTCGCTGTTTCAATACCTGGATGAAAATGGCCAACGTCACAGCGTCGGTTCCAGTGAAATCAACCTGTTCCTGCAACAGCTGACCGGTGCCGACTTCACGGCCAAGGACTACCGCACCTGGGCCGGCAGCAGCTTGGCCCTGAGCCTGCTGCGCCCCCTGGCCTGGGAGCCGGACAGCGAAGCCAAGCGCCAGGTCAGCGCAATCGTTCGCCAGGTTGCCAGCCGCTTGGGCAACACCCCTGCGGTGTGCCGGCGTTGCTACATTCACCCAGCGGTGCTGGAGCACTTCCACCTGGGCCGACTCGCCGCATTGCCCAAAACCCGCACGCGCAAGGGCCTGGAGCCTGAAGAAGTCGCCTTGCTGCGGTTTCTGCAGGACCTGCAAACCCTCGATTGACTCACCCTATCCTCACCATCAAGCAGAGAAATTTCCAATATGAGCGTAAGCCCCCTATTCTTGCCACCGAGCACCTTCGCCGATGGCGCCTTAATGGGTTAAATCGGCACCTGCAACTAGAGACAGGCAACAGATTTTGTCAGCGGGGGAATTCCTGTCCGCCGAAAGCGTCTTTAATGAGAAGGAAGAGGGACAAGCTCCCGCCGCAGCGGTAAATGGCCGCACGGTTTTCATCATTACCAAGGAGAACTACATGCTGATACTCACCCGCAAGGTTGGCGAAAGCATCGTCATCAACGATGACATCAAAGTCACCATTCTGGGCGTTAAAGGGATGCAAGTGAGGATCGGCATCGATGCACCGAAGGATGTTCAGGTTCATCGTGAAGAGATTTTCAAACGTATCCAGGCTGGCAACCCAGCGCCGGAAAAACATAACGACGAATAGCACTGATCTGCATCGCCTGAAGCCGCACGGATGCGCTTGACCGATCGGCCCGCCGATGCGGGATTTTGCCTGGCCTTCAGCCGCCCAGCAGTTCCCGCACTTTGGCGATCAGCTCTATCGGATTGAATGGCTTTTCAAACACCGCAACGAACAGTTCAGGGCTGGCCTGGCTGGCTTGCGCGCCACTCATGAGAATCACCGGCAGGTCTGCAAGCTCCAGCTCGTCACGGATTGCCCTGGCAAGCTCTTCACCGTTTTTCTTCGGCATCATGAAGTCAGTAATGACCAGGTCTACCCGCTTCTCCTTCAAGGCTTCCAGTGCCTTGGTGCCATCGCCCGCTTTTTCAACCGCAAAGCCCTCATCCTCCAATGCATAGGCAAGGATTTCGACTATCAGGTACTCGTCATCGACGATCAGGATGGTATTCATCGCCTCATCCCATCACCCACCCTCCTGCGGCACAGCGCTACCAGAGAGCACTCCCGAGGCACCCTCGAACGCTTTGCGCAGCGTGACACCCTGAGGAGGCCCCAGGCACAGCTCATGAAGCGCAGGGTCGTGGTGACTGTCGCGCACTTTGAGAATTGAAAGCATGCGGCGCAACTGCGCATCCAGCTCGACGAAACGAGTCAGCAGCAAATTATCGACAATGCTCGACAGATCCGGCGCGGGCGCGCTGATCTCCGAGCCGAACAGGTCACGCATCTCCCAGGTCATCAGCACGCTGACGTCATGAGCGCGCAGCTCGCCGATCAGCGCACGGAAAAAGCCATTGAGTCGCGTGGGGTCCGCAGCCAGCCGACTGAACGCCCCCAGACTATCGATGACCACTCGCTTGGCGCCCAACGCCTTAACTTGAGCGAGCAACCGCGCGCCCAGCTGATCGAGTAAACCTTCGGTGGTCGGTTGCCAACACAGCTGCACAGCGCCCGAGCGTTCCAGGGTGGCAAAGTCATAACCCAGCGCGGCGGCCTTCAGGCGCAAGCGCGCTGGGGTTTCATAGAAGCCAAAATGCAAACCCGGCGCCTGCGCGGTGGCGGCGGACAGAAAGGCAAGCCCCAGCGATGTCTTGCCAATCCCCGAGGGCCCCATGACCAGAGTGGTTGAGCCAGTGGCCACACCACCACCGAGCATCTCGTCCAGCGCAGGCGCACCGGTGGTGATCTGGTTCAGGCTCGCGGTGCCTGGTTGGCTAGGATGGCTGTACAGCGACTCCAGACGTGGAAATACCTTGAGCCCAGCCTCGTCGATCAGGCACTCATGCAACCCTGCCAGGGCACCACTGCCGCGTGTCTTGCGCAGCTGGATATGGCGTATTGCGCGGCTTCCAACCAACTGCTCGCTGAGCTCAACCACCCCATCGACCATGGTGTGCTCGGGGCTGCCTTCCTGTAGGCGGGCACTGGTCAACAGCAACACCGTGCAACCGGCGAAGGCGGCATGGCCCTGCAGCTCAGCAACGAATTTCTTGGTATCCAGGGTCGTTTCCGCGCGTATCCGGGCATTGAGCAACCCATCGACGATGAGCAAGGTCGCCTGCTGCCGGGCGATTTCCTGACGCAACAGCTTGACCACCGCCTCCAGCCCCTCCTGCTCCAGGGTATCGAAGGCGCTGACGAACTGGATCTGATCGCCGACCAGGGCCTGATCGAAGAACTCCAGTGTCGAAAGGTATTGAAACAAGCGCTCGTGAGACTCGCTAAGCAAGGTGGCCACCAGCACTCTGCCGCCCTCACGCACATGCCCCCAGGCCAGCTGGTTGGCCAAGATCGTCTTGCCCGCGCCAGGTGGCCCCTGGACGATGTAGGAGGCACCCACCACCAAGCCGCCCTTGAGCAGCGCATCTAGCCCGTCTATGCCGGTGGTCAGCCGCTTGAGTGCTTCTACCATGGTGTCCACCTAATTGGATGTCGTGCTATGGACCGATCTGGGCAACGGGCAAGTACAGGCTCATGCGCGTGCCAACCCCCACTTCGCTAATTACACAGATCGCACCATTGCTTTGCTTGGCAAAGCCATAGACCTGGCTCAAACCAAGCCCAGTGCCTTTGCCGAAGGCCTTGGTGGTAAAAAACGGCTCGAAGATGCGTGGCAGCACCTTCGCCTCGATACCTTGACCGGTGTCCTGCACATCGAAACACACAAAGCTGCCGTGCAAGCCCTCGACTTCGCCTGACAACTCAACAGCGTTCACCTCAAGCCGAATACTCCCCTCACCCTCGATGGCGTCACGGGCATTGAACAACAGGTTGAGCAGGACCATTTGCAACTGCCCGGCATCGGCTTGGATCATCGGTACATCCGGTTGCAGATGTTGCTCAAGCACTATCTCACTGGGCAGCGCATGCTCCAACAAACCACGGGTCGAATCGATCAGCTCGGCTGGCGCGATACGCGTGACGTTCAACTGCTGATGACGAGCAAAGCTGAGCAAGCGCTGGGTGAGCTGAGTTCCGCGCTGGCCAGCATCAAGAATATGCTCGAGCAGGCGCCGCACGCGCTCAGGATCCTGGCTACTTGCAGCCAGGCGGGCAGAACTGAGGATGATGGTCAGCAGATTGTTGAAGTCATGCGCCAAGCCGCCGGTCAACTGCCCTAAGGCTTCGAGCTTCTGCGCCTGGAACAGTTGGGCACGCATGGCATCCAGTTGCAGTGCCGACTCGCGCCGATCGGTGATGTCGCGGGTAACTTTGGCCAAGCCGACAATCTGGCCCTGCTCGTCACGAATCACATCCAGGGCCGCCAAGGCCCAGAACTGCGTACCGTCCTTGCGTACTCGCCAGCCCTCATCCTGGGCAACACCCTGCTCCAGTGCCTGGCGCAACAGTTGCCCAGGGCGCCCCTCGACACAATCTCGGGGGGTAAAAAAAACCGAGAAATGTTGGCCGATGATTTCATCGGCACGGTAGCCCTTGATGCGCTCAGCACCGGCGTTCCACGACACCACGTTACCGGCAGGGTCGAGCATATAGATGGCGTAGTCCACTACCGACTGAACCAGCTGTTCATAGCGGTTGGTGGGCACTTCAGGCTGGTCCAGGCGGTCGGTTGAAACCATGTAAGCTCCACGGGCACCGCAGGGAAAGACAAATTGAGCGTAGTTCAGAGTCTACTCGCCCTCAGGCCATCAAGCGAAACTCTTCAGGTCTCACGCTCGACCAAAACCGGGCTGAGCCTGTGCGGCATCGTTACCCTAAGCAGCCACAGGCATGCCAGCACAACGCCGCCACCAGCCGCGATCGCCAGCCCCCTCTGCTGAACGGTGTGCTCTGCATCGAAGCCGATCATCAGCAGATAGCCGCCCAGACACAACAGGCTGAAGTAAAGGAAAGCCGCTATAACGAAGACCTGAGCAAACACTATGCGCCAAAACAGCTTAGGCCGTACGACACTCGGCGATGGTACAGACGATAGGTCGGCAGACATGGCATCTAGCTCATTGGATCCAAAGTTTCGAACAGTGGCCTAATGCTGGCAATGTGTCAATTGCACCTTTAGCAATTGCCGCCCTACGCCCCCCGTAAAAGCTTAGGTTCGATCAGGCCATATCAGCCGCTGAGTTGACTCACCTATAACGATGGGTTATAAAGCGCGCTTGATTGCGTGGCCCTTCACTACGAAGCGCCCCGGTCCTTGAGGCCCTTTCAAACGTGCGAGTGTGGTGGAATTGGTATACACAGCAGACTTAAAATCTGTCGGCGTGAGCCTTGCGGGTTCGAGTCCCGCCACTCGCACCAATCTTCCTTGAAAAGGCGCCCATGTGGCGCCTTTTTCATGCCCGGCACAAATCTTTTGAGCAACTGCTAAAGTGGAGTATGTCTCGGTCCATTGGAACACCGCCATGCGCTATTCCCTGTTCGAAGGTCAACGCGATGTGATAATCCTGCTTGCCCGCATCCTGCTGATGATCCTGTTCGTCATGTCTGGCTGGAGCAAACTCACAGGCTTCGAAGGCACGGTTGGCTATCTAGGCTCACTGGGCGCCCCGGCGCCGACGCTGGCGGCGGCAATTGCGGTGATCATGGAGTTCTTCGTCGCCATCGTGTTGATCCTGGGCTTCTACACTCGGCCATTGGCGTTTCTATTTGCTCTGTTCGTGCTCGGCACAGCAATCATCGGCCACCCCTACTGGAACATGGTGGATCCCGAACGTAGCGCCAACATGACCCAATTCTTCAAGAACCTGAGTATCGTCGGTGGTCTACTTTTGCTGGCAGTCACTGGCGCTGGACGATTTTCGCTGGATCGTCACTGAACACAGCGTCTCGAGCCGCGCTGCGTAAGGGCCGTGCAGCGCAGGCTCAGTCGTCGTCGACGTCATCATGCCAGGCGGGATGATCCTGCTCATCGAAGTCATCGAGGGTATCTTCATCTTCCTCAATGTCATCTTCAATGCCCTGGGCATCGGCCTCGGAATCCAGATCCTGGTAGAGAAACTCGTGGTCGAGCAGATGATCATGCTCAGGTTCTGGAAGGTCATCGTCGTCGTGCATGCCGGGCTCCTGAAATAAGCACGCCTATATAGGCCGTTCAACGGTCGCGGTCAATCACCGGGCCGTTAATGCTGACTTAACTGCCCGACATCAGACTGCAAGCTCTCCCTTCAAAACGTCCTTGCCCGCCTCATGGCGGGCTTTTTTATGGGTAGCGAAAGCCCTCAACAGACTGGCGACATGATCTTCACGAATTTCTGACATGTGCGTAGGCACACTCAGGGTGCTTCGTACGTTCTTTCAACCCGCCCTCTGCTGGCGGGTTTTCTTTTTCTGCCGCCTTTTCCCCGCACCCCGCTAAACATGCCTTGTTGCCCAATCTTATGGTAGGCCAAGCCACCCCCCAGGCCGACCTGAGGGTTGATCTACAGCGCAGGATGATGTCATACTAGCATTATTGAAAATCATTCTCAGGCCAGTATTCTGCTGCCCTATTCCACATTAATACCCAAGGAAGGACCCTATGAGGCCGCTTCTCTCCCTGGCCGCCAGGATGAGCCTGTGCGTCGCGCTGCCTGCGTGGGCGCCATTTGCTGCTGCTGAATCCGTAACCCCCTGGGCTCAGGAACCTACGGCCTTTCTCGGTATCGACCTACAGGGCAACTTCCTCGAACAAGTTGAAGAGTGCCCTTCCGATAGCGTCAGACCCACTACCCTGTGCCGTGTCGCCAGCGCACTACCGAACCAATTCGAAGTTCGTGGACTGCCCTACCTGCCTATCTCGCCAGGCTACAGCCTGATCGCCAGCATCAGCGACGGGAAGGTGAATGAGCTGGTTTTCAGCGGCAACGCCAACAGTCTCTATCTCGTCACCGAAATGCTCACCGATCGCTTCGGCGAACCTGGCGTTCAGCAGAGTCACTGGATCAAGATGAGTTCGGGCGCGTCTTATCTGAGCGAGGTCATGAGCTGGAAAGGTGAGAACGTCGCGATCAACTTCCAGCGCCAGGAGAGCGATCTTGGCCGCTATGCGGTAACCATCTCGCCACTCTCCAACGCGCCAGCAGCCTCAACCGCCGAAGCTTCTACTGAAGTGGTCGAACCGCAGGTGTCAAATCTCTGACCGCGCAGCTGCGCTCAAGCATGCTAGCGATCATCCTGTAAGATTCGATTGCCGAGCCTCAACAACTGCCGGGCTCGGTAGAGCCTGACCGTGAAACTGCCAGTCAGTCGCTGACGAAGCTCGGTGTCCATGATGACGCAAAATGGATCAGCCAAGCCCCATCCCCAATTGACGCTCAGGCCTTGGCAGCCTGAGCTTTGGTCCAGTGCACCTTAGGCGCGGCAGGATTGAATCCGCTAACGCCCCTGGCAATTTCCTTGATCGTGCCGCCTTTGGAAAGGAACTGCTCGATTTGCTCATTCAAGCGCAGTTGCGCCTGCTGGGTCGTGGAATGGTACATGCTGACACCTCGTAGGTGAGCCGCCCAAAGAGAGGACTCGCCCGCCACTATACACCTGCTCCCGGCAAGACAGGCCTAAATGACGAATAAAGCCCGATCGCCGCAAAATTTCTGCAGATCCCGACATAATCCAATCGGCCGGATGGCGCAGGACCCCGCCAAGGAACTCCCAACTTTTCCGACCCACAAAGAAAAACCCCGCAGACGTTAATCTGCGGGGCTTTCGAATATGGAGGCCGAGGTCGGAATCGAACCGGCGTAGACGGATTTGCAATCCGGAGCATAACCACTTTGCTACTCGGCCTCAAAGTTCGGATCTAGCGGCTTACGCTTTGCTATCTCCTTGAAACTTAAGCGCTTTTTCAAGCAACCTGCGTTTCGATGGAGGCCATTATGTCTGCATTCGAAGTTCCTTGCAACCCCCTGAACCGAAAAAATCTTCAAGGGGTTCAAGGTCTTAGCGCAGGCGGCCGAGTTTGCTCCATAGACCCACCAGAGTGTTCTCGACAGTCCCGCTAGCCGCCATGCCAATGCGCTCCTGCAGGCTCTTGCGCTCAGCGAAATGCAGGTGGAACAAATTCGCTTCGCGAGCGCGATCGCTCAGGTACTCGTCACTGGTGCGCAGCTCATCAACCAGCTTGCGGTTCAATGCAGCGACACCCAACCAGACCTCACCGGTTGCCACCTCATCAATGTGCAATTGCGGACGATAACGTCCGACAAAATCCTTGAACAGCTGATGGGTGACGTCCAGGTCTTCCTGGAACTTCTCCTTACCTTTCTCGGTGTTCTCGCCAAACACGGTCAAGGTGCGCTTGTATTCACCCGCGGTCAGCACCTCAAAGTCAATGTCGTGCTTTTTCAACAAGCGGTTGACGTTGGGCAGCTGTGCCACGACGCCAATCGAGCCAAGCACGGCAAACGGCGCGCTGATGATCTTTTCGCCGATGCAGGCCATCATGTAACCGCCGCTGGCAGCGACTTTGTCGATACAGATGGTCAGCGGGATACCAGCTTGGCGAATGCGCGCCAGTTGCGAAGCTGCCAGGCCGTAGCTGTGCACCAGGCCGCCGCCGCTCTCCAAGCGCAACACCACTTCATCACTAGGGGTGGCGAGAGTGAGCAAAGCAGTGATCTCATTGCGCAGACTTTCAGTGGCCGAGGCTTTGATATCACCATCGAAGTCGAGCACAAAGACCCGGGTCTTATCCTCAGCCTTGGTCTTCTTGAGCTTTTTATCCGCCTTGGCTTGCTGCTTGCGCAAGGCCTTTAGCTCGGCCTTGTCGTACAGACCTGACTCAAGACGCTCGCGCAGCTGTTTGTAGAAATCGTTGAGGCGGGTGACCTGCAACTGCCCACCTGGCTTGCGCCGCCCTTTGCCCCGCAGGCCAGCAATGGCCGACAGCACCACCAGAATGGCGATTACCAGGGTTGCGGTCTTGGCGAGAAAGCTTGCGTATTCGGCAAGAAATTCCACAGTAATCCTCAAAGCACAAAATTGATCGCCCATCGTACCTAAGGTTGGGGTGACTTGGTACGACGGCCTAAGGTTTTAACCGGGCGCTTTGGCCTTCAGTCTTCCAACGGCTTGGGAGGCGCCGCGGGCTTGGCCGGTTTGCTCGGTTTAGCGTCCTTTGCCTTGGGCTCGGCCACAGCGGCAGCGACAGGTTCTGGGGCCGTTACGGCTTTCTCGTTAGCGGGCAGTTCGTCCACAGCCTTGATGATCACCTGCGGGTCGATCTTCTCACCACTGTCATCATCCTTGAGCACGTGCCGCTCGCCGTCCTTGCCCACCAGGATTACCTTGGTGCCTTTGCTTGCGCCTAATTTGAGTTCACGGATCAGGGCCATGGTGGTTTGTTGTTCAAGGTTCTTGTCCTCGCGCATGCCCATCATGTTGGCAACGCTATACAGGACCAGCCCACGTTCCTTGAAAGCCGCCTGGGTAGCAGGATCTTTCAGGGCTTCATTCAATCCACGCAGGGTTGGATCCGCCGAGCTTGGGGCAATGACTACCAAAGGCCGTGCCTTACCCAACTCTTTGGCCAGGGGGGCATCACTGTCGGCGGCGAACAGTGGGCCACTAACGGCGAGCAAGGTGGCGAGGGTCAGTGACCGGACGAGCATGTGCATCTCCTTACTATCTCGATAAACCAGTGACTACAGATCATGGAGAAAAATCCGCTCTGGAGACTAAACCACCTGACAGAGCAAGTGGTTAGAGGAAAAGTTACCGGCGATTTCCAAGCTTTCTCCAGACCGGGATATCGGCATCTCCGGAAATGCCGACACCCAGACAAAGCATAGTTCAAAGCCGCCCGAGGTGAGCTGACGTGCCGCTTTCAGCTATACCGTACTCAACGCACGTGAATTGGCGGGTCCGCCGGTCCTTCCTCCAGGGCGCGGATCGTCACCTCAAGCATCAGCCCTCGACGCGCGGCCAGCTGCTCATCTCTGATCGCGTCCGATTGCAGCTTCTTGTCCTGGTCGGACAATGCCTGATCATCGAAGAGCGCTTCGAGCCGCTCATGAAATGGCTCATCCATTCGACTGAATTCGTCAGCCCGGGTGCGCTCCAGATGGGCCTGCCAAAAATCGCGCTCGACTAACGAACGCGCCAGTCGCTCTTGTGTTTCAGCCTCCAAGACCTGCACATACGCCTGCTCCAGGCGCGTCTCATCAACCCCGGCAATGGGCCGAAAGCTCATGTCGCCCACCTCCACCGGTAAGTTCAGGCGTTCACGCAGACCAAGTCGATAAGCAAGGCCAACTTCGCTTTCGTCAGGATTGCCAGCGCGAGCAACGATGTCCTGCACTGCCAAACGGTCAACCTCATCCAGACGCCACAGGCGCTTACCCAAGTCCAGCAACGCGCTTTCTGAATTCCCTTCGGTATTGTTCCGGGCACTCCACACTAGGACTTTTAATTCCAGGTTACTCAAACACCAGGTAGCACCGTCCTGACAGCCCCATTCATCATTGGCCACGCTGAACAGTTCATCACACAGTACCGGGTTGTCAGTCATCAATTGCAGTAACGCCAACACACGTAACGCGACCGGACGAGGTCGACGGTGAAAATCCGCCGATTGAAGCAACTGGCGCAATACCCGGAAAAAACGCTCTGACTCGGGTCGCTGCTCAATCGCGTCCCAGCGACTAACCATCGAACCGCGGTAACCCGGCCCCACGGCATCGCCCCACAGTTCGCGCGCATTGATCGACTGCTCGCCAGCAGCGTCTGCATCGACTGGTTCCAGGGGTGCCGTCAATGCCATCTGCAAACGCAAGACCTCAGTCGCCCCAAATGAATTACCCGCCAGGCGGATCCTGCGCCTGACTAGCAACGGTGCTTGATAGAACTGTTCTGGTAAGTGGGTGATGCGGTTGTCGCGCAGGTCCGCGTAATACATCATCGGTCGATCGGTCAGTGCCGAAGGAACCTGGCTGATGCGGGTGGCGCGCAGGTTCAGCCAGCGCAGTCGGCTCATTCCGCTCAGAGTAAAAGTACGGCCCAAGGGGTTATGAGACAGGTCGATGTACTCGAGCTCTTCACAACTGGCTAAAACAGTTGCCTGGGCCCGATCCAGGACGATCTGATTGTTGGTCAGCACCAGCGAGCGCAACTGCTGCATCTGCAACAATGGTTGCGGCAGTCGGGTCAAGTGGTTATCCCCCAAGTCCAACACTCGCAGGCGACTGAACGCCAACAGGAAACTCGTCGGGATCTCCTCAAGATCCATGTGCAGCAGTGCGAGATTGGATATATGACCGAAGCTGACCCGCGCCGGCAACTGCGGCAAACCTTCTGGCTTGGCCCCATATAGCATCATGTGAAAGTTGGCGTTTGGTTGGCTGGTATCGTAGGGAGCGGCCGTCCGGCGTCGCCAGCCATTGAGCAACGTCCGCCTGACGAAAACGCGCTCAGCTGCCAGCTCGACGTCGCCCTCCATGACCCAGTCATCCAGGCAACCGTTGAGATCAGCGAGCTCCGCGCGCAGGCTTGCCATGACGATTTCTGGCCTGCGACCAGACTGGAGGACATTCTCGACCCAGGCGATGACTTGCTCGTCAGTGAAGGTAGGAAACAGCTCTCGCAGCATCGCAGGCATCGACCTATCTCGACCACACAAGCCACTGGGCGTACACCCTCCCATCAGATAGCCAAGGCGTCCATCTGCCAGGCGTTGCGGTGGGCGGAAGGTGCCACTGCGCTGCACTCGGGTAAATAGCTGGGCGACCTCTTCGCGCCGCTGTACAGCCTGGCGAGCCAGCAGCACCCGCAAGTTGTGCGAGAACGGCTCGCCAATACCCATGGAGGCCCATTGCTGCGCTGTACGGGCACCGACCATCACTTCAAAAAACTCGCCCGCCTCGCCGTCGGCCAGCCCTTTAGCACCCAGACGCAGGAATCGACCATTGACATGCGCCAGGTCCACCACTTGCTTGCCCTCCCCTGTTGTCAGCAGTAAAGGTCCAAGGGCATTGCCTTCGAACAAGCGCCAGCGCACCCCTTGTGCGGACCCGGCAAGATGTTTGAGCATGCCGAGGGCTATCCTGGCCAAATCTGCAGTCTGCGGCGTATCCAGGTAGAACGCTTCATAGCCACGGACCGTACGAATGGCCAGCGAACTGGCCCGCGCAGCCTCGGCTAGGCGCAAAGGGATCCGCCCACTTTCCAGCAGGCGGCGTAGGTCATTGCTGCTCGCCGCTTCCAACAGCTCATCGGCAGCGCCCCGATGCAGACTCGGAAACACCCGACACAGTGCACTGCTGCTAGGGCTGTGAGTGGCTTGCATGGCATCGTAAAGGTCCCGGAACAACTTCCGACGTTCGGACCAAGCCAGCTCAGCCAGCGCCTGATCAGCAAGCCCGGCAGCTCCGGCCAGTCTTTGCGCATGCTGCAGCACGGTGATGTCTTCAACCTTTTCGCCCGAGCGCAGGCGACTGACCAAACGGCGAATACGTGCATCCAGTCGGCATCGCAATACACTATCGAGCAGTCCCGCCAGCGCGGGCTGGTCACTGACATGCATAGCGCGCAGATGATCAGCTTCAAGACCATTGCAGATCAAAACCTGATCGATTTGCTCGTCATCCAAGCCACTAAAATTGCGACCCAGGCGCCGGAAAAGGTGAAATCTATCGTCCCATTCAGCCGGCTGCTCGCTCCACAGGCGCCATGCCCCCGCGCCATTGCCTTGCAATTCTGGGCCATGCCCATCAATCGAGCGCAGTTGCCAAGTCCGATTGGCAGGGCCACGGATGACTGGATAGGTTTGCTCGTCTATCTCGACCCAGGACTGACCGTCCAGATGCTGGATTCCTTCCGCGTCAACCGCTGTTCCACTGGGGACTGTAGCACTGCGAAAGGGCACCAAGTCTTGCTGCCACAGTTTTGTGCTGCCATCCTCCAGCCGCGCCGGAACCAGGTTGTCGACCCACACTGAGCGATTCCATTGTCGCCGCACTGCCGCCACCCCGACCGCAGTGGCAGCTATCGTCGCAAGATCGACGGCAACATTGTGAAGGTGTTCAAGCGCCTCGCTGGTGTCACCCTCACGCCATGTCTCAATACCGTGGTAAACCTCGCCCAGCAGTTCCCAGACCGTAACCGCCAGCAGCACGATGCCAATCTGCGGAACAAACAACCCTGCGACATTGACCAGCGTCCAGCCTTCGGCAGCCAGACGCTGGTCATGCCCACGCTGAATTTCACGATCAAGCTGGGCAACGGGCGTTGCAATCAGCGCCGCATCATCCTTGATCTGGCGAATACGCGCACGCGCCAGGCTGTTGAACAGGGGCACCGGATACGGCTGTAGGTACTCCTGCAAGTCGAAACTGGCCCAGACAGGCAAGTCTGCATAGGCAGGAATGATGACGGAAAAGAACGCCTGACTGTCGCGCAAGCGCACAAACCGTCTGAAAAACTGCAGGTAAGCGTTGCTCCGCAAGCGCTGGCCGAGGGCTCTGGCCATCCGGGTCAAACTTGAGAACGTGCTCCAAGCGCCATAGGGATCACCTGGGATATACAACAGTATCTGGCGGGTGGTGTTCAAAAGCGGCCCCTGGTCGATGACCTCGAGCACGACAATTTGCTCCAGCATGCATCCAATCAGGCGCAACTGCTTGGCTACCACCAGATTTCCAGCCAGACGCCCCGTTTTGCCCTCCAGCGACATCCCCAGCACCAACTGCAACTCGCTATCACTCAAGATGCCCATGAACCGGGCCTGATAGGCATCTACCGCCATGGCGTAGCGGTATGCACCGACCAGCAGCGACTCCACACCTTTTGGATTATCGCTTGGATTGAGAACAGCGCTGAGGTGGCGCTGGTAGTGTTCACCCAGGTCGAGCTCACGACACAACGCGGCAAACTCGATCGCAGTGGGTGCCGGGCGCAACCCCTGGCGACTGATGAGCAGGCGATTGCCCCTAGGCTGGCCGTCAGCCTGAGCCTGCTCGGCGGTGAAGTTACGCATGGCGACTTCGAGCAAGGGTTTGTCTTCGTACACTACTTTGGTGAGATGGCTACCCACCGGCTGCGCATTGATGACTGGCTCACGGCGGCCTTGTAAAAACCTCAAACGCCGCACGTTGTACCCTGGCGCATGCCGCTCGTCCAAGGCGGTCTGCAGGGCGGAGGCGACGAAATCGTCAATGTTGTCTATTCGCGCAAGCATTCGAGCCAACTGCTGACGAAATTCCAGGCTTTTACTCAGTGCCTCGCCCAATACGTTCATCTGGTCGACCGGGACTTTGAGCAGCCAAGCCGGTAATCGCTTGCCGATGATGCTGTCCTGAAACGCCGCCGCTGTGTTGCGCAGCGTCTCAAGCCGTGGATCGTCAGCGCTTGCGGTGGCTTTGGCGGTGTTTGCTTGTGATACCTGGCCGGCACCCATGGGTAGGCCCTCCTGTGAGTTTAAACCGACCAGCCTAAGGATCGCTGCACAGGAAAAGAGCTAGATATCTACTACGGGCGCTCAGAACAACAGCAGTTGCCGATCGGTCAGCGCGGCGAAGTCATCGTCGACGAAGGGCAGGATAGCGTCGGCAACCGGTTGTAGCTGGCGGCTGAGGTAGTGATCGTAATCGATCGGCGATTGCAGGTTCTCCAACGGTTCGGGGCCTGCCGTGGTGATGATGTAGCTGATCCAACCGCCATTCTGGTATTGCCGTGGCCGGCCCAGACGCAGATTGAATTCATCGGCCAGTCGCGCGGCGCGCACATGCGGAGGAACGTTGCGCTGGTAATCAGCCAGCGGCCTGCGCAGGCGCTTGCGGTAGATCAGTAGCTGATCCTGCTCGCCAGCCAGGGTGGCACGCACATACTCACGCACATAGTCGCGATAGGGCTGGCCACGAAAAATCCGCTCATAGAGTTCCTGCTGAAATTGCCGGGCCAGCGGCGACCAGTCGGTGCGCACCGATTCCAGACCCTTATAGACCATCTGCTGCTGACCGTCGGCACGCTGCACCAGGCCGGCATAGCGCTTTTTGCTACCCTCTTCAGCACCACGAATGGTCGGCATCAAAAAGCGCCGATAATGGGTTTCGAACTGCAATTCCAACGCACACTCCAGGCCCATGCTCTGGCGTAGATGCTCGCGCCACCACTGATTGACCTTGGCCACCAGCGCGCGGCCAATGCGCGCCGCAGCCTGTTCATCGTGGGCGCTTTTTAGCCAGACGAAGGTGGAGTCGGTATCGCCATAGATCACATCGAAACCTTCGGCTTCGATCAGCGCCCGGGTCTGGCGCATGATCTGGTGGCCGCGCATGGTGATCGACGAGGCCAGGCGCGGATCGAAGAAACGACAGCCGCTGGAGCCGAGCACGCCATAGAAGGCATTCATGATGATCTTCAGCGCCTGTGACAGCGGCGCGTTGTCGGCGCGCTTGGCCGCCTCGCGGCCCTGCCACACCCGCTCGACGATAGCCGGCAGGCAGTGGCGAGTGCGCGAAAAACGCCCCCCGCGAAAGCCCTCTACCGAGTGTTCATCGTCGGGCTGACGCAAGCCTTCGACCAAGCCCACAGGATCGATCAGGAAGGTACGAATGATCGAGGGGTAGAGGCTTTTGTAATCCAGCACCAGTACCGAATCGTACAGACCAGGGCGCGAGTCCATGACGAAGCCGCCGGGGCTGGCTTCATCAGGTCGACTGCCCAGATTCGGCGCGACGTAGCCCAACCGGTGCATGTGGGGAATGTACAAATGGCAGAACGCGGCCACCGAGCCGCCGCTGCGGTCCACCGGCAAACCGGTGACAGTGGAGCGTTCAAGCAAGAACTCGAGCAACCGGGTGTGGGCAAAGATCCGCGTGACCAACTCGCAGTCCTTGAGGTTGTAACGGGCCAGGGCCGGTTTGTCCTCGGCGAACATGCGGTTGATCTCGTCCATGCGCTGGTAGGGCGTATCGATCGCCTTGCCCTCGCCAAGCAGGGTCTGGGCAACGTTTTCCAGGCTGAACGAAGCAAAGCTCCAGGTCGCCGAGCGCAGCGCCTCGATACCGTCGATCAACAGCCGGCCCGGGGCGTCGGCGAACACATGGTTGCGGCCTGAATGGGCGCGCAAGGTCATTGGCGCACCATTGCGTCCCAAGGCCAACGGCAGGTGCAGCCGGGCGGCGTGCTCATGCAGCAGGCGCAGGTCGAACTGCACCAGGTTCCAACCAATGATTGCATCGGGGTCGTGATCGGCCATCCACTGGTTAAGGCATTGCAGCAGCTGCGCGCGGTCGTCGCAGTAATGCAGATCGAAGTCCAAGCCGCTGGCATCGCCATTGGCCGGGCCGAGCATGTACACCTGACGCTGGCCGCACCCTTGCAGGGCGATGCTGTACAGCTCGCCGCGCTCAGTGGTTTCGATATCCAGCGAGACCAGGCGCAGCGGCGGGCGGTAGTCGGGGTGCGGCTTGAGTTGGGCGTCGCAGAGCACGCCATAGGCATCGGGCTTGCCATCGAACAGCACCGGCGCGGTGATGAAGCGCTCCATCAGGTAGCGCTCCGGCGGGCGGATATCGGCCTCGTAGACCTCGACCCCGGCGCCACGCAGACGCTGTTCCAACTGCATCAACTGGCGATGCTGGCGACAATACAGGCCAAGTACCGGACGCTGCTCGAAGTCACGTAGACGCAGTGGCTTGAGCTCAACGCCCTGCTCATCCTTGAGCAGGGCCCGGGCATGTGCGGCGTGGATCTCTGGGATGAACGCGACTGACTCCTGAACCGCCAGGCGTAGCTGGCGCGGTCCTTGGTCAGTGGCCAACCAGAACTCCACGCAGGTGCCCTCGGGCGTGTCATGCCAGTGCCGGGTGAGGACGAAACCCTGCTGCAACTCCACCGCGTTGAACTCCACACATTGATAGGCGCCGATTCTACCTTGTTGCGCCGTTGTCGGCCTTATCGCCAGCCGTTCGCTTCAGCGCCCGCCCGCGACGAACCCGGCGCGGCGACCCGACCAGGCGAGAATCCCGGCCAGCGCGATCATCACCAGCACCACACTGGCGAACGCGCCGACCCCGCTACCGCTAAGCAACAAGCCACCGGCCACCCCACCCAGGGCAATCGCAGTATTCCATACGGTCACCAACATCGACTGGGCGACATCACCGCCCTCGCCTGCTGCATCTGCGCAGGCTGTCTGCAATAGGGTCGGCGCGCCGCCATAGGTCAGGCCCCAGAGTGCCACGCTCAGATACACCACCCCAGGCGTCGGCGCCTCCTGGCCAAGCAACAGGGTTGCCACGGCAAAACCTGCCAAGCTCAACAACACCAGCAATCGCAAGTGGCGATCGACCCACAGGCCCACCACCACGATGCCCAGCAACGCCGCCAGGCCAAAGGTCAGCAGCACCAGGCCAGTGTCCGCCGCCATGCTTGCCGCCGCCAGCAGCGGCACGATGTAGGTGTAAAGGATGTTATGACCCAGAACCCACGCCAGAATGACCAGCAAAACGACTGCCACCCCCGGTGTGCGCAACACCTGCCAAGCCCCGGCGCGCTGTCCTGGCGCCTGCCCAGGAAAATCCGGCACCGCCCGCAATACCCACAGCGCCAACACTACCGAGGCCAGGGTAACCAGCACAAAAGTGGCGCGCCAGCCCAGCCACTCACCCAGCCAGGTGCCAACCGGGACCCCCAGCGAGAGCGCAATCGGCGCGCCGACCATGGCCACTGCCATCGCCTTGCCCTGGCGCGCCACCGGCACCATGCGCCGGGCATGCCCGGCGATCAGCCCCCATGCCAAACCCGCAGCGGCACCCGTAAGAAAGCGCGCCACCAGGGTCAGGCCATTGGATTCGGAGATCGCCGTCAAACCGTTGAAAACAATGAACCCAGCAATCGCCAGCAGCAGCGTGCGCCGGCGCCACCAGCCCTGGGTCAGGGTCACCAAGGGGATCGCGGTCAGCAGCGAACCCAAGGCATAGGCAGTCACCCACTGCCCGGCCATCGCCTGGCTGATCTGCATACCACCGGCAATCTGGCCGAGCAGCCCGGCCGGCAGGGTCTCGCTGAGAATGGCGATAAAGCCGGTCATGGCCAGCGCGAGCAGGCCACTGAGCGGCAAGCGTTGCGCTGAGGAGGGAGTATCGGCCGCTGTCGCGATGGCCGCTTGAGAAGTTTGGTGCATGGCGAGAACGCCTCATGTTGCTGATCAAGAGGCAGGCATCTTGCGTCGGTGTGGATTACGGAAAAAGATGGGTAGAATTCCGCTCACCTCGGACGTTGATGTCCGCAATCGGGAGCAGCACATGGACAGCCTCAGCGGCTTTGTGGTCTTCAACCGGGTTGCCGAAACCCGCAGTTTCGTCGCTGCCGGGCAATCGCTGGGCATCAGTGCCTCGGCGGTGGGCAAGCGGGTGGCGAGGCTGGAGGCGCGCCTGGGGGTACGCTTGTTCCACCGCAGCACACGCAGCATCACCCTGACCGCCGAGGGCACGCTGTTCCTGGAGCGCAGTCGGCGCATCCTGGCGGAGATCGAAGCCACTGAGCAGGCGCTGTCGCAGGCCAGCGAAACACCGAGTGGGCGGCTGCGAGTCAGCCTGCCTCAGGTGACCGGCTTAGTGATGCCAGCCCTTGCCGACTTCATGGCGTTGTACCCACAGATCGAACTGGACCTGGACTTCAGCGACCGCATGGTCGATATCATCGGCGAAGGCTTCGACGTGGTCATGCGCGGCGGCCAGCCAGTGGACTCGCGGCTCAATGCCAAGTTCCTCGGCCACTTCCAGCATCGCCTGGTAGCCTCGCCGCAGTACCTGCGCGAACGCGGCGTGCCGGAGCATCCGCGCGATCTGAGCGGCCATACCTGCCTGCACTACCGTTTCCCCAGCAACGGCAAGCTGGAGAGCTGGCCGCTGCGCCGCGAGCATCCCGAGCAGGCTTACGACATCCCCATCTCGATGGTCTGCAACCATGTCGAGACGCGCATCTGCTTCGCCCTCAACCACCGCGGCATTACCTGCCTGCCAGATTTCAACGTGCGCAAGGAAGTGGCCAGCGGCAGCCTGGTGAGCGTGCTCGACGACTTCATGGAGCGGCGCGGCAGCTTTTACCTACTGTGGCCCTCAGGCCGGCAGATGCCGCCAAAGTTGCGGGTGTTCATAGACTTCATGCTGCAGCGGGTGTTCCAGGAACGGCAGGCCTAGCCATACAGATAGTTGATTTCCTTGGACGCCAGCGGCGGCACCTGGGCCAGGAGAAAATCGCGCAGGCGCTGCATCTGCCGGGCCTTGGGGCTGGCTTTGAGCCAGGTCATGTAATAGCCATCACCTGTGGCCACGGCGTGCTTGAACGGCGTTACCAGGCGCCCGGCGCCGATATCGGCACTGGCCAGCACCAGGTCGACCACGGAAATCCCCAGCCCCTGCTGGGCCGCCGAGATACCTTGATCGAGTGTGTCGAACACCTGGCCCTGGTCGATGCTGATGTCCAACGCATCCATCCGCGCCAGCCAGCGCCGCCAGTCGCGCCGGTCGGTCGAGGGATGGAGAAACTCGCACTGCTTGAGCGCCGACAGAGCGGGGGCATCGTCCTGCAGGTAGTCGGGATGGCAGACCGGGATCAGCCATTCATCAAACAGCTTGAAGCTCTCGACGTCGGCCGCAAAGCGTCCGTTGGCCAGAAGGATGGCGCAGTCGTAGGGCTCGGAATAGAAATCGACGCTGTCGATGTCCATCCACACGCTCGACAGTTGCACGCTGCAACTGTTCTCGACCTTCTTGAACGCATCCAGCGCCCGCAGCAGCCAGCGCACGGTCAGGGTCGACGGCGCTTTGAGGCGCAGGCCATAGCGGTCCTGACGCAATAGCGCGCAAGCGTTCTCGATGATCTTGAAGCCGACCTTGAGCTCCTGGGCCAACAGCCGGCCGTGTTCGGTCAGGCGCAGCTTGGGGCCGCGCCGCTCGAACAAGTCGCAGCCAAACAGCGACTCGAGGGTCTTGATGTGATGGCTCACTGCGCCTTGGGTCAGCGCCAGCTCTTCTGCCGCGCGGGTGAACGAGCCATAGCGCGAGGCCACTTCGAAGGCGCGCAGCGCGTGCAGTGCCTGAATCCGTTCCGACATCGATCGCCTTCCCAATCATGAGTGAGACTAATAGTAGGTCATAGTTCCAGGCATTTTACAACTGCAAGTCGTTCTCAGAAAATGCTTGAAAACAACAAATACATAGAGCGAAACCGCCTAACTAACGGCGGAAACGATTATTAGAACTCCTGGGGAAACCATGTTTACGGGTTATGGAAACTGCTATCGCTTGGATGCGCTAGAGCTGGCCAATGAACATGTCCAGAATGCCAATCACTGGACGTATAAAACTATCCAACATTTTCGCGACATTCTCGCCAACCCCGACTTTCCCTGCCTGTTCGGGCGCAAGGCGGTCGCCGCCAAGACCTGCCACATCGTCTTCGCCCGCGCCGAGCACATGGCCGACGACATGGCGCAGGGCCTGGCCGATTATGTCCGCACCATCGAGCCGATCCCGCTCAAGCAGCGCATCGGCACCCCGCTGCTGGTGTTTCTCGAGACTGCCTCTGGCGGCAGCCTTGAGCAACAGCAGGCACTGGCGTGGAAAGTCCTGCAGGGCGTGCACGCGCGCGACCCCCAGCCCTGGCCGCAGGACGTGCCGGGCGATCCGCATGACAGCCAATGGTCATTCTGCTTCGCCGGCATGCCGCTGTTCATCAACATGAACTTTCCCGCCCACCGCGTGATGAAGAGCCGCAACCTGGGCGACAGCATCGTGTTTGTGATCAACCCACGGGAAAGCTTCGACGAAGTGGCCAGCGCTGCCACCGAAAGCGGCCAGCGCATTCGCGGCAAGATCCGCGAGCGGGTAAGGCACTACAACGATGGCGTGATGCCCGACTCCCTGGGCTTCTTCGGCCAACAAGACAACTACGAGTGGAAGCAATACCAGTTGCAGGAGCACGGCTCGCTGAACCCTGCACGTTGCCCATTCCACGCCCATGCAACACCCGACACATTGATCGAGAACTGACCGTGAATACCGCATTGACTGCCACTTACGCCCTGACCGTGCTGCTGCTGATCGCCACCCCTGGCCCGGTCGTCGCACTGATCGTCAACACTGCCGCCGCCTCCGGGTCGCGCAAAGCCCTGTTCACCGCGATCGGCACCAACTGGGCGTCGCTGGTGCTGATTGGCGCCGCAGCCTGGATCATCATGACCAGCGCTGCCATCGACAAGGTCTGGCTCAACGGCATGAGTTTGCTGGGCTGCCTGTTCATCGGCTACATCGCCGTCGCCACGCTGCGCGAAGCATTGCAGGCTCCAGTAACGGACACCGAGATGGTGCAAGCGCCGGTAAAACCCGGGCGTGGCGGCTTGCTGCAAGGGTTCATGGTGGGCATCTCCAACCCCAAGGACATCATCTTCTTCATCTCCTTCTTCCCCCAGTTCATCCAGATCACCGAGTCGTTCGAAAAGAGCATGGTGGTGCTGTCATTGCTGTGGATCGCCATCGATTTCGCCGTGCTCAGCCTGTACATCTTCGCCATCGGCAAGATTGCCTCGCAGCGCAGCAACCGCCTGATCAGCCTGGCTTCGGGCGTGGCCTTGCTGCTGATCGCCGCCGGTGGCCTGCTCTACAACCTCAAGGAGCTGACGGCCTGACGCGGCCGCTGACCTACCCACCCACAAGGAACGTCCATGAGACCGATCGACACCGCTACGGACGTCCTGGGCGCGCCCCTCCCCTTGCAGGAGGACTACCAACGCTTCCTGCAACTGGGCAGTCGCCGAGCCCCGCATACCCTCTATATGCACGAGCGTGGCTATCGCTCCGGCACGATCAATACCGATGCGCTGGGCCTGCGCTACAGCCACTGTGCGGGCAAGCGCTATTCGCCGGCCGAGCGCGGCGCCAGTGCCCGGGTCAACCTGTTGGTAGGCGGATCGACCGCACTGGGCATCGGCGCCAGCAATGATGAACACACAGTGGCCTCGCACCTGTCGATGCTCACCGGCGAAGTCTGGTTGAGCCTGGCCGGGTGTGGCCTCAATGCCACTCAAGAATTGCTGATGTTTCTCAGTCACCAGCATCGCTTGGGCAACATTGGCCACGTGGTGGTCCTGAGCGGGCTGAACACCCTCGCCCAGGAAGCCTTGGGCGAGATCATGGCGGCCGGTCATGCGCAGCATCAGGGCGGCGCCTATCAGACCTACCTGAACAGCTTCAACGAAGGCGTGCCGACGCTCGACACGCCGCGCCGCCAATCGCTGTGGCAGCGCCTGGGCCACGCCCTGCTGCCGCGTCATGAGGCGCCAACCCCCGACTGGTCACTGCCCGCCCCGGACAAACGCCTGATGCGCGCCGCCGACTGCATCGGGCGCACCCTGCGCCAATGGGATCGCCTGCTGGCCGACAGCCACGCCACCCTGACTTTCATTCTCCAGCCATTGCTGCCCTGGTGCCGGGAAAGCCTGCCCGATGGCGAGCAACTGATGATGGCGGCGCAACGTCAGCCGACCAACTTCGATCGGCTGCTGGCTGACGTGCAGGACAGTCAACAGCATGTAGCCTTTTTCCGAAGAATTAAAAGCGAAGCCGAGTCGGTGCCCTGCTATGACATGAACAGCATGCTCAGCAGCTCGCCGGTTTTTGGCCAGTCGCTGTTCGTCGATCGCCTGCATTTCAATGACTTAGGCAACAATGCCCTGGCAAAGGTGATCACCGCAAAGCTGGGCCTGGCCCAGGAAAAGTACAGCCAACGCAAAGTGACGCCGATCAAGCTCGTCTGATAAACGCGGCAATGGTCTTTCGGCGGGGGCCTTGGGGTGGCTAGAATACGCCGTCGTCGCTCTGATTTGCCTGAGGCACATGCGTAACCGCAATGAACACCACCGCCATCTGGTCGCAACTGACCGCCTACGAGGCTCATCCGTGAGTCGCGCTGTCTTGTTCTCGCCCCTGCTCATGGCCCTGGCTCCGCTCGGCGCGCAAGCACTGGAGATCCAGATCGATCCGCACGCCGATCTGCTGTACCGCCAGGCCCTACCCTTGCTGGAGCAGGCAGACAACCGCGAAGACAGCCCCAGCGCGCTGCGCACGGCGATCGACAGCGATCCAGAACTCAGCCGTCAGGGCCAAGCGCTGGCCCGCACCCTGCCAACTGCGGTAGACCTGCTGAAAAAGTCGGTCGCCCTGGGTCATCCGGTGGCGCAATACCGCTTGGCGCTGTACTACATGACCTACCTGCCAGCGGCGCAGATCCCCGATGCGGCCTGCCCGTTGCTGCAAGCCAGCCTCAAGCAAGGCTTTGCCCCTCCCGCACCAGCGATCTCTACCTGGTGCCCGCCCTATAACGCCAGCCCTGCCTACCGTGACGCCATGGAAGCGATTCCGAACATGGCCACCTTGTATGCGCCGTACTATCCGCAGCCAGCGGTACGCCTGGCTTGCAACCGCAGCCAGCCGCAGGGGCTGGAAATGCAGTGGGGCCGTCAGCGCGACTATCAGGCCGAGGTGTACCGCCTGCTTGGCGACCTTGATCCGCAGCATCGCCAGCTGTTGCTGCAAAAAGCCGTGGAGATCAATGGCTGTGCTGCCGCGCAGCAGCGCTTGACCAGCCACCGCTGAAGTAGCCCCCTGCCCCGCCGACAGCGCCGGGCAGGGAACAAACAAGCAAGATCGTTCAAGCCAGCGCCCCCGCCCTCTGCCATGCTGCTCTGCCCTGTAGATGTGTTTGAGCCACCATGTCCAGCCGTCAGCCCATCGCCCGTACCGCCTTCCTCCACGGCGCCATCGCCATTTTGCCGCTGTCCCTGGCCGTAGCCCCATGGGGCCTGCTGGCAGGCTCGATGGCCATCGAAGCCAACCTCAGCCCTTGGGAGGGCCAAGGCCTGTCGGCCATCGTGTTTGCGGGGGCTGCGCAACTGGTGGCCATTGGCATGCTCAAAAGTGGCGCCAGCCTGCTCTCGATCCTGCTGACCACCCTGCTACTGACCTCCCAACACCTGCTGTACGGGTTGTCCATGCGCCCGCTGTTGTCGGGCCAGCCGCTGGGCTGGCGGCTGGGCCTTGGCTTCTTGCTGACCGATGAATTCTTCGCCCTGACCAGCCATTACGACCAGCAGCAATTCAACCGCTGGTATGCCCTGGGCGTGGGTCTCACCTTCTATGTCGCCTGGAACCTGTTCACCTTGGCCGGCATCATCTTGGGCCAGAACATCCCCCACCTGGACCAACTCGGCCTGGACTTCTCGATTGTCGCCACGTTCGTCGCCTTGATCGCGCCGGTAGTGCGTAATGTGCCAACCGTAGTGTGCGTGGCAGTGTCGCTGTTTTGCTCGGTGCTGTTCAGTGCCTGGCATTGGGAAACCGCGCTGGTCGCCGCCGGCCTGCTGGGCATGGGCGCCGGCTTCATCTGCCAGAAGTTCTCGGGAGCACGCGCATGACTTGGCTGCTGATCTTGGCCATGGGCCTGGTGGTGTTTCTCAACCGCTATGCGTTTCTGGAACCGCGCCTGCCGCTGCGCCTGAGCTCCAATGCCCGGCAGTTTCTCGGCTTCGCGGTACCGGGCATGCTCACTGCGATTTGCGGGCCGATCATCTTCCTGCCTGGCCATCAGCTCGACCTGAGCCCGAGCAACCCTTACCTGCTCGGGTCCCTGGTCGCCATAGCCCTGGTGCTGTTGACCCGCAGCGTGTTGCTGAGCATGCTGGTGAGCATGTTGATCTTCTTTTTGCTGCGCAGCTGTCTGGCATGAGCACGCCCCTGCGCGAACAAACCCACCTGTGGCAGGCGCCGGCGCTTGGCGATGTCGAGATGCTGCATGCGCGGTATTTCCAGCAGCGCTTCGCCCCACACGTGCACGAAGGCTACGTCTTCACCGTGATCGAGTCCGGCGCGCAACGCTTTTGGCACCGCGGCAGCGAGCACCTGGCGCCGGTCGGCAGCATGGTACTGATCAATCCCGATGAACTGCACACCGGCGCCACCGCTCATGAAGCCGGCTGGCGTTATCGCGGCTTTTATCCGGAACATGCCCGGGTCACCGGGGTGCTGGAGGAGCTGGAGCTGGGCCGTCATGGCATGCCGCATTTTCAGCAGAGCGTGATCCAGGACCCAACCCTGGCCGCGGCCTTCAGCCAATTGCATCAGTTGTCCGAATCCGGTGCCAGCGCCCTCGAGCAGCAGACCGCCTGGCGCCACGCCGTGCTGGCGCTGGTGCAGCGGCACGGCCATGGCGCCCAGCCGCGCGCACCGGGCAACGAGCCGTTGGCCGTGGCTCGCGCCCGCGAGCTGCTGGAAAGCCAACTGGCCGACCCACCGTCGCTGGAAAGCCTGGCGGTGGCAGTCAACCTCTCGCCTTTCCATTTCGCCCGGGTATTTCGCCAAGCCACTGGCCTGCCGCCGCATGCCTGGCTCAAGCAACGCCGACTGGGTCGCGCGCGGGAGCTATTGAAAAGGGGCATGGCCGCCGCCGAGGTGGCGTTTGCCCTGGGTTTCGCTGACCAGAGCCATCTGAGTCGCCAGTTCAAGCAGGCCTATGGAGTCACTCCGGGCGCTTATCGCACGGCCTGCCTGAGCCTGTAGCCGGATCCGGCAGCAATGCCAGCCACTGCTACACTGACAGGGTTGAACGGAGGATCCTGTCATGTCCGCAAAAGAGCTCAACACCCTCCTGACGCTGATGAACCAGCGCCAAACCCGCTTGACCAGTGCGTGCAAGGAAATCGCCGAATGGATCGACCGGCAGGGCGATGTGCCCGCGGCCGGCAAGATTCGCGACAGTCTCAAAGCGCTGGAGGCAGAAGAGGCACAAGTGCGCAAAACCTTGACTTCGCTGACGATCGACCGGCCACTGCCACGTTTTCGCGGTTGAGGCCACCGTCAAGCAAAAAGGCCGCTCCCGCAGAGGGCAACGCGGCCCCTGCGTGAGCGGCCTTGAGCCGCCAATGCGCTGCATAGCAGCCCAAGCGTTTAGTGCTGGTGAGCGTGCTCGTGGCCTGCGCCCGCTTCAGCGGTCAGCGCGCGTACTGGCGCCTGCACTTGCAGGGTCTGCTTGGCCCCCTTGGCATCTTCGATAGTCAGGGTCAGCGGCACTTGCTGGCCTTCTTTGACCTGCTCATGCAAGCCCATCAGCATCACGTGCAAGCCATTGGGATCGAGGCTCACTGCCTTGCCTGCCGGCAGCTCGACCGCCTTGACTTCACGCATGCCCATCACGTCGCCATTCATGGTCATTTCATGCACCTGGACGGTCTTGGCCACTGGCGAGGCAACGCCGACCAGCTTGCTGTCGCTGGTTGCGGTCAACACCATGAAGGCTCCGGTGGACTGCTGGTGCGGCACGGTGGCGCGGACCCAGGCATCACTAACGGTGGTTTCAGCCAGGGCCGGCAAGGCCATGCCCAGCAAGGCCAGGGCGGCCAGGCCGCGCTTGATCGGTTGCAGCAAAACAGCCATTAGCAAATCTCCATCAAAGTGAGCAGGTCCTCTGTGCATTCCTTGGCGTTCAAGGAGTGCCCCAGGCTCAGGCGCAGGGTACTGCGCGAATCATAGACGTAGCTGGTGGACGAGTGGGAGATGGTGTAGGTATCGCCCGCTGGCACCTTCTCGTAGAACACCTTGAACTCCCGGGCCACCTCGGCGATTTCCTCAGGGGTGCCGGTCAGCGCGGTGAACGACGGGTCGAAGGCCTTGACGTAGGCGTCGAGCACTTCTGGCGTATCGCGCTCAGGGTCGAGGGTGATGAACACCACTTGCAGGAAGCCGGCATCGCGGCCCATCAGCTTCTTGATCTGCGCCGCACGCGCCAGGGTGGTCGGACAGACCGCCGGGCACTGGGTGAAACCAAAGAAGATCATCGGCATCGAGCCATAGAAGCTCGACAGGGTGCGCACATTGCCTTGAGTGTCCTTGAGGCGGAAAGAACGCCCGAGGATCTCGTTGCTCATGTTCTTGCCGTACTTGAAGTCCAAGCTCCGCGCCGGATTGCAACCCGCCAGCAGGCCAAGCCCGAGTACGCCCATCCCGGCGACAACCGCGCGCCGGGTCAACAGATCATTCATGGAACCATCCTTTACAGGGAAGGTGCCAGCCCTTGGGCAGGGCCGGTCGAAAACCGCGGCATTCTGGCATGACACCTTGGGGTGTTCTACCCGACGATGGGGTCGATGGGGCTGCAGGCCTTGAATTTCGCGGCTGCGGCCTGTTGTCGCAGGGGTTGAATCGGTAACAGATTGTTGCTAGAGAGCTGATTCTTGTGGCGCTTATTCGGCCTCATCGCGGGCTTGACCCGCAATGAGGCCGGCAAGAAAACCACCGACTATCAGTAGTAGGCGTTCTCTTTCTGCGTGTGGTCAGTCACATCGCGCACACCCTTGAGCTCAGGAATACGTTCGAGCAAGGTCCGCTCGATGCCATCCTTGAGGGTCACGTCGGCCTGGCCACAGCCCTGGCAACCACCGCCAAACTGCAGCACAGCGATCCCATCGTCGACCACGTCGACCAGGCTCACCGCGCCACCATGGCTGGCCAGACCTGGGTTGATCTCGGTCTGCAGGTAGTAGTTGATCCGCTCGTTGATCGGGCTGTCTTCGTTGACCATCGGCACCTTGGCGTTCGGCGCCTTGATGGTCAGCTGGCCACCCATGCGGTCGGTGGCGTAGTCGACCAGCGCGTCCTCAAGGAACGGCTCGCTGACCGCGTCGATGTAAGCGGTGAAGCTCTTCAGACCCAAGGCGGTGTCCTCGGGCTTTTCCTCGCCTGGCTTGCAGTAGGCAATGCACGTCTCTGCGTACTGGGTGCCCGGCTGAGTGATGAAAACACGGATGCCGATACCCGGGGTGTTCTGCTTGGAGAGCAGATCGGCCAGGTAATCATGGGCGGCGTCGGTAATGGTTATAGCGCTCATGGAAGTTCCTCACAGACTTGCCGGCAAGTGTACGCCAACCCAGGCTTCGAACAAAGTCCTAGCATTTGACTCGGGAAAGCGCCAATGCCGGTTCCTGCGCCGAACGTGCGGCGAACCAGGCCTTCATCCGCTGGTACAAGCCACGTTCGAGCCATTGATAACTGAGCCACGACATTAGTCCAATGGACGGCACGCAGAAGGCGAATACCAGGTAGGGGTTCAGCGCGAATCGCTCACTGACGAACCAGCCGGCATACAGTACCAGCACGTGAATCAGGTACACCGAATAGGAGCAATCACCCAGCGCCTTGAGCAACTGGTTGCCGCGAAAGTACGGCTCCAGCGAGATGAACGCCAACACCACCAGTGCGCTGGGCAGGCCCCAGTGCAGCAGGCGCAGCGAGGCGTCCAGGTGATAAAGGGCGTAACCGGCGGCCACCAGCATCGCCAGCGGTAGCCACAGGCCTTCACGGATCAGGCCGCGGCGGTACAGCACCCCCAGGCCGATGCCCAGCAAGAACTCATAGATGATGTCGTTGTTGTAGAACCGACTGAGCACGCCAAGCCGGCCCAGCACCTCGCTCACCAGCAGCAACGCGGCAGTCACCAGCAGCAGGTGATGGCGTTGACGCACCAGGAATGCCAGGCCGAACAACAGATAGAAGAACATCTCGAAGTTCAGCGTCCAGCCCACGTTAAGCGTCGGATACAGGCCATATCCGCCGGGGTTTTCCGCCGGAATGAACAGCAAAGACAACAGCAGGTGCTGCCAGTCGAACACCTGGTGCGGCATCCAGCGGCTGGCCGCCAGCAGCAGGACCGCCATCAAGACCGTATAGAACCAATAGGCCGGAATGATCCGCAGTGCTCGATTGAGCAGAAACTGGCTGGGCACGATGTCTTTGTCGCGGGTCGACAGGTAGATCACCAGCCCGCTGATGACGAAGAAGATGTCCACGCCCACCGCCCCGCGATCGCTGAGCAGTTGGCCGACCGGGCCGGTGGCGTGGAAGTCGAAGAAGATCTGCATGAAGTGGTGGCAGACCACCACCCAGGCGGCGAACGCCCGAAGTGCCTGAAGCGAATACAGCATGAAAAGCCCTGCGTGTCCGGGTGCATTCAGGTCCCGTATCGGCGTCGATGGTTATCGCGGGGCAAGCCCGCTCCCACGCCCCTTGGCATTCGAGCGATGGCGTGGGAGCGGGCTTGCCCCGCGATAGCACAATTCGGGACCACTCCCAGAGTCGGACCGCAGGATGCCGGGAAAGATCAGCCGACCTTCCCGGCGGTCATGTTACAGGTTCTCGTAGCGGTTCATGTCCAGCACCCCCGCCTCCACCGGCTGGGTTTGCTTGATGAAGCTGTTCAGGTCATGGAAGTAGCGCCAGAACTCAGGGTGGCTGCGCCGCACGCCCCAGCGCATGACGATCCGTTCGAACTTGGCCGGATCATCGCGAGCCGCTTCCATGTCCTCGACCCACTCCGGCACATCGCTCGCCGGGATGTTGAAGATGAAGTTGGGATAGCTGCTCAGCACCCCCGGATACAAGGTCAAGGTATCCAGCCCCGGCTGATAGCGATAAGCCTCGCCGAGCAGGAATGCCACATTGCTGTGCGCGCGGTTGCGCAGGAGGCTGTAGACCTGGCGCTGGCCACCCTGCCCTTCGATGCGCAGCATGCTCGCTTCAGGCAGCTGGTTGATCACCTTCAAGCCCGCAGCTGGGCGCGAAACCAGGCGACTGAGGCTCTGCTCGACATCACGGAACTCAGCCGTCATCTCTGGCCGCGAGCAGTACGCGCCGGTGCAGCGGTTGATCGGATCGGGCGCCGCGTTGAGGCTGCCGGTGCGCTGCAGCAGTTTCAGGCCAAAGTCGCGCTTGGGGTCGCGCTCATCGAGTTTGAGCCCGCTTGGGGTATCGGTGTCGATGTCCTCGTAATCGAGCCACATCTTCACCTTGCCGCTGTTCTGGTACCAGTCGCTGAGGATTGCCCCGCGCTTGTCAGCCGGCATCAGGCGCAGGAAGTTGACCTCGGCGCCATTGCGGATCAAGTCGAAGTACAGACGCGTCTGCAACTGGTGCGAGACGTTGCCGAACACATCGAAGTTGACCGCCAATTGATAGTAGGTGCGCTCGAACAGCGGGTAGTCGAACAGCCAGGTGGTCTTGGGCACATCACCGATCAAGCCCTTGGTCACCGAGGCGCTGTCGAAGTGGCGGAAGATGCTCAGCAACGCGTTGTCGTTGCCCGCCCACAAGGTCGACCAGCCCGGCGCCGGCAGTTCGGCATAGGCTTGGCGGCGCAGTTTCTCGTACTCGTTGCGCTTGTCGCGATAGGCGTGCCAGAGGCTCAGTACGCTGCCGACATCATCGATCTGGCCAGGCATGGCCAACAGCGGCGTGGCTTCGCCACGGTACTGGGCATCGGTGACATAAAGGTCATGCGCAGGCTCTTGGAACAGCGCCCAGAAGTTGTCGCGAATCACGTCGGTAGCGATCTGCCCGCGGCACACCGGGCCGCGAATGAAGGTGCGCACGAAGTACTCGGCGTTATCCAGCATGAACTGGTAGCGCGCCACGGCCGGAATCGCCTCGAAGGTCTCGAACGGGTTGGCCCGGTGGCGCGGGCCGTAGCCCGGCAGCGCGGCGGCATGCCAGTCGCCGCTGTAGAACAGCTGTTTGACCCGCTTGAGCTTCTGCGGCCCCATCGGGTAGGTGATGTGGGTTTTATGGACGATCACGCCCTGCACCGGCATCAAGCGGTAATAGAAGTCGGTGCCCGGTGGATCGTTGGGCCGGCGGGTGGCGATCAAGTCCACCGGCTGGCCGCTTGGCGTGCGCGAGCGCACCCACTGGAAGAAATGCCCCTGCTCGCCGCCGACAAAATGAATGTGCGCCAGGAACAGGTGCTCATACAGCCAACGGCCTACCAGCGCTTCGGTGGAGCCTGGGCGATTGAACAGCTCTTCCCAATCGGCGATCTGCTTGGCCTCGACTGCACTGGGCTGGATCGGCTGCGACTCGACCGGCGCACCGGCCGCCAGCCAACGCTGCAGGGTCTGGTACTCCTGATCGGTCAGGCCGGTGACCGCCAGCGGCATGCCCTCCTTGGGGTGGGCGCCGGCATAGGCGTCGAACTCAAGAGGCAAGGGGCACATGTTGTTGCGGTTGAGCCCCAACACGATCTCTTCAGGGAGTTTGGCATTGGGCGTCAGCGGGGTCTTGTGCCCAAGCTCAAGCATGCGTGCCATCAGCGCAGCCTGGCTGCCCTGGCGATCGAGCACCGAATAGAAGCCCTGCTTGCGCCAGCCCTGTTCATTCTGCTCGTCGTAGAACAATCGCGTGGTAGGCACTGCCTGGCTGCGTTCGCCTTGATACACCGGCACCTTGGAGGCACCGCGCTCGGCGCCTTCGGCACTGCCCAGATTGAGCTGGCAAGCGGCATCGTTGCAGGCGTGGCAGGCGACGCATTTCTCGGTGAAGATCGGCTGGATATCCCGGGTGTAGGAGATTGCCGGGCTCGATTGCGGGGCTTGCCCCACCGCCAGCCCGCTGATCATCAGGGTCAAGGCGGTGGTTATGGCAAGTAAACAGCGATGCACCATGTGCAGATTGTCCTGGTTTCTAGTAAAGCCATCACGATTGCCTACCGGTCGCGGGGTGCGTCAACATGAGGGAAATTCATGCAAAAGCCCAGCATGCCTAAAAACCGCACAGCTTTGCTATCATTGCGCACCTTCTGTTATTCGCCCGACCAGGTAGTCCTATGTCCGACCGTAGCGCTCGTCTCCAAGCACTTCAGCAAGCACTCAAGGAGCGCATACTGATCCTCGACGGAGGCATGGGTACTATGATCCAAAGCTACCGTCTGGAGGAACACGACTATCGTGGCACGCGCTTTGCCGATTGGCCAAGCGACATCAAGGGCAACAACGATCTGTTGCTGCTGACCCAGCCCGATATCATCGCCGCGATCGAGAAGGCCTACCTCGACGCCGGGGCCGATATCCTCGAAACCAACACCTTCAACGCCACGCAGATTTCCCAGGCCGACTACGGCATGGAATCGCTGGCCTACGAGATGAACGTCGAAGGCGCGCGGGTCGCCCGCCGCGTGGCCGATGCCAAGACCCTGGAAACGCCGGACAAGCCACGCTTCGTCGCTGGCGTGCTCGGCCCGACCAGCCGCACCTGCTCGATCTCCCCGGACGTCAACGACCCGGGCTATCGCAACGTCACCTTCGATGAGTTGGTCGCCAACTACATCGAGGCGACCCGCGGCCTGATCGCCGGCGGCGCCGACCTGATCCTGATCGAAACCATCTTCGACACCCTCAATGCCAAGGCGGCGATCTTCGCCGTGCAGCAAGTGTTCGAAGATGACCGCATCGAATTGCCGATCATGATCTCCGGCACCATCACCGACGCCTCCGGCCGAACCCTGTCCGGGCAGACCACCGAAGCGTTCTGGAACTCGGTGCGTCACGCCAAGCCAATTTCCGTGGGCCTTAACTGCGCCCTCGGCGCCAAGGACCTGCGCCCGTACCTGGAAGAGCTCTCGACCAAGGCCGACACCCATGTATCGGCGCACCCCAACGCCGGCCTGCCGAACGCCTTCGGCGAGTATGACGAAACCCCGGCCGAAATGGCCGCCGTGGTCGAAGAGTTCGCCGCCAGTGGTTTTCTCAACATCATCGGTGGTTGCTGCGGTACCACCCCGCCACATATCCAGGCTATCGCCGAAGCGGTGGCCAAGTACAAGCCGCGTGAAATCCCCGAGATCGCCAAGGCCTGCCGCCTGTCGGGCCTGGAGCCGTTCACCATCGATCGCCAGTCGCTGTTCGTCAACGTCGGCGAGCGGACCAACATCACCGGGTCCGCCAAGTTCGCCCGCCTGATTCGCGAAGAGAACTACACCGAAGCCCTGGAAGTCGCCCTACAGCAGGTCGAAGCCGGCGCCCAGGTGATCGACATCAACATGGACGAAGGGATGCTCGACTCTCAGGCGGCCATGGTTCGCTTCCTCAACCTGATCGCCGGTGAGCCAGACATCTCCCGCGTACCGATCATGATCGACTCCTCCAAGTGGGAAGTGATCGAAGCGGGCCTTAAATGCATCCAGGGCAAGGGCATCGTCAACTCGATCTCGATGAAGGAAGGCGTCGAAGCCTTCAAGCATCACGCCCGCCTGTGCAAGCGCTATGGCGCTGCGGTAGTGGTGATGGCCTTCGACGAGGTCGGCCAGGCCGACACCGCGGCGCGCAAGCGCGAGATCTGCAAACGCAGCTACGACATCCTGGTCAATGAGGTTGGCTTCCCCGCCGAGGACATCATCTTCGACCCGAACATCTTCGCCGTCGCCACCGGCATCGAAGAGCACAACAACTATGCCGTGGACTTCATCGAAGCCTGCGCCTACATCCGCGACCACCTGCCCCACGCCCTGACCAGTGGCGGGGTGTCCAACGTGTCGTTCTCGTTCCGTGGCAACAACCCGGTGCGTGAGGCGATCCACTCGGTGTTCCTCTACCACGCGATCCAGAATGGCCTGACCATGGGCATCGTCAACGCCGGACAGCTGGAGATCTACGACGAGATCCCGCCCGCGCTGCGTGACAAGGTCGAGGACGTGGTACTCAACCGCACTCCGGAAGGCACCGACGCCCTGTTGGCCATTGCCGACGACTACAAAGGCGGCGGCGCGGCCAAGGAAGTGGAAAACGAAGAGTGGCGCTCGATGCCTGTCGACAAGCGCCTCGAACATGCGCTGGTCAAAGGCATCACCGCCTACATCGTCGAAGACACCGAAGAGTGCCGCCAGCAAGCGGCGCGGCCGATCGAAGTCATCGAAGGCCCGCTGATGAGCGGCATGAACGTGGTTGGCGACCTGTTTGGCGCGGGCAAGATGTTCCTGCCGCAAGTAGTCAAGTCGGCGCGGGTGATGAAGCAGGCCGTGGCCCACCTGATCCCGTTCATCGAAGCCGAGAAAGGCGACAAACCTGAAGCCAAGGGCAAGATCCTCATGGCCACGGTCAAGGGCGATGTGCACGACATCGGCAAGAACATCGTTGGCGTGGTCCTCGGTTGCAACGGTTATGACATCGTCGACATGGGCGTGATGGTCCCGGCCGAGAAGATCCTGCAGACCGCCCGCGAACAGAAGTGCGACATCATTGGCCTGTCCGGCCTGATCACCCCGTCGCTGGATGAGATGGTGCATGTTGCCCGCGAAATGCAGCGCCAGGACTTCCACCTGCCACTGATGATCGGCGGCGCCACCACTTCCAAGGCGCATACGGCGGTCAAGATCGAGCCCAAGTATTCCAACGATGCGGTGATCTACGTGACCGACGCCTCGCGCGCGGTCGGCGTGGCCACCCAGTTGCTGTCCAAGGAGCTGAAGGCCGGCTTCGTCGAGAAGACTCGCCAGGAGTATGTCGACGTACGCGAGCGCACCGCCAACCGCAGTGCCCGCACCGAGCGCCTGAGCTACGCCCAGTCGATCGCCGCCAAGCCCAAGTACGACTGGGCCACTTATTCGCCGGCGGTGCCCTCCTTCACCGGCGTCAAGGTGCTGGAGAACATCGACCTACGGGTGCTGGCCGAATACATCGACTGGACGCCGTTCTTCATCTCCTGGGACCTGGCCGGCAAGTTCCCGCGCATTCTCACCGACGAGGTGGTCGGCGAAGCGGCCACGGCGCTCTATAAAGATGCCCGGGAAATGCTCGACAAACTGATCAACGAAAAGCTGATCAGCGCCCGCGCGGTGTTCGGCTTCTGGCCGGCCAACCAGGTCGCCGATGACGACATCGAAGTGTATGGCGACGACGGCCAGACGCTGGCCACCCTGCACCACCTGCGCCAGCAGACCATCAAGCCCGATGGCAAGCCGAACCTGTCGCTCGCCGACTTCGTCGCGCCCAAGGACAGCGGCGTCACTGATTATGTCGGCGGCTTCATCACCACCGCGGGTATTGGCGCTGAAGAAGTGGCCAAGGCCTATCAGGACAAAGGCGACGACTACAGCTCGATCATGGTCAAGGCCCTGGCCGACCGCCTGGCCGAGGCGTGCGCCGAATGGCTGCATGAACAGGTGCGTAAAGAGCACTGGGGCTATGCCCGCGACGAGCACCTGGACAACGAGGCGCTGATCAAGGAGCAATACAGCGGCATCCGCCCTGCCCCGGGTTATCCGGCCTGCCCGGATCATACCGAGAAGGAAACCCTGTTCCGCCTGCTCGACGGCACGGCGATTGGCCAGACCGGCCCGAGCGGGGTGTTCCTCACCGAGCACTTCGCCATGTTCCCGGCGGCGGCGGTCAGTGGCTGGTACTTTGCCCACCCGCAGGCGCAGTATTTTGCCGTGGGCAAGGTGGATAAGGATCAGGTCGAGCGCTATAGCGCGCGTAAGGGCCAGGAGTTGAGCGTGACCGAGCGCTGGTTGGCGCCGAACCTGGGTTACGACAGCTGAGATTGATTGGGGCCGCTTTGCGGCCCCAAAAATCGAAAGGTCTACACTTGTCCCTGATCGTTTCTGAAAGCCTTCAGGAGCCCCTCATGGACGACTCAAGCCAGGGCAAACCGCCCACCTTCTGGCAAATGCTGCACAGCATTCTCGCCGCCGCCTTTGGCGTGCAAAGCGGCAAGAACCGCGCCCGTGACTTCACCCACGGCAAGGCCAGCCACTTCATCGCCCTCGGCACGCTGTTCACCCTGATTTTCATCCTGGTGCTGATCGGCCTGGTGCAACTGGCCCTGCACCTGACTGCCCGCTAAAACGCAATCCGCCCGTGGAAATCCCTTCCACGGGCGGTTCAGGTTGAATCCACGGTCTGAAGTTTTTGCGCTACTGATGGCTGACCCAATACACAGCGGTGACGACCACCAGAACGATCAGGCACAGGATCGCCCAGGCATCGACACTACTGTCAGGCTTGCGGACCTTGGTTGAGTTTCCCATTGCATTGCCTCTTGTAGTGGTTATGGGAATGCACTTCACCACCAGCAGTTAAGACGAGCAATGCCCTTCCCTCAAGCAGGGTCTTTCAATAGTCGACGGGTGACGTAAGAAAAGGATACTGATAATCCGCCGGGCGCCCCTCGGCGCTGTAGCGCTGGAAATCAACGCCATGATCGTCCTCCTCCAGCAGCTTGAGCCAACGCCTGGCCTTGGCCTGATCGATCGATTGCAGCACGGGCAGGCTGTGCTCGCGCAGGCCATCACGGTTGATCGCCACGCCCCGGGCATCATCATGCAGCATCACCATGGCCCAACCACCCACACTGAAGTGCCCACCCATCAACACCCCCAGGCGCCCATCGATGCGCGCACGCAGGGCTTCAGGCGAGCTGTTGACGGCGCTGAAGACGGTATCCACGCCTGGCTTGCGCCCAGCCGCCTCGAACGCCTGCATGGCGCCGAATGCCATTTCGTCATTGGCCGACCAGACCAGCTGGACCTGCGGATAGCGCTCGATAAGTAACTGGGCCTGTTCGTACGCGCGCTGCCGGCTCCAGCCGCCATACACCACCTGACGCAAGCGTACCTGGGGGAAATCGGCCAAAGCGCGGCGCATACCTTGCTCGCGCAGTTGCGATGCAGGAGTGGTCTTGATCCCGGCGAACGCCAGCAGATCCACCGGCCCACTGGAGCGCGGCAGCAACGCGACCATCTCGCGCAACATCTGGTAGCCAGCCTGCTCGTCGTTCCCGGTGAGGGTACCCAATACCGGGGCATAGCGCTCAGGCTGGGCCTGGATACTGCTGGCCTGGGTCGCGGTCAGGCCGTTGTTGACCAGAAACAGCTTGACCCCGCTGCCACGTGACAAGCGGATGATCTCCGGCGCCACATATTGCTCGTTGACCAGCACCAGGTAATCGGGCCGCTGCGGCCCCTTGAGAATCGCCCGCGCCTGGCTCAGGGCAAGGTCCGCACGCCGCTCGCTGTATTGCACGCGCAACTCCATCCCCAGGTCCTGTGCTGCCGCCTGCATGAAGCGCGAGTAACTGACCCAGAAGTTTTCATTGGAGTGACCCGGGTTGAGAAACACCACCGAAGCGGCCTGCGCGCCCGCTGCCAGGGGCAGGCTCAAGCACAGACCCTGACCGACGGTGCGAAGCAGCGCCTTGAACATGAGGTACATCCCTGCGGAGCAAACCGCGGATTATACCTATTCGCCCCGACTGCGCGGATAAATGCCAGTCAGTCTCACTTAGTCCGTTTAGTTCTTTTCATATGCAAAAACATCACTTTAGCGCATAAATACAACCTGATATCGTTCCCCGGCTCCGAACCGGAGTGCGCGGCCGTGCGCGCGATTAGCTGCATGCAGCCTGAGACAGGACTTTTATGTACGTATACGACGAGTACGATCAGCGGATCATCGAGGACCGCGTCAAGCAGTTCCGTGATCAGACCCGCCGCTACCTGGCCGGTGAGCTGAGCGAAGAAGAATTCCGCCCTCTGCGCCTGCAGAACGGCCTCTATATCCAACGTTTCGCGCCCATGCTGCGTGTCGCGGTGCCCTACGGTCAGTTGAACTCGACTCAGGTGCGCCTGCTGGCGAAGATCGCTCGCGACTACGACAAGGGTTACGCGCACATCAGTACCCGCCAGAACGTGCAGTACAACTGGCCGGCGCTGGAAGACATCCCCGAGATTCTGGCAGAGCTGGCCACCGTGCAGATGCACGCGATCCAGACCAGCGGCAACTGCTTGCGCAATACCACCACTGACCAGTTCGCAGGCGTCGCCGCCGACGAAATCGTCGACCCGCGCCCATGGTGCGAGATCGTCCGCCAGTGGACCACCTTCCACCCCGAGTTCGCCTACCTGCCGCGCAAGTTCAAGATTGCCGTCAACGGCTCGAAGGAAGACCGCGCCGCCATCGAAGTGCACGACATTGGCCTGGAGCCGGTGCGCAACGAGGCCGGCGAGCTGGGCTTCCGGGTCCTGGTCGGTGGTGGCCTGGGGCGTACCCCGGTGGTCGGTTCGTTCATCAATGAGTTCCTGCCGTGGCAGGACCTGATCAGCTACCTCGATGCCATCCTGCGCGTGTACAACCGTTACGGTCGCCGTGACAACAAGTACAAGGCGCGGATCAAGATCCTGGTCAAGGCGCTGACCCCAGAAGTGTTCGCCGAGAAGGTCGAGGCCGAAATGGTCCACCTGCGTGGCGGCAACACCACCCTGACCGAGGCCGAAGTCGAGCGCGTTTCGCGCCACTTCGTCGACCCGGCCTACCAGGCCCTGGACAACGTCGACTACGCCGAGCTCGATCAACAATTCCCAGGCTTTGCCCGCTGGCGTTCGCGCAACACCCGCGCGCACAAGCGCCCTGGCTATGTGGCCGTGACCCTGTCGCTCAAGCCGACCGGCGTTGCCCCAGGCGACTTGACCGACAAGCAGCTCGACGCCGTTGCCGACCTGGCCGAGCGCTACAGCTTCGGCTTCCTGCGCACCTCGCACGAGCAGAACATCATCCTGGCCGACGTCGAGCAGCGCCAGTTGCATGCGCTTTGGCAGGAACTGCGCGAAAGCGGCTTTGCCACGCCGAACATTGGCTTGCTGACCGACATCATCTGCTGCCCGGGCGGCGATTACTGCTCGCTGGCCAACGCCAAGTCGATACCGATCGCCGAATCGATCCAGCGCCGTTTCGATGACCTCGACTACCTGTTCGACATCGGCGAGATCGACCTGAACATCTCCGGCTGTATGAACGCCTGCGGCCACCACCACGTTGGCCACATCGGTATTCTCGGCGTGGACAAGAAAGGTGAAGAGTTCTACCAGGTCTCGCTGGGTGGCAACGCTGCGCGTGACGCAAGCCTGGGCAAGATCCTCGGCCCGTCTTTCGCTCAAGACCAAATGGCTGATGTGATCGAGAAGCTGATCGACGTGTACGTTGAGCGACGTACCGAAGAAGAGCGCTTCATCGACACCTACCAACGTATTGGCATCGACCCCTTCAAGGAGCGCGTCTATGCAGCGAATCATTAAGAACAACCAGCTGGTCGACGAAACCTGGCACCTGCTGCCCAAGGAAACCTCGTTCGACGAGCTGACCAACTGCGACGACTACATCGTGCCGCTGCAGTTGTGGCGCGACCACGCGCATGCCCTCAAGGCGCGCGATGGTGGCCTGGGTATTTGGCTGGACAGCGACGAAGAAGCCGAAGAGATCGGTGACGACGTCGAACACTTCCAGGTCATCGCCCTGAACTTCCCGGCGTTCACCGACGGGCGCAACTACTCCAATGCGCGCCTGCTGCGTGACCGCTACCAGTTCAAAGGCGAGCTGCGTGCCATCGGTGACGTCCTGCGCGACCAGCTGTTCTTCCTGGCTCGCTGCGGTTTCGATGCATTTGCCATTCGCGCCGACAAGGATCCAGTGGATGCCCTTGAAGGCCTGAAGGACTTCTCGGTGACCTACCAGGCCGCCACTGACGAACCGCTGCCGCTGTTCCGTCGACGCTGATCGTTATCGCTTCACCCTCCAGCCCGCCCTTGCGCGGGCTGGTTGGTTTTTGCGCTGCCGTAATCTCCTGGCTGAACACGCAGAGCGCAATAAACCCTCAGGTTTTCTAGTGGCATGCCGATATCAAGGGCTACAGCCTAAGATCTGCACGGAAGCCGACCATGAATGCGATCACTGCCGCACAGCGCTTCACACCTGTCTACACGCCACCAGTGCGTGCGCTGGCGCCCATTAGCACCAGCAGCCAGAGCAGCACCGCCGCGGCCACACCCAGCACCAGCGTGAGCCTTGGCCAGAGTCAAACCACGCCGGTGCAAACCTACAGCCCCAACGGCTTGGCCAGCACTGGCCAGGTGCGCTACATCTGGGAAAAAGACAGCGGCAACAAGCTCGGCACGGCCATGACCATCGCGGTGCAAGCCTCGTCCAATGGCGGCCGCTTCGCCGGCATTGGCGCGGCGCTGCTCGACCAGTTGGCGGCCAATGGTGGGCGCAACATCTCGCAGTCTGTGCTCACCTTCTCAGGCACTGAACAACCTGATGCCACTGGACTGCGCCTGCAACAGGACAGCCTGCGGGAAAACGCCACCAACAAGGTGACGTTCAATCTCACCACGGCTTCGGGCGCTACAGTGACACTGTCGTTGGCCAGCGGCGAACAAGGGCTGGCGGTAAGCGCAGAAGTGCAAGGCGGCCAGTTGAGCGCAGACGAGCTCAAGGGCCTGGCCGGGCTGGCGGACGGTTTCCAGTCCGCCCTCAACGGCCTGACCCAAGTACCACCGCGGGTACAGATTGGCGACTTGGTAAAGGTCGATCCTGCGCTGTTCACCTCGCTACAGCTCAACGCCAGCCTTGATGTAGCCGGGGAAACACAGACCTTCGACCTGCGCCTGGACGAGCAGTCGCGCAGCCTCGCCCTACAAGGTCCGTCGGGGCGCGTGCAGCTCGACCTCGACGCCTCCAGCACCCGGCTTGGCAGCACGGCGCAACGTCAGGCGGCGATCGACAACTACCTGAACCAGTTCGACGCGGCGCAAAAACGTGGCAAGGGCGACGAGAACCTGATGCGCCAGTTCAAGGACGCATTCACTCAGCTCAATGCCGCAGACAATGGCAAGAAGGCGGTCAACGACCGTATCTCGCTGATCGATACCGGCTCGCGCGCCTTGCTCAGTGGCCTGGCGGACTTTTCCGCCTCGATCAGCCAGACACCTGGGCAAAGCAACCCTCTGCACCCCGAGGAATCAGACCGCTTCAGCTATCGTGCTTCGCAGTCAACCAGCCTCAAGGGCAGTGGCTTGAACCGCTCAGTGCAACAAGACCAGCAAGCCGAACTCAAGGCTGCCTATCACAAAGGCCTGAACCCCCTGGTGGACATACAGCTGGGGATGGACCGCGAGTCGCAGAACTACAGCTACCACGAGATCAACGACCAATCGAGCAGCTCCACCCGCCTGGCCTATGACAAAGGTCGACTGGTAGAAGCCAGCGCTACTCAGCACGCCAGCCAGAGCGAGCGGGTGCGCACCTACGTCAAAGGTGAACTCACCGAAGATGTGACCACACCGGCCTCGGCGAGTCAGTCGCGCAACCTGCTGGGCGTGCTCGATGATGTGATGCGCCGTGAGCGCAACGCTCGCGAGCAAACCGGCGCATCGATCCTCGATGACGCCTTGCAAAGCTTGCGCAGCCGCTGGCAGTTGCAATCTACGCCTTCGGCGATTGCCGCCTAAGCCTGCTTCACCCCGCGCTCATCCTGGCCTTTTGGCACGAATGAGCGCGGTATCCCAGCCCTGTCAAAGCCTCTCTTGCTCCCAGGAAACACTGCGCCCCTGACGTCTCAAGGTATCGATACGCATCTGCGCAGCCCGCCAGCGCGCCATAGCCTCCTCATCCAACGGGTTATTGGCTAGATTGACCCGATGCGGATGTTGGTGAACCCACTGCAGCGCCTGTTCGCTCAACTCCACGATCAAGTTGCCGGCAATATCTACATGCAGCTGCGGATGGGCCTGAAGGAACGCCAGCGGAAACTCAGTCAAGCCGGTCTCGCGTAGCGCCAAGTGACGCAGGTGGTCCAAGTTGCGCAGTGGCGCGATCATGCCTATCGGGTTACGGTTCAGGCTCAACATCTGCAGACGGCTAAATGCCTCAAGCCGCTGCCCGCCTGCGAGATCGATGACGATCTGGTTATTACCCAGATACAACTCGGTCATTTGCCGTAACCGTTCCAAACCGAGCGGAATTTCAGTGAGCTGGTTGGAGGCCAAGTTGAGAATCCTCAATTGCGTCAGATTGCCAAGCGCAACTGGCACGACAGACAACCTGTTACCTCCCAGATGCAGATGCAGCAACCCTGCTAGCTGGCCCAGCGAGTCTGGCAGTTCAGTCAACTGATTGCTGGCCAGGTTCAACTGATTCAACCCGACCATCCGCTCGATCCCCTGCGGTACAGCCGTGAGTTGATTCCTGCCCATGTTCAGAAACTGCACCCCAGTCAGCCGTTCGAGCTGCCCTGATAACGCCGTCAGGCGATTACCGCTGAGATCCAGCTGGATTAGCAAAACGAGGTTTTCAAGACCAGGCACGCCAGTCAGTCGATTGTCCTGCAAATCCAGGCGCGACAACCGCCTTAGGTTTTCCAGCCCTGGCAGCTCGCTCAGCTGATTGTCATTGAGTCTCAACTGAGTCAACTGGGTAAGCTGGCCAAGCCCGCGAACTTGGCTCAGCTGATTGCGCTGCAGGTCCAATCGCGTCAGGCGCGTGAACGATGCCAGGTCCGGGACCGTGGTCAAGGAATTACCGCCGAGGAGCAAGCTGGTTAGATTGGAAAAGCGCGCCAAGAACGCCTGCTCGAGCGTCGACAAACCGATGTTGCTCAAGCTGAGGTTACGGATATGAGCGAAGTGCACGTTGGCCGGCAACGTGGGCAGCGTACCGACACGCTCGCCCTCGATTCTCAAGCTACTGATGCCGCCAGGGCCAAAGTCGTGGGGCTGCCAGGCCTGGGCGAGCAAACGCCCGACCCGCTGGCGACTGGTATACGTTGCACCTGTCGCCTGAACGTACCAGCGCCACAGACTCGATCGCAAACCACGTACCTGGCTGCTCAGCTCGCTGAAGGCCGTCCACACCGTCCTTGCGGGGCGTTGGGCAAGCTGATGGGCCATCCAGGTCACATCCGCCGCGTGCCAATGCGGGAACAGCTGACGCAAGCCGGCGTGGATCGAGCGTCGAGCGGTTTGATCTTCGGTAGTGAGTACCGATCCGGTCAGTCTCCTGTCGGGCTGCCCACCGCTCAACGGGTAACCCAGACGGCCATCACCCAGGCGCACCGGCGCGCGCACATTGCCTTCGATCGGCGCCATACCCAGCAACTGAGCGACTTGCTCGCGTCGAGCCGACGCACGAACTGCCAGGGCCTCTGCCAACTGTTGTGCTGAGCGCCCAGCGCCCCCCATGAGCTGCTTCTGGGCCTCATCCAGATGCAGCCACAGCGCGGTGAACAGGCTGTCGCTCGGTGCAGCAGTCGTCAGCAATGCGCCAGTGGCTGCCAGGGCTTGATAACCTTCCGCAGTCTTGACGATTAGCCGCACTTGCGCGGCCATTGCCGGGCCGGCCTCAGCCAGCAGCGCGCCGGTCGAAGTCAGGTCGCGCAACTCGATACGCACTGCCGACGACCATGGCGCCCAGTCGGCGATCAGGCCCAGTGCCAAACGTTGTCCATCTGCGTTGATCGCCGAGGCCTGATAGAAACCGGCACAGGCGCGGTCCAGCCGATAATCGCGGATCAACCAACGCGCCTCGCTCGCCAGGGCCAGCGGCACGCGCTGGGAGGCGAGCATCTGCTCGACCATCTCGGCACTTGCCTGGCTAACGATCTGTTGCGCTGCGCGTGCGCTCAGGCTGGAGAAGTGCTGGCGTAACAACTGCTGAGCTGGTGTTGATGGCACCTGCAGGGCACTGAACTGCTGGGCGAATGCCACGCCAATCAAGCCGGGCTGTTGTTCGCGCAGTTGATACGCCTGTAACGCATCGTGCAAACGCGCCGGGGCTGGCGCATGATCCAAATGCAAGCGGCGCAGGCGATCTTCATCGAAGCCGGTAATGTGCATGATTCGCTCTGCGCTCTGCTCGTCCAGCTCGGCCCAACGACTGCCCAGGCGGCGCAACAACAGCGCGGCACCTTGCCACTCCTGAGGAGTTTCCAGCTCATGGCGCCAACCACCTTCGCCATTGTCCTCCAGCAACGGCATATAGGCGTGGGGATTGGTCGGATGCTGGATGCGCAGTTCTGCCCCTGGCGCACGTTCGAGCACTTGATACGTCGCCGATGGGGTGCGCAGCCGCAACTGACCGGCCACAGCGCTACGCTCGCCCACTTGCAGACCAAGATCGCCCAGGGCATAGCCGGGTAGATCGGCGCTGATCAATTTCAGCGCACCTGTTGCGGTCTGGATCGGTATCAGCCCATCAACGTAAGCAGAGCGCTCGATCAGCCTGCCTGCAGCAACCCCTACTGCCGCAACCGCCGTACCAAGAGCCAGATTCTCTGCCACCCCCAACACGTGATTCAACGCACCCTGACGATCGCCCAAGCGCCAATCGGCATACCCCTCATACACGTGCTCGGCGATTTGCAGGGCTGTGATACCCAACAACGGCAAGCCGAGCGCAGGGATGAATAAACTGGCCAAGCCAAGCACATCCAGGCCGGCGCTGGCGTAGTCGCTCAGGCGCCTGTCGCGCTGCGCGCTGTCGACCTCGGCGCTAGGCGTGGCCAACACTTGCGCATCGTCGAGCAAAGTGTCGATGCGCACTTTACGTAGATGCGCGAACAGTGGTGTGCCGATGCTGAAGTAGCGCCCGTCAAGTTCGATCGCAGCCGCTGTGTTAGCGCTCAACAGAGGCGCCAGGGCACTGCTGAACGCGACACGATCACGTTCACTGATAAAGCGCTGGAAAAACGCTCTGTAACCTGGGCTTTGCAAGCGCCGGCCCAGGTCTGAAAACAACTCATCCCAAGTGCGGTAGCGGCTCAGCGCGCCTTGCGGATCATCTGGAATCCACGCAACTACTCCTTCCAATGGCGCAGTGGCCAAACCACCGCGACGCACTTCGAACGCCACCGCCCCACGTACTCGCTTACCCAGCACCCGCAGATCAAAAGGCAGCAGCCGCGAAGCATCGGCGGCCACCACCGGCGCCTTGGCCATGACCGGAAGAAACTGAAAATAGCTGCGCTGATCAATATCGCCGCGCAGCGCCGCAAGGCGTACAGCCGCATCAAGGCTTGCCCGAGCGCCCTCCTCCAGCAACGCTTCGATTTTTTTTCCGGCAGCGCCGGTCGCCGGCAGGACTGAGCGCAAGTGCTGCTGGTACTGCGCACCAATGTCCAGGCTACCGCACAACGCCATGAACGACTGCACCGACAGCGGCAGCGCCTCGTCATCGGCGTCCACCAGCACGGCGGTTTCAAGCCCACCCGACGGCGCCGTTTCCGACGCGGCGAAGTTATGCAGCGCAGCTGCCAGCAGGCTGATTTCGCGGGTTTCCTGCACGGTCCTGCCCAGCCCACCGGGCGCAACTGAGGCAATGATGGCGCTGCTGGTGCGACGCAGCTTGGCCTGACGCACATCGATGCTGAGCTGAAATTGCGCTTGCAGACCATTGGCGAGCGCGCGCTCAGCGAATGTATCGAGCGGGGTGATCTTGGCAAACAGCGCCGCCAGCTGGTGCTGACTGCGCTGTTGCTGGTTCAGGCTGCTGCGCAGCCGGCCGATGTGTTCTGCCGATGAGTCGGTCAGCCAGGCGGGTAGCCGGCTGGCAATCAGCGCATCAACGCTATCCTGACGAAACAATGCAGCTGTCATTGGGCGATCCTGTCCTTGATGAGAAGGCCCTAAGCAGACCATTCCACAAGCCAGCATCGGCATTACTTAAAGCAATGGTGCATTGCAACGTTTACTCAGGCTCAGGGCCGCTCGGACCTTCCCCTTGTGTGCCAACGTGAGTCACGTTCATAGGCCTCGCGGGTCAATCGCAGGAGCAAGGCGCGCTCGGTCGACAACGCTGCGACTCGCTCCAGATAGACTCGCTCGCCGAGTGTCCATGCCTGCTCCAGCAGTGCTTCGAGGCGCTCATGAAACGGCGCATTGAGCGTCTCGAAGGCCCCGCTGTGGACTGCCCGCAGGTACTCCTGCCAAAACTCGCGCGCCGCCAGTGACTCGCTCAACGCAGTAATGGTCTCGGCCCGCACGATGGCGGCCCTGGCGGCTATCAACTGGGTGGAGCTGACGTCGCTGAAATGCTCATAGTGCATGTGACTGGGCTGGCCTGGTAGATCCAACAGCCTGGCCAAGCCGACTCGATACGCCAGGTGAACCTCGACCTCGTCGACCACGGCCTCGGGGTTCAGGCGTAACCGGCTGATGTGCTCAGTGGCAATCCGGTCGACCTGATCAAGGCGAAACAGCTCACTGCCCAGTTGCAGCAACGGGGCCTGGGCCGTTGCATCGAGCAGCCCCGCCGTACGCTGAACCACCAACGCCCGTACCTCCAGGGTACTCAGGATCAGCAGCACCTGATCGGCGCAACTGCGCGGCCCCGCCGCTTGCTGGAACACCGCCTCGCGCACTTGAGTGTTGTGCACGCAAGCTTCGATGATTTGCCAAACCCTGCGGCGCAATTCCTCCGGCTGATTAAGCGCGTCACTGGAACGAGATAGGTCAGCCAGAAACCGAAATAAATCCCCTGCTCCTTCCTCCGCGACCAGACGCTCCCATTGCGCACTGCGCCGCGCACGCTCGGCGCCAGTAAGACTGTCCAACCAGGCATCACGCGCCAGAGCCCCGACATGAGGGCTCGCAGCATGTGGCTGTGTGCCTGCAGCAACTCTTGCAAACGCTCAACTGCGTCTGGCGACAATGGGTTGTCATGCAGGTTGATACGGCTTGGGCGCACCTGCAGCAGGTGTATAGCCTCATCACTGAGTTCGACGATAGCGTTGTCGCGCAGATCGGCCAGCACCAGATTGGCATGACGCAGCACCCCCAGCGGTAGCTCACTCAAACCGCAGTCGCGCGCGGACAGACTGTGCAGCCAGGCCAGCCGACTGAGCTCTGGTACGCCGCCAATAGGGTTATGATCCAGGGTCAGCACTTGCAATCGACGCAACCCTGCGATGCGCTGGCTGCCTTGAGCATCGATGACAATCTGATTGCCCGGCAAATGCAGCTCTGTCAATTGAGTCAGATGCTCGAGCTCATTCGGAATGGCAGTCAGTTGATTACCACTCAAGTCCAGATGCGTCACCCCACCAAAGCGGCTCAAGAAACCCTCGGGCATGCTGGTAAGATCCAGGTTGCACAGGGTCAGGTGGGTCACGTGAGTGAAGTCGACCGTCTCTGGCAAACTGGGCAGCGAGCCGACTCGAATGCCCCGCAGGCTCAACTCAAAGCCACCGGACACAGTACGGGTCTGACGCTGCCAGGCCCGGCGAATGCGTCGCGCCACTTGCGAGCGACGCAGAAACCTAGCCGGCCCACCCGCCCCGCCAAGCGTGGAGTGAACAGGGCGCGCAAGTGGTTTTGGTAGCGTTCGCCCAGATCCAGGGTTCGACACAACCTCATGAACGCCTGAACCGTCAGCGTCTGCCGCTGCCCGAGCGCATCGAGCACCGCCGAGCTTTCCAACAAGGCCAATGGCAGTGTTTCGCCTTCACTGAAGTTATGCAGCGCGGCCGCCAACAGCGGCTGCGTCCGGGTCACGATCGCATTACCTTCAGGCACACCTGCCACATAGGGCGAAAAGTGCACCACTGTCTTTAGCTGCAACGTGGCTGTGCGCACATCGAGCATCAGCGGCGCCAACGCCTGTTTGAGCAATGGTTCGGCGAAGTGGTCCAGCGGCGTGACACGCTCGAACAACGCGTGTAACTGATGCTGGACACGCTGTTGCGCGCACAGGCTCTGATGCAACTTGTTCACGTTTGCTGGCGAGGCTGTAACCAGCCAGGCGGGCAGCCGACTGGCGATCAGGGCATCGACGGAGTCATCGGGGATGGGGGCGTTGGACATGCTGCGTGCTCTCTTGTGGCAAAGCCGCCAGCACATCATTCCTCCTTACGGCGACGGCGGTAGCTATGTCTGCGCCACCCCCCATTCAGGCAATCATTGGCTCACCCGTGGTTCGAACAGCGTCACCGCATGCGCATCAACCGTTTTGGGCAATAAGCCTTCACGCCAGAAAGCATCGGCAATGCGCTGCTGCTCAACCAGGTTATCCGCCTGCACCGGCTGCACCTCATAGCTGCGCCGGGCATTGGCCTGCTGCACCGTGGCGCTGTCCAGGTTGCCCCACAGCGGGCCGAGTACTCGGGCTGCGGCCGCGGGATTGGCCTTGGTCCAGGCGCCGACCTCGCGCAGGGCGGTGTAGACCTGCTCCAGCACTTGCGGATGCGCCTTGGCATAGTCACTGCCAGCCAGGTAGTAGCGCTGATAGCTGGCCAGCCCGGTGCCGTCAGCGAGGATTCGCGCATTTTGCTGGCGCTGGGCGCTGGCTACGTACGGATCCCAGGTAACCCAGGCATCAACCTTGCCGTTCTCGAATGCGGCGCGGCCATCGGCGGGGATCAGGTAGGCCGGATTGATATCCTTGAAGGTCAAGCCTGCTTTGGCCAGGGCCTGGATCAGCAGGTAGTGGCTGCCCGCCGCCTTGGTCACGGCCACGCGCTTGCCCTTGAGGTCGGCGAGGGTCTTGAGCGGAGAATCGGCAGGCACCAGGATCGCCTGGGCGCTAGGCGATGGCGTTTCTCGGGCGAAGTAAGTCAGCCGCGCGCCAGCGGCCTGGGTGAACACGGGGACCGTGTCGGCAACGTCTGCCGACAGGTCGACATTGCCCAGGTTCAGCGCTTCCAATAGCGGCAGGCCACTGGGAAATTCGTGCCAACTGACCCGGATACCCTCGGCCTGTAAACGCTGCTCGAGTGTGCCACGGGCTTTGAGCAGGGTGAGCAAGGTCGAGGACTTCTGGTAACCGATGCGCAGGGTCTGTTCGGCGCTGGCGATACCCGGTAGCAGGCCGCCGAGCACTAACCCAACGGCCAGATGGCGCAAGTGTTTGAATGCAAGCATGAGCTGTTCTCCCGATCAATGTTGCGCCGCAACGGCCTCGGCGTTCGGCACGCTGAAGTCTTTGGCAAAAGTGGGTGACACATCCAGGCGCTGAGGCATCAGCCCATGGGCGTGGTAGAAGTCGGCGGTCTCCTGCTGCTCGGCGATGGTCTTGGCGTCGATAGCCTGCCAGCGTAACTGGCGCCGCTCGAACTGCAGGCGAGCGGCGTCCTCAGGAAATCCGATGATCTTGGCCAGGGTGTGCGAATAGCTATCCAGGTGCTGATACGCCCACACCTGGGCGCCAGCCAGCCGCTTGAGGTAGTCCTGCAAAGCCGCATGGCGGTCTGGGTCGTGCAGCGCCTTATCGGTCACGGCGAGAAAACTGTTACCGCTGGACAGGCCACGGCCATCGACCAGCACCCGACCCTGGCCACTCAACTCGGCCAATGCGGTATAGGGTTCCCAAGTCGACCAGGCGTCGACCGAGCCATTGGCCAATGCGATCTTGGCGTCGACTGGGCCAAGGAAGCGTAACTCAACGTCCTTTTCACTCAGGCCGGCCTTATCCAAAGCCTTGAGTGCCAGATGATGACCGATCGAGCCGCGGCCGGTCGCGATGCGCTTGCCTTTGAGATCAGCTGCAGACTGTAGTGGCGCATCCGGACGCACCAACAGCGCCGTGCCATAGGGATCGGATTTGTCCACCGCAACTGCCTTGACTGGCGCTCCGGAGGCCAGTACGAACAACAGCGGCGCATCACCGATGATGCCGGCATCGATGGCGCCAGCATTCAATGCTTCGGCCAACGGCGCGGCGGCGGGGAACTCGGCCCAGTGGATGTCGTAGGGCAAGTCGCGCAAGGCATCGGCGGCCTCGAGCTGGGCGCGCATGTTGCCCTTCTGATCGCCAATGCGCAGGGTCAGGCGGTCGGCGGCGAGCGCCTGGGTAGCCGCCAGCAAAGCGGCGGCGAAAAGCAGAAAACGCGAGCGGATTGGCATGGTGCTCCTTAAGGGTTGTCCCTGGCCAGGTACTAGCTGTCTGGAACAGACTCTATAGAGCATTGCGTAATTAATTAAATTGATTTTAGGAATAACCTAATATGCATTTTAACAAGCAAGGTCAAGCAACCCAGTTCGAGCCAGCTCATGCCACTGCTGACCCGTGACGGCTTGAGGAGCGCATCTAACGCACGTGCCTAGGGATAAACCGCTGCTGAGCAAAACCGGCTATTAGCAACATTTCGATGCATTAAACTGGAACATTGCCGCCAATACTCTGTAAAATTGCCGCCTGGCGTGTGCTGCGTGCGCCCGGGAGCCATCCCGAATACGGAGAACATTCATTTGTTTTCCGAGAGTCCGTCCATGTTGCACGCAGCTGTCCAATGTCTATGGCGTTTTCCGTTCCCGCTTTTTTTAGCTGGGTTGCGCACGCCCCTTCCCTTCTTCTCGCCTACCGCCGCACTGGTTCGGGTCAACCCCCGCCAGCGCTTTGCTGTGCTCGCTAGTTGGCCAACCGCAGCGGCATCGAGGGCGAATCCATGAACGAGGACCTTCCCATGAACGTTTCCCTACCTACCGCCGAGCGGCGGCCCTTGCTGCAGCGCTTGCTGGCCAGCGAGGCTGCTGGTGGCGTGCTGCTGATGCTCGCCGCCGCCCTGGCCATCGTCATCGCCAACAGCCCCTGGGCCAGCGCCTATCAACACCTGCTGCATCTACCGGTAGGCCCGACCTTCACTGACAAGCTCGGCCCGATGACCGTGCACCACTGGGTCAACGATGGCCTGATGGCGATTTTCTTCCTGATGGTTGGCCTGGAGATCAAGCGCGAGATGGTCGACGGCCGCCTGGCGACCTGGGAGCAGCGCCGCCTGCCGGCGCTGCCGGCGCTAATGGGCATGGCCGTACCCGCGCTGATCTACCTCAAGGTTTCAGCGGTCGAACCGGGCCTGGCCAGCGGCTGGGCGATCCCCGCCGCCACCGACATCGCCTTCGCCGTCGGCGCCCTGGCGCTGCTCGGCAAGCACGCGCCACTGTCGTTGAAGGTGATGCTGGTGTCGGTGGCGATCATCGATGACATGGGCGCGGTGGCGATCATCGCCTTGTTCTACACCTCATCGATCGACCTGCTCGCCTTGGGCGCTGCAGCGGGCATCGTTGCCCTGCTGCTGGGCCTTAACCGCATGCGCGTAGTGACACTGTGGCCTTACCTGATCGGCGTTGCGGCGCTGTGGTACTTCACCTTGCTGTCGGGTGTCCACGCGACCATTGCCGGCGTCGTCGGCGCCCTGCTGATTCCGTACAGCGCAGGCGCCAGCGACAGCCCGCTGCTCAAACTTGAGCACGCCATCGCGCCCTGGGTGGGGTTCCTGATCGTGCCGGTATTCGGCTTTGCCAACGCCGGTGTTTCGTTCGCCAACCTGAGCTGGAGCGATGCGCTGGCACCACTGCCACTGGCGATCGCCCTGGGTTTGTTGCTAGGCAAGCAGTTGGGCGTGTTCGCGGGGGTGCTGCTGGCAGTGAAAACCGGCTTGGCCTCTAAACCGCAGGGCGCCAGCTGGCTGCAGATTTACGGGGTGGCAATGCTCTGCGGAATCGGCTTCACCATGAGCCTGTTCATTGGCGAGCTGGCGTTTCCAGGGCAGCCGGAGCTGATCGATCAGGCCAAGATCGGGATTCTGCTGGGGTCGTTGCTGTCGGCGGTGATCGCTTGCGTGATCTTGCGCTGGGCGCCGAAGACAACCGAGTAAGTGGTCTATCACACGATAAAAAACCGGGCCTTGATGGCCCGGTTTTGCTTTCGACTCGCTTCTTGCGCCTAGCGTACGCCACTGCTGGTTAACCCAGCCTGAACCACCCGCGGGCTACCTTGCTCAAGCAAGGTGCGCGGTAGCCGGAAGCCTTTGAACGGCTGTTGGGTGATCGGGTTGAATGCTTTCTCCGAACTCAGTTGATAACGCATCATGCCGTCTCCTGTACGAAAGCTCAGGTCGACACTGGTCGCCGTACGCCCATTGAGCGCGCCCCGACTGAGCAAGCGGAACATCGACCACGGGCCACGATACTCAAGACTGCTGCTGTTGCCATTGAGCTTGAGCAAGGTCAGGTTGCTACGCACCTGCGGGTTCAAGGTATTGGGCCAGATCACCCCGGTGATCAAGCTAGGACCATGGGTGTAGGAAATCAGCTGGCCATCCAGGTCAAGCACACTGGTACGCTGGTTCGCACTGAGCCCCAAGGGTTCGATGCTGAACTGCACACTCAAATTGCCTCGGTGATCGAAAAAGGTTTCGCGGATTCGATCTGCTACTTCCAACTGCTCGATGACATCGGTGCGTATCAGGTAGCCGCCACGATTGTCGGCATAAAGTGCATCGAGGTTGTCCTTCAGAAACACCTTAAGGTATTGATCCTGGAATTGCTGCAGGCGCCCCTTGGGCCCAAAGAAGGCCTCGAAATCATCCAACGCCGCATCGGGGGCTCGTGCAACGAATGGATAACGCCCCGCAAGCCGCTGCTGGAAGAAGCTGTAGACCTCAGCATCCCAACGCCGCTCCAGCTCTCGCAAGGCTTCGATTACCAACACTTGGGCAGTTTGCTCGGCGACCTTTTTAACCTGCTGGCGGATGGGCTCAGGCAGGCCGGTTGAGACCCGCTGCAGGGTTGCAATCGGATCAGGTCCCTTCATCGAAAAGCGCTGCAGCACCACCTGCAAGGCAGCCTTGCCTTGATCGGGGCTATCTTGCACGGCCTTGGCGTAGTCATAGAGCGCGGTGATCGCGCCAAGGGTTTCGTCGTAATAACTTGGCCGCTCACCCCTCGCCTCAAGCATTTCATTCAAGCCTATAAACGCCCTGCGTATTCCTCCGGCCTGTTGCTGAGCAGGCTCCCCGCCTCCCGCCAGTGCCGTGATAGCCCCTGCTTGCTTGGACTGCGCGGCGGTCAACGAGTCGATGGTGGTGTTATCGCGTACAGTCTCCAACAAGCGGCGCAGCGGCGCTGCCGGTCCTGTGATCTGGTCGAGGACCGACACCCCATGGCTCAAGTCGTGAAAGTCCGTCACCGCGAACTCATTCAACGCCCGGCGCCAACTGTCGATGTAGTCAGCGCGGTACAAGCTGCTGATCTTCTCAGTCAATGCAGCGCGGTCGGCCGCGGAGTAGTCCAGTTGACGCCGCTCACCCAGGGCCCACTGGTCGATCATGGCCATGTCCGTGATGTGCTCGCTGTGCGGTTCGAAATAGTCCCTGAAACCCTTCGCCGTCAGCAATGGCGCCAGCAGGATGCCGTCGCTCGCAGCCACGTTTGCTGAGGTTGGCTGATAGACGATGTCGAACGCAGGCCCTATCTGATGGCGCAAATCCAAGCCTGTATGCAACTGATCTTGAGCCTGCCGCTTAAGGCTTGCGTAGACACGCTGCGCCAGCGGGACTTTACCCAGTATCTGCTGGAGTTCACTGACTCGTTGACGGAACTGCGGTAGATCGGTGTCGGCGTAGGCCAAGGCGTACTGCAAATGCCGCATAAGGTCACGCTGTAGCTGCCCCTGCCCAGGGTAGGCAGATTGCCACTGGTGTGCCATCCAATCTTCTACCCACTGCGCTCGCCGGTTCTGCCGGTCCTCGATCATCCGATAGACCCTGAGCGCCGCCATCTGTTGCTCGCTACCATCGGCGGCGGCATTCATCGCGTCGACGACCCCACTGGCAAGGGCCGGCAGGAAACGCCGCGACAGTAGCGTCAGGTATGCCTGATCGACCATCGGACCAATTGCACGGCCCTGGTAGAGACCAAGGTCGGCCACCACCGGCCACGCAGCGCGATAGTCGCCAAACACCGAAACGGCATCCCGGATCTGATCCAAAGGCACCAGCAGGTTGCGGCCGGTAGGATCCAGGCGCTGATCGACTTCGCCATCGCTGAACGCCTGACTCTTGGCCAGCACGCTGATCGCTTGGTCCCGGTTGTGATCAAAGTAGCGATGCCAGCTTGCCCCAAGCACGGCAAAGGCCAGCACACCAACGCCCGAACTCAGCCACAACAGACGGCGTTTGTCGCGAGCGACCTTGACGTTGTCACCCGCCAATCCCGCTTCGGGAAATATCGCCCGCTTGAACACCTGCTGGGCAAAATAGACCAGGGCTTTGCCTTGCGGCTTGCCATCGCTCAGCGGTGGCAGAACGTTGTAGGGTTGCGCCGCTTCGCGGACAAACGCGTTGTTCATCTCTCCCTGCTGAAACACCGAAGACAGGTACAGTCCGCGCACCAGTGCCGGCGTCGTGAAGCGATCGCTGGCCAATGCGTGTCGAAGGAACGTCATCAATGCCGGGCGCAGCCCCATCAACTGCCCCTGCAACGAAACCAGCCGCTGGCGCTGCTCAGCACTGCTCAAGCCGCTCATGCTATCGAGCACCATTTCTTGGGCGATCTCGATCAACTGATCGTAATGGGCGATCAGCTCATCCAGCCACGCGTCGAATGAGCTAATGGCATCGAGCTTGAAGCTGAATCCAAGCATATGCTCTCGCTGAGACTGGCTCATGCGCGCAAAAAGCTGATCGAAACCGTCAAGCAGATCGAACTTGCTCAGTACCACGTACAAAGGCAAACGTGAGCCCAGCTGACGGCTCACCTCATACAGGCGGGTACGCAGCACATCAGCCAAAGCCATGCGCTGCTCGGGCGTCGAATGCAAAAACGATGCCAGATCGACCACAAGCAGCAGACCATTCAAGGCTCTACGGCTGCGCTTGCGCGCCAGCCAATCCAGCAGGTGCAGCCAGAGCTTGGCCTGAGTGCCCGCAGGCAGGACGGCTGACGGCTTGCCGTCAGCGTCAGGCACAAGGCCCTCAAGTGACTGCTGGGTAATCAGTTCGCCGGGCGGATCGATGATCACTGCTTCATTCCTGATCCACCAGTCCACTGGATAGGCGAGGTCGTCATCCTGGCGACTGAGGGCCTGCGCCTTGCTGATACGGGTCAGAGAAAAATGCTGATCGGAACGGGTGATGAAGCTGGTCTTGCCAGCGTTTTGCTCGCCGACAACCAGATACCACGGCAACTGATAGAGCGCACGACGGCCGCCGGCATTGTCCAGATAGCTTGCCAGCCCTCGATCGAGCGCTCGCTCCTGTGCTTGCACGAACGACAGGCTCGGATCTGCCTCGACAGCGGCCTCCTGCTGACGCTGTGCTTGGAAGCCACGCAGGCGCGCGCCCAGCACCAGCGACCCGCACAGCAAGGGCACCAGTACCACCAGCAAACTGGCGATACTGCGGTGCGCAAGACTGGCCAGTGGCTGCTGCCCACGCCAAGTCCACTGCGGGCCAAGCCACCAGATGGCGACCAGCAACAATACCCCACCCACTGCGAGCAGCAGCGGCATGGCCAGCCCTGCGCGGGTGGCCAGCGGCAAGCCCCAACGTTTCAGATGTCTCCAATATGTGCTCATCAGGGACTGCTACTCCTTGTCCTGGTCAATCAGTGATGATGTGCCTGCGTAGTGCTTGAGCTTTTGATAAACCTCCGGCTCCCACAGCTGGGCGGTGGTGGCCTGCATGGTCCGGGCGACACTGGCACACAGGTCGTGAGCCAGCCAAGACACGCCACGGGCACCGAGCAGATCGGCAGCGATCAGCGTGGTATGGCAGCGCTCGCGCGGCGAACTGTGCTGTGCTTGCAGGGCCTGTAGGCGCAACAGCACCGCTTCCACCCCTTCAACCTCCATCTGCTCGACCAACGCTTCGCGCAGCCCAGAAAATTCTTGCGAGCCTGCGGCCTGGGCAGGCGATGCTTCCGCGCCCTTGAGCCATGCCAGGCATTGCTCATCGACAAACGCTACGCCATCGCTGAAACACCGCTGTTGCACGGCGGGTAAGCGACGGACGAAGCGAGCCGTTGCGCAGCGGATCGCTTCGGCGACTTCAGCCATGGCCAAACGCGATGCGATGCTTGCAGCGAGGAAACTGCCGCGAATCCAATACGGCGAGGCAGTGACGCTTTTCTCCACTCGCAGCAACAGGGCCGGATCAATAGCGGTACTCGACAGCGCCTCCTCGTATCCGCTGACGATGTCTGCCGGGACCGACATCAGTTCGGTGCGATGATCCTGCCTGGCGCCCGGCGCAGCCTGGATGTGCGCCCACAAGCCAAACCTTCGCAGTTGATAGCCGGTCGGGTCATACAGGTCTTGCTGATTGATGAACTCGGCCATGCTCAGCACCGCGCGCCGAGTTTCGCGCTCATTGCCGAGCGACACGGTGGTCTTGGCCGGGAGGAATGCTTCAGCGAGCGGGGTAGCATTGCGGGCGGGTGAAACAGGCTTGCCAGCAGGTTCGTTACCGACTCCAATGACAGAGTCGCTGTGCTTTACCAGCAAGCGCTCAAGCGCCTGCAACGCCGGCAGATCAAGCTGCGCCGAGCCCGCCTGTTGCAACAGGGAGGCAATTGCCTTCTGCGCCGTTTCGGCACAGGCCGGTGTGTAGCTAAAGCGGTCGAGCTGAGGCAGCGCTTCGGTCAATCGCTTGACCTGCACACCAACCAGTTTGCGCTTGCCCAGAAATCCCGTTGGGCCGGGCTTGGGATGGGCGGTTTCCCAATAGTGTTCAACCATGCCCGCCAGCAACTGCAGCGTGTGACACCAGTGCTCCCAGCAGCGCTTGCGCAACCACACGACACCCAGATGGCCGACGATACGCAAATGCTTGCAGTGGCTACTGAGGTACTGACGGGAGGCTTCCTCGATGAATGGCCAATCGATAGCCCCCTCATGCAATCCGCCAAGCTTGACCATCTCCTGATCGATCGCCTGGTAGGTCTCATCCTCGATATCGAACAGACCCGCGGCAAGCTTGAGGTCAATGGGCGCCAGCAGCCTGGCGATGTCATCGCTCGACACCCTGGCTACCAACGACATGCTTGGCGCGCCTGATCAATCAAAGGGTCCAGCCCTTGAGCATCGAAACTCAGCCCATCGAGCGCCGTATGATCGCTGACGATGTGGATCCGCTTGGCACCGATCAACACCTTGATCTGCTCAATGGCCGGTAGACCCCGGCCAGCATCCAACACTTGGCCGTTTTCCATGACTTGCCAGGGCTGCGCACCGGTCGCCCGATGCTCGGTGCGCAGCTGCACCATCACTCGGCTACCCTCAACAGGTCGCGCGGTGATCAACTGCAATCTGGAGATGTTCTGCACGCAACTGATGGCCAGGTAGGGCCGCGGCTCGACCGCGGCGATCGCAGGCGCCGAAATCACCAGTCGCGTCTGCCCCACTTGCCCCTCACGCTGCACGCTCATGCGAAACGCCAGGTCGTCCGGCATTCGCGGGGCCTCATTGGTCATGACCCGAGCCACGCTAGGTGCGCTCAGCTCCGGTGCTGACCACGTGGCTTTTACCAGCGGCACCCGCGAAGGGGTTCCGGCCGCCTCATCAAAACAGGCCAAACGCTCGACATTGGAAACAATTCGCGTGCAATCGCGCTCAGGCTCGGCGAACACTTGCCCCAAGCCGAGCAACAATAAAACACCCATTCCATAAGTGCATTGTTTGTTCACCGCAGCTCTACTCCACTCTCATACGCCCATACGGACGCACACTTCCAAAGCATTTACCTGAAGAGCAATGCGCCGCGTACAAAGCTAGAAAACTCGACAAGCGCAGAGCTTAGAGCAGATTCAGGCCAGGCCACAAACAAATATTTCTTTACACTTTTAAACTCGACCAAGCCACTTTCATCCATGCATCGTTTAAATACAAAGCAAAAGCTCAAATAAACAATAAGTACAAATGCAACATCAACTGTCAGAATAAACCTACAAAAGCAACCCTAACAGGAAGCACTGTAAGAAACATCCTACAAACTTAACAGGGAGTTAATGTAGCGCATGGCTAAAAGCTCAAGTTCCGTTGCACCCAAAGAACGTATCAACATCAAATACGTACCTGCCACAGGCGACCAGCAGGCCGAAATAGAACTGCCCCACAAGATGCTGGTCTTGGGCAATTTCGGCCTGATCGATACACGCACTCTGGAAGATCGCCAGCTCATGCGCATCGACAAGCACAGCTTCAACAGCGTGCTGAGCGAGGCTGCGGTGAGCTTGAGCATGGCCGTGCCTTCGAGCCTCAGCGCAGCCCCCGATGCTGAACTGGCAGTGCGCCTGCAATTCAACTCGATCAATGACTTCGGCCCAGACCAAATCGCCCGCCAAGTGCCCGAACTGAACAAGTTGCTCGAGTTACGCGAAGCCCTGGTGGCCCTGAAAGGCCCGCTGGGCAACGTCCCCGCCTTTCGCAAACACTTGCAACAGCTGCTCACTGACGAGCAAGCACGCAAGCAGCTTGCCCATGAGCTGGACCTGGTGATCGAAGCCACCGAACAAGATTGAAGCAGCCAAGACCTGAGCATCAGCTCAATGAAGCACTGACAACGGAGCGTCACCATGCCCAGCCAAAATACCCAGACCCTCACCTCTGACGGTGCTGACCAGACAATCGGCAACCAGACCTTGCTCGACCAGATCATGGCCGAGACCCTGCTCACTCCCAGTCAAGAAGGCTATCAAGTCGCGAAGCAGGGCGTCGCTGCATTCATATCCAACATCCTCAAAAGCGATGAGCCTGATCAACTGATCAACAAGCATCGCGTGGACCAGATGATTGCTGAGGTCGACCGAGTCCTTAGCAAACAAATGGACGCTATCCTGCATCAACCCGAGTTCCAGCAACTTGAATCGGCATGGCGCGGCTTGAAACTACTGGTGGACCGCACCGACTTTCGCGAAAACATAAAACTCGAAGTGCTCCACGTCAGCAAAGCCGAACTCCTCGAAGACTTCGACAATGCCGGCGACATCACCAGCAGCGGGCTCTACAAACATGTCTATACCGCAGGTTTTGGCCAGTTTGGTGGCGAGCCGGTGGCGGCCATGGTCGGCAATTACAACTTCGGCCCCTCCTCGCCCGATATAAAGCTATTAAGTTATGTTGCTTCGGTAGGTGCAATGTCCCATGCGCCGTTCATTACCGCACCCGCCCCTGAATTCTTCAACTTGAGCAGTTTCGAAGATTTGCCCAACCTCAAGGAGGTCAAAGACATTTTCGAGGGGCCGCGATTCGCTAAATGGCGATCGTTCCGTGACAGCGAAGACGCTCGCCATGTCGGCATGATGTTGCCGCGCTTCATGCTGCGCTCGGTCTACGACCGCCATGAGCAACCCATCAGCAGCTTCAGCTATGACGAGACCATCAACGGTCAGCATGACAATTACCTGTGGGGCAACGCCGCCTTCCTGATGGCCAGCTGCATCAACGACAGCTTCGCTCGCTACCGCTGGTGCCCGAACATCATCGGCCCACAATCCGGAGGCGCCGTCGAAGACCTGCCCGTGCATCTGTACGAGTCTTTGGGTCAACTGCAGGCGAAGATACCGACCGAAGTGTTGATCTCTGATCGCAAGGAGTTCGAGCTGGCCGAAGAAGGCTTCGTCGCCCTGACCATGCGCAAGGACAGTGACAACGCGGCGTTCTTCTCGGCCAATTCGGTACAAAAGCCCAAGACGTTCCCCAGGACGCCAGAAGGCCAGCAGGCGCAAACCAACTACAAGCTCGGCACCCAACTGCCCTACCTGTTCATCGTCAACCGATTGGCCCACTACATCAAAGTGCTCCAGCGTGAACAGATCGGCAGCTGGAAGGAACGCGCCGACCTGGAAGGCGAGCTCAACAAGTGGATCAAGCAGTATGTCGCCGACCAAGAAAACCCCTCGGCCGATGTACGCAGCCGTCGACCACTGCGCGCCGCCAAAGTCGAAGTCTCGGAAGTTGCCGGTGATCCGGGCTGGTACCAGGTATCCCTGGCTGTGCGGCCACACTTCAAGTACATGGGAGCGAATTTCGAGATCTCCCTGGTCGGTCGGCTCGATACCGAATGAGCAGCCTGTTCGATCGCCTGGCTGCAGATAACCCACCCAGTCGACAGCAATGCCGCCATGAACAGGCAGGCCAGACATTCGAGGCCATCAAGCACCACCTCGAGACACTGCTCAATACTCGTCAGGGCTGCTCGCAAAGCAGCCCTGACCTGGGCCTGCGCGACTTCAACGGCCACGACCTGAGGAGCGGTGATTTGCTGGCTCAAGTGAGTGCCGACATCCGCCGCACCATTGGACGCTATGAACCGCGCATCCGCATTCGCACCTTGCATGGCGTACCGGACGCCAATACCCCGCTGGAGCTGCACTTTCGCCTCGATTGCCAAGTGCGGGTAAACAACCGTGCCGAGCAGTTGCAGATCGAGTTGCTGGTCAACGGCCAAAACCGCTACACCCGGGTGAGGTAACCCATGCCATTGAAACAACGTTTTAGCGAAGAGCTGCGTTATTTACGCGAGCTGGGTGCCGACTTTGCTCGGGACAACCCGCAGCTCGCGCAATATCTAGGTAAAGAAAGTAGCGACCCAGATGTCGAGCGGCTGCTCGAAGGCTTCGCGTTTCTCACGGCAAAACTGCGCCTGAAACTCGACGATGACCTGCCAGAGCTGACCCATTCAATGCTGCAGATGCTGTGGCCCAATTACCTACGGCCGCTGCCCAGCGCAACGATAATCCAGTTCACCCCGCTGGAGCAGTCTCTGAGTGAGTCACAACGCGTAGCCAAGGGCTCACGGCTGTTTTCCCGCCCTGTGGACGGCATCGCTTGCGAGTATCGAACCTGTACCGAGGTCACACTTCATCCTTTTGAGATCCACCAGGCCAGTGCCACACAGACACTCGATAACTGCAGCGTTGCCATTGACCTGAACACCTTGGTTGAGCGCCCGCTGAACACCCTGGCCTGCCACAGCTTGGACTTCCACCTCAGTGGCGATCATGGCAGCGCTCAAATGCTGTACCTGTGGCTATCGCAATACCTGAAGAACATCAGCGTGATCATCAACGGTCAAGTGCGCAGGCTACCGGCTTGCACCGTCAGCTTTCCCGGTTTTAGCCCCGAAGAGGCCTTGCTGCCTTATCCGCGCAACGTCTTCGACGGCTACCGGATTGTGCAGGAGTACTTTGTCTTCCCGCAGCGCTTCCACTTCTTCAGCTTGACCGGCCTCACCCAGCTGTGGCCGAACCAGGACAGCCGCAGGGTGCGCATCGAATTTCACTTCACCCGGCCACTGCCCGGCTCGATGCGTATCAGCAAAGCTGACTTCAGCTTGTTCTGCACGCCGGCCATCAACCTGTTCGAGCACAGCGCCGAACCCATCGACTTGTCTGGCCAGGCCGAGCAGGAGCGGCTGACGCCCAGTGGTCAGCGCCCGAAGGCCTACGAGATCTTCAGCGTCGACCGCGTGGCCAGCTGGCGAGTAACCGCAGATGGCAGCCGAGGTGAGCAGCTACGCGTGTTCCAACCCTTTGAATCGTTCGCCCATGAAATCGAACACGCCCAGGGACGCACCGCGCTGTATTACCGCTGCCGGGTTGAAGAGTCGTTGCGCGGCGACGGGCTGGTGCACCGCATGGCGTTCGTCCGCGCTGACGAAAGCCTGTATGTCGGGCAATTGGAAACCGCCTCGGTCGACCTGACCTGTACCAATCGGGATTTACCCTTGGCATTGGGCATTGGCGATATCAGTGTCACCACCGAGGCCACTCCACCGCTGGCCAGCTACCGCAACATCTGCCGACCGACCCGGCCGTACCGACCGGTACTGGATGGCCAGCTGCAATGGACATTGATCTCCAACCTGTCGCTGAACTATCTCTCGCTGCTCTCGGCCGAACCGCTCAAGGCGGTGCTCGGCGCCTACGACTTCGCTGCCCTGCATGACATTCAGCAGGCACGCGCCACGCGCAAGCGCCTCGATGGCATTGGCCATGCCAAGACCGAACCATTGGACTGGCTGATCAAGGGCCTGCCCGTACGCGGCTTGCGCACACACTTGCAACTCGATCAGGACGCCTTTCGCTGCGAAGGCGACCTGTACCTGTTCGGCTGCGTGCTGTCGCACTTCTTTGCCCTCTACGCCAGCATCAATTCCTTCCATCAACTGGAAGTGATCAACACCACCAACAACGAGCACTACACATGGCCCTTGCTGACCGGCAGACAACCGCTGATCTAGCCGACACGCTGCTCGCCGAAGCTCATCTGCACAATTTCTTCCAATTGCTGGAGAGGCTGCATGGCTTGCACGATGATGACCTTGAGCCACATAGGCCAGCAGATGCTACGCAGCCGCGGCTACGCCTTGGCAGCGACCCTCGCCTGACCTTTCCGGTGGCCGACGTGCTGGAGGCGCAGCGCCTGCCGCAGCGGGCAGACAACGATGACCGCTACCGGGTTTGCACCACCTTCCTGGGGCTGCACGGTACAGACTCACCGCTGCCCAGCTACTACCTGGACCAGCTCGCTTACGAGCATGCCCAGGGCAAAGGCGTGCGCCCGGCATTCTTCGATTTCTTCAATCACTATTTGCTCAGCCTGCTCCACCGGATCTGGCGCAAGTACCGCTATTACATCCGCTTCCAGACCCAAGCCAGCGACCACTTTTCTGCCTATATCTACGCCTTGATCGGCCTGGGTAACGAGCAACTGCGGGTGGATACGGCATTGCCCTGGAGCCGCCTGCTCAGCTTTGCCGGGGTGATTGCCAGCCGCAGCCGCGCCCCCGGCACGGTGGCCGGGATCATCGCCCACTGTTTTGATCTGCGGCAGGTACAGATCCGCGAATTCGAAAAGCGCTCGGTGTCATTCGATGTCCGCCAGAGGGTCAGTCTTGGCCTGACCAATGGCCAGTTGGGCAGCGCCTTCATTGTCGGTGATCGCAGCCGAACCCGCAGCAGCAAGTTCGCCATTCTGATTGGTGATCTTGACCAAGCCCAACTACGCGACTTCCTGCCCAGCGGTATCAATTTTGGGCGTTTGCGGGCGCTGATTGATTTTCTCCTGCGTGATGGCCTGGCCTACGACCTGGAGCTACGCCTCAAACAGCAGCAACTGCCGCCGTTCAACTTGAGCCGCTCGCAAGGCAGCCACCTGGGCTGGACCAGTTTTATCGATGATCGGCACGGCGCGACCAGCCCCAAGGTACTCATCAGGGTGCGCTCATGAAGATGACCCTGACTATCAGCAATCCCGATCAACTGCAGCATGGCGTCACCGTCAGCCATCAGTTCGACAACCGCGGCGGCACGCTCGGCAGCGTCGGCGCCGACTGGCTGTTGATCGATCGCGAGCGGCGCATTCTGCCCATCCATTGCGAGATTCGTTGGCGTGAAAAGAGCTTTTGCGCCGTTGATCGTTGTGGCCAGACCTTCCTCAATGACAACCAGATGAGCCTTGCAGGCACAGCTGCGGTGCGCCTGCAGGAAGGCGATTGCCTGCGTATCGGCGCCTATCGCGTGTTGGTCCACTATCACCGCGACCCACCCAGCCAGCAGGCCAGTCGCGGCGCCCTGGAAGAACTGTTCGAGCCGGGCAAGCGCCTCTTGGATGCCCTGGTGAACGATCTGCCGGCCGGCACCCTGGACCTGGAGCCAGCAGCCCCCACCTGTCCCGCCGTGCTCGACATCTGCCAGGCGTTCAAAGCCGACAGTGGCTGCGACCCCCTACTGGCACTGGAAGCCCCATCTACTTTGCACCCTGCAGGAGACACCACCATGACCAATATCCGCCTAGGGGAAAAGCTGTGAAGCTGCGTCCCCTGATAATCGCTGCACTGTTTCTACCCCTGCTGGGCTGCACGGTCTTGAGCAAGGTTGGCCAGGTATTGATGGACCCCAGCATACCGGTGGGCGCTGCGAGTGATCAGCCAACCCAGGTTGCTTTCAGCCTGTATGCCAGCCCCACCCTCAATGGCAACCCACGAAGCCTCGATGCCACGGTTGCCGATGCAGTACTGGAGCCAAGCCCCTATGCAGTCAGTCTCACTGCTGGCAACCCACAGGTCTTGACTGAAAAGGTCGAAGTACTGCTGGCGTATCTGCAAGAGCAATTTCCAGCCGTGTCTCCTATAGAGCAGGAACAGGAACAGGAACAACCAACCCTGCCGCGCTCGTCCATGGAGGACAGCAGCCCAGGCACTTACGACGACCCGGCAGTGCACCTGAGCCTGGCGCAGCCGCAGACGGTATCGGCTGAGCAGATCGCCACGCCCATCGCCATCAAGATCTTCCAGTTGCGTGACGACTCACTGCTGCATAACGCCGTCTTTTCGGGCCTGGAACAAGACCCGGCCAAGGCCCTGCGCAGCACTTACATACGTGACGACGACTATCTCCTGACGCCAGGTCAGTTCAAGTTCGTGCCCTTCGAAGCGCTCGATGCCGACACCCGTTTCATTGCCGTAATTGCTAATTACAGCAACCAACAGGACACCACCTGGAAGCAGGTCCTGCGCGTCCAGCCGCGGGGTCGCAAGGTGGTGCTCGCCGTACAGATCAACGACTCACAGATCCTGCTCAAGGAAGAAAGCTGATGCTCACCTGGCTGTTGTCCCTCTGCACCTTCCCTTCTGATTCGGAGCGCCCATGAGCTCACGCAACCCTGTCGTCTGGCGCGAAGGCTTGTTCGTCAAGCCGCAACACTTTCAGCAGTTGGCGAGGGCCAGCGAAGCCGCCGTTCACCAGCGCCTGAGCAGCCTCAATAGCTCGTTCTATGGGTTCAGCGAATTGCAGCTGAATCAGGAGTACTTATGCTTTGGCAAGATCGCCATTACCCGGGCTCGGGGCGTCATGCCCGACGGCACGGTGTTCGACATCCCCGGCGACTTGCCGCCTCCTGCACCGCTGGAAATCATCGACAACCTCACGCACCAGAACGACGTGTACCTGTGCCTGCCACTGCGCAGCGACGGCGGCCGTGAAGTACGCTGGCCAGACAGCAGCGCCAACTATCGCTACATCGCCAACACCGAAGATATCAAGGATACCCATACCGACGACGGCGACATCGCGGCTGTGGATCTGGCAGTGCTCAACCTGCAACTCAAACGAGACAGTGAAGACGCCAGCGCCTACACCCGCCTAGCCTTGGGGCGCATCCTGGAGCGTCGCCCCGACGGCAGCCTGGTGCTGGACGAAAGCGTCTACCCCACCTGCATCTCTGTGCAAGCGGTGCCCTCGCTCAAACGTTTTCTCGATGAAGTCTGCAACACCCTGCGCGAGCGCGCTCGCAACCTTGCGGCACGGATAGGTTCGTCAGGACAGTCGGGGGTGGCCGACATCAGTGACTTCAATCTGCTGCAAGCCATGAACCGCTGGTGGCCGTGCTTCCAGCATCTGGCGCGACAGCCGCATACCCACCCTGAGCAGTTGTACCTGGCCATGAGCCAAGCCTGTGGCGAACTGGTGACCTTCACGGATGAGAGTCGCTTGCCACAGGAGTATCCGGCTTATCAGCACAGCGCGTTGCACACTTGCTTCAAACCGCTGGAGGACGCCTTGCGGCGCACCTTGAGCATTGTCCTGCAACCTCGGGCGGTGTCACTGCCGCTTGAGCAACGCCAATACGGTGTGTTGGTCGCAACCCTCGAAGACCGGCGCCTGCTGGACAGCGCGCAGTTCATCCTGGCGATACGCGCCAGCGTGCCAGTAGAGTCGCTGCGCCAGCAGTTCACGCAGAAAGCCAAGGTCACCTCACTTGAAGCACTGACCGACCTGGTGCCGCTGCAATTGCCTGGTATTCCCCTGCTGCCGCTCCCGGTAGCCCCACGCGAGCTGCCGTTCCATGCAGGCTTTAGTTACTTCGAGCTGGATCGACGCAATCCGGCCTGGCAGGTGATGAACGACAGTAGCGGCTTTGGCTTGCACATCGCCGGCGAGTTCCCAGGGCTTGAGTTGCAGTTCTGGGCGATCAGGAGCGAATGACATGAGCGACAAGAAAAGTACCCCTGGCGCCATCGATACCGAGTTGCACGGGCTGCTCGAACAACCCCATAGCGCGGCCCCAGCCGATTACCCAGGCTACCCAGCTGACCCGCAATTTCAACTGCGCGGCGCCTTCAGCAACCTCATGATCGATGCGGCAATGCCCTTGTTTGGCTTGGCCATGCGCTTGCAGACACTGGACGATCATCAAGACATCAAGCAGTTGTACAAGGACGTCCACAACCAGATCACTAGCGTCTTGGCAGAGCTGCGCCAGCACAACTATGAGCCTGCGCACATGCTGGCCTATTCCTACTCCTTGTGCCTGTACCTGGATGAAACCGTGATGAGCACCCCCTGGGGCAAGAACTCCAGCTGGAGCCAACAGCCGCTGCTGAGCGATTTTCACCAGGAAACCTGGGGCGGGGAAAAGTTCTTTACCGTGCTCTCGCGAATGATGCTCGAACCGCAGCGCTATCAGCAGGTGTTGGAGTTCATGTACCTGTGCCTGTGCATGGGCTTGAAGGGTAAATACGCCATCCTGCCCAAGGGCGACGAGGCCTTGCAGAACCTCATCGTCAAGCTACACCGGCAGATTCGCGAACTGCGAGGCCCGGTCCCGGAGTACTTGAGCGACCCACTGACCAATGTCGCGCCGCGTAACTTTCGGATGAACCGCCAATGGCCGTGGTGGAGCCCACTGGTGATCAGCGCAGTCGCCCTTGCCGCCCTGTACACCTTCTATAGCTACCGCCTGCATGTGATTACCACCGAGGTGCTGCAGTCGCTCAACGGCATCCTGCAGTGACCGGCAAGCACGTGATTGGAATTCAACGAATTAGCAAGGCCCATGCCTTGCTGACAAGCCCATCGACCCGCGATGGCCACGCCTGCCCCTGAGGGTTGCGTGCTTTTACATGGACACAGGAGTCTGCCATGCCAACACCCGCTTACATCAAGATCGAAGGCAAAACCCAGGGCAACATCACTGCTGGAGCCTTCACCTCCGACTCGGTCGGCAACGTCTTTGTCGAGGGTCATGAAGACGAGATCCTGGTACAGGAAATCAAACACCAGGTGAGCGTCCCGACCGACCCGCAAAGTGGTCAACCTGCCGGCCAACGGGTGCACAAGCCTTTCACCTTCACCAGCGCGCTGAACAAAGCCACGCCGCTGATGTATGGCGCACTGGCCAGCGGAGAAATGCTGCCAACCGTCGAGATCAACTGGTACCGCACTTCAGTGGAGGGCAAACAGGAGCATTTCTTCACGACCAAGCTTGAGGACGCAACCATCGTCGACATCAACACCGTGCTACCGCACGTACAAAACATGAAGAACGAGAACTACACCCAACTGATCGAAGTATCCCTGTCCTATCGCAAAATCACCTGGACCCACGAAACCTCGGGGACCGAGGGTTCTGACGATTGGCGCAAACCTATCGCCTCCTGACAGCCGTGCTCCGGGCAGGGTCAGCCTGCCCGGGCATTTTCTTTCTCAGACCGCGCACAGGGACTTGTATGCCCCGCCAATCCGATCTTCGTTACAGCTTGCAACCCTTGGTCGGCGACGCCGCATTCGAGGTGGTCTCGTTCACTCTCGATGAAGCCTTGAGCACCCCGTTCAAGCTCAACCTGGAGCTGGTCAGCGCAGACGCCGACGTCGACTTTGCCCAGCTGCTCGACCAGCCTGTGCTGTTCACCATTTGGCACGGCCCACGCCCGGTGCGCTACGTGCACGGCCTGGTCAGCAGCTTCAGCCAGGGTGACAGCGGCTTCTCTCGCACCCGCTACCAGGCGCTGGTCGAACCACAGCTGGCCCGCGCCAGCCTGCGCTCGAACTGGCGGACCTTCCAGCAAAAGACCGTGCCGCAAATCCTTGAGCTGATGTTCCAGGCCCAGCGGCTGAGCAATGTCAGCCTGGTGGCCTGTTTCGACCATCAGGTTCGCGAATTCTGTGTCCAGGCCGGTGAAACCGACCTCGACTTCCTGTCCCGCCTGGCCGCCGAAGAAGGCTTTATCTACAGCTTCGAGCACAGCGCCACCGGCCATCAACTGATCATCACCGACCGCCTGCTGGAGATGGGCCTGATCAGCCGCAGCGTGATCAAGGCCGAAGACGACGATGAAGGCTTCGTCGATGACGTCGAAACGCCCGACGCCGACCCCATCGCCGTGCTCTACCAGCCCAACGGCGGCGGCGATCAGGCCAAACCTGCCCTGCACCGCTTTCGCTACAGCGAACAGGTGCGCAGCGCCCGCCAGGTGCAGCGCGACTACAGCTTCAAGCACCCCGCCTACCGCCAGGAGCATGCCGCCACGGCCAGCGACCTGCAGCACCAGTCCCCGGCCTACGAGCGCTTCGACTATCCCGGACGCTACAAGCGGGATGTGGTCGGCAAGCCGTTCACCCACAACCGCCTCACCGCCCTGCGCCACGATGCGCGCATCGCCCAGGTCGAAGGCGACGATGTGCGCCTGCAACCGGGCTTGAGTTTCAACCTGATCGACCACCCGCGCGAAGACCTCAACGCCCACTGGCGGGTGATCGGCGTGCACCACGAGGGCTGCCAGTTCACCAGCCTGCAGCAAGAGGCGGTGGGCGCCGACCAGGGCACCCGCTACCTGCAACAGGCGACGCTGATTCCCGGGCGCATCGAGTGGAAACCCGCCCTGCTGCCCAAGCCGCATATCGACGGCCCGCACATGGCCACCGTGGTCGGCCCGGCCAACGAGCAGATCTATTGCGATGAATGGGGCCGGGTCAAGGTCAGCTTCCCCTGGGACCGCGACAGCCAGGAAAATGAGTTCAGCTCGTGCTGGGTGCGCGTCTCGCAAGGCTGGGCCGGCGGTAGCTGGGGCGCGATGGCCATCCCACGGATCGGCCAGGAAGTGATCATCCACTACGTCAACGCCGACCCCGACCAGCCGCTGATCACCGGCCGCACCTACTGCGCCAACCAGCTACCGCCGTACGAGCTGCCCAAGCACAAGACGCGCATGACCATCAAAAGCCAGACCCACAAGGGCCAAGGTTTCAACGAACTGCGTTTCGAGGATGAGCTGGGGCATGAGGAGGTGTTCATTCATGCGCAGAGGGATCAGAACAACCACGTAGGTAATGACGAAACAAGCTGCATCGGCCGCAACCGTGTCGAGCGCGTGGGTAACGATGAGCAAACCGCAGTGGGTAACGACCTACGACAGCAAACGGGTCGCGATCATAGCCACAGCATAGGTCGAACATGCCAAGTGAGCATTGGCCAGGATCTGCTCGAGCAGGTGGGTAACGAGCGCCGCGAGTCAACCCATGCCAATCACTACCAAACAGTTGGCGGCGATAACGAGCTGGTCGTCAACGGCCGGCAGACCGTGAGCGTCGGTCAGGGTGTCAATCATCAGACCACTGTCTACCAACTACAGGTAAATGAGCGGATCGAGTTCAAAAGCCCCGGCGGCAGCATCATTCTGGATCAACACGGCATCACCCTCGATGGCCTGACGCTCACGTTCAAGGGTCCGACCCAAGCCAGTACCACCGGTGCCGGTAACAGCGTGATCGTGGAGTTGCTTGCTGACGAAGGCAGCCGGTGCGAGGAAAACGCCTAATGAGCACCCAGGCCTTGATCGAGTACGTCGGCAAACATCACGATCCCCAGCTGTACTGCTACGTACTCCTAGACCCGTTGGCGATAGCCGCTACCAGTGATCAGACGCTTTTGGGCAGTTTGCGCCAGGTATTGGGCGAAAGTGCCTTGACCCGGGTTTGGCGTGCAGACCTCGCCCACTCTCCTGAAACTTTGCCGATCCTGGCCTGCCTGGCATCCCCCGGTAACAGCCTTTGCCAGCGCTTGCTTGAGCAGACAGCAAGCGCCGCGATAAGGGATCTGCGGCGCCGTAAACGCCAGGTATGCGCGTGGCTATTTAGCAGCGCACCCGCCCCTGCGACTGCCGGTTATCTGTCGTCCATGGGGCAAATGCAGAACAGTGCCGGCGCAGTAGGTTTTTACCCGCTGTTCGAACCGGTGCGGTTTGAGCTGTACGCCGGAGCCTTCGCTCAAGCGGACCAGGGCCACTGGTGGCCAATCAAGCATTGGCTGTTTCTAACCAGCGGCGGCGCTCCTGCTCGGGTAACCGGCGAAGCTCAGCCCCGCCGGCCGATTCCCGCTAACGCTGGCGATGGCCAGGAAGAAACGGCGTTGATCGAGGCAGTGCTGGCTAGCTGGCGAGCATTGCGTACAGGTCCATTGGCGCAACAACTCACGCCCATCACCCGCTTTGCGGCCACGCAGGCGGCCGAACATATCCGTCACGCGCGAGCGCTCGGCTTGAGCGCAGTCGACGACATTCTCAACCTGGCGGTGCACCAGCTATGTCTGCACCCGGCGCTACCTAACCACCCTAGCGTTCGCGCCATGATCGACAGCGCTGCGCAGGGGCAGCGATCGCTTGGGCAGCAGTTCGCTCAATACACCAATGCGAACTGGAAACACGTGACAACCACTTTGCCAGCAGTCGAGGTGCACTCATGACCATCAGCCGGCACATCGCCCACGCCATCGCCGAGTCGGCGATGCCCCCCGACCAGTGCCTGGCCTGCGAACGCCAAGGCCTGCCAATCCTGCCCCTGCGCCGGGCGCTGGTGCCCGACACCCGTCCCGCCTACAACGCGCCCGTGGTTGACGGCAAACCCGTGGAAACCCGCCTGGGCCTGCGAACCTTGCGCATGGGCTACCTGTATGTGCTGCTCGACCGAAAGGTCTGGCAGGCCTTCGAGGTCACCGAACACGCTCACTTGCGCCGCTTCAACCCGCTCGAACCCCCACCGGCACCGCCACGGCCGCTGCCCAAACGGTGCGTGGGCAAAGACCACGACATCCCGTCTGCCTTCCTCACCCTCGACAGCAAGACCTACAGCAGCGCCTGGATTGCCTTCTCCAGCGATGCCTGGCCGCCGAGCGTGCTCAATGCCTACCGCGATGGCAAGGCCCCGCCCGAGCGCTTTCAGGTGCTGGACCTGGCCCAGGTGCGCAATGCCCCTGGCGAACTGGGCCTGGCGATGACCCCGGACGCCCTCAAAGTCGATCGCCAAGTCCTGGAATACGCCGAACAACTGCCCGGCGACTTCGACAGCGTGCATGGCTTTCACAGCCGCTTCCTGCGCCAGACTGCGCTGCGCGGCTATGTGCTCAACGCCATCGCCAAGCACCAGTTGGAGCACGGCGTGCTCGCCCTGGACCTCGATGACACGGTTGGCATGGTGCAGGAGTTCAACCATGCGCGGCTGAACTGGATCACCACCCGGCAGCGATGGCGTGAAGAGCCGCTGCGGGCTTATCAACTGCAAACCTCGCAACTGCTGTTGAGCATCCGCGCCATGCACCGACAGTGGGCCGAGCAACAGACGCCAGCGTTCGACGCGCAGACCGGCGATGGCCCACCGCTGTTCGTCGACCCTGCGGTGGAGCGCCAGCGAATAGTCGATTACACGGCGCAGAACAGCGACGAGCGGCTCGAGCAGCGCTATCACGAACCGATGCGCGCCGCCTTCCAAGCCGAGTACGACCGCCAGGAGGCGCAGTACCAACATTACATTGACCTCAATGCCAGGTTCTACGCGTCGCTGTGCGCCAGCCCGACGTTCAAGCGTATCGAGCAATACGACTATGACGGCAATGATCGCGAATCTGGCATCGCCTACTGCAAGACCATGGCGCTGTGCCTGGCCGGCGGCATCAGCGAAGCGCCAACCGCCAACCGCGAGGCGCAGCCGGCTGCGGGCAGCAGCGCAGCGCTCTGGCTGAAGTGGCTGC
>NZ_JBCPSP010000014.1:0-114254 GCF_051129895.1 Pseudomonas sp. Je.1.5.c
CCCACGCAGTCATGCCTGGCACGCATGCTTGGCACGCATGCTTGGCGGCCTGCGTGGGAGCGGGCTTGCCCCGCGATAGCACCCGGACAGACAACAAAAAACCCGATGCCAGTCACCTGTCATCGGGTTTCAAGTAACACGCTCAGCGCTTACTTGGCTACAGAGCTTGCCGCCCGGTTAGCCTGCGTCCCACGTCTGCCCTTGAGCATGTAGACCACGAACATCGCGAACAACCATACCGGGATCGCATACACCGATACCTGGATCCCCGGGATCATCAACATGATGCCCAGGATCAGCACCACGAAGGCCAGTACCACATAGTTGCCATAGGGGTACCACAGCGCCTTGAACAATGGCTTCTGCCCGGTACGGTCAAGGTGCTGACGGAATTTCAGGTGCGAGTAGCTGATCATCGCCCAGTTGATCACCAGCGCCGCTACCACCAGCGACATCAGCAGCTCCAGGGCATGCTGCGGCATGAAGTAGTTGAGCAGCACGGCAATCAGGGTGACCACTGCCGAAGCCAGAATCGAGCGCACCGGCACGCCGCGCTTGTCGATCTTGGCCAGCGCAGCAGGGGCATCGCCCTGCTCGGCCATGCCATAGAGCATCCGCGCATTGCAGTAGGTGCCGCTGTTGTACACCGACAGCGCCGCAGTCAACACCACGAAGTTCAGCAAGTGCGCAGCCACATCGCTACCGAGTAGCGAGAACACCTGCACGAACGGGCTGCTGCCATAGCTGCCACCGGAGGCATCGATGCTGGCGACCAGGCTGTCCCATGGGGTCAACGACAGCAGAATCACCAGGGCGCCGATGTAGAAAATCAGGATCCGGTAGATGACCTGGTTGATCGCCTTGGGAATCACGGTCTTCGGCTTGTCGGCCTCGGCTGCGGTGAAACCGAGCATTTCCAGGCCACCGAAGGAGAACATGATGATCGCCAGCGCCATGACCAGGCCGCTGACGCCATTGGGGAAGAAGCCGCCATGCGCCCACAGGTTGGTTACCGAGGCTTCAGGGCCGCCGCTACCGCTGGTCAGCAGGTAGGCGCCCAGGCCGATCATGCCGACGATCGCCGCGACCTTGATGATCGCGAACCAGAATTCGGCCTCGCCGAAGACTTTCACGTTCATCAGGTTGATGGCGTTGATCAGCAGGAAGAACGCCGCGGCGGTGACCCAGGTGGGGATCTCCGGCCACCAGTAATGGACGTACTTGCCGACTGCCGAAAGCTCCGACATGCCGACCAGGATATACAGCACCCAGCAGTTCCAGCCCGACAGGAAGCCGGCGAAACCGCCCCAATATTTGTGCGCGAAATGGCTGAAGGAGCCGGCAACCGGCTCTTCGACGATCATTTCGCCGAGCTGGCGCATGATCATGAAAGCGATGAAGCCGCAGATGGCATAGCCAAGGATCATCGACGGACCGGCAGACTTCATCACACCGGCCGAGCCCAGGAACAATCCGGTACCGATCGCGCCACCCAGAGCGATCAGCTGGATATGGCGGTTTTTCAGGCCCCGCTTGAGCTCGCCTGACTGCATGTTTTGTCCACTCATGAACGAAGTCACCTGCTTGTTTTTATCTGTGACGGAATCGGACCCACCGCGCTCGTGGCGCAGCGGAATGGGCAAGGTGATTACCTTGGATTTTTCTTGGACTCGGGCGACACGACAGGCACTGGGCCAGGACGGTCAACCGGGAGTCAGCAAGAGTGCGCGGTACGCAAAGGGGTCACAGGTAAAACGCGGCGCATTGTATACCCCTGCAAACGCGCAGGCGTCAACGCGTTGCGTCATTTCCTGATGAAAAAACGCAGCGGTCCTGGGGCGAAGGCCTGAAAAGGCGCAGTGATCGGCGTACATGGCGCCTCCATTTGTTGTTTTGATGCCCGGCGCTCCGGCCAGGCTGTGCACACGGCATGGCGCTATATCAGCGTGCTGCGGCGGGTTGGGCAAGAGGGGGTGGGGCTGGGGGGCAGGCTCAAACGCGTAGGACTTGGCAAGTTTTATTTACAACGAAGAGGAAGGGCAGTTGAAACGGGCAATAGCGTAAACATTTCCTTACGCAGTGGTTCGAAATATTGCCATTTGGTAAAAAATTCTGATGAATCAGTACGTTGGAACGTCCACATCGTTTGAGGGGGCTAACCCAGCCTCTGTCTAACGGACACAAAAAAGCCAGCCTTCGGGCTGGCTTTCTGAGCTACAGACTTGATCAGCCGCGAGGCTTACCGCGACCGGTGCCAGCAGGCTTGCCACCCGCAGGCTTACCGCCTTCTGGCTTGCTGGTGCGCTTGCGCATATCGCTCGGACGCTCGGCAACGGTACTGCTGCTACGGCCACCCTTGCGCGCAGCACCGTCTTCACGGGCCGCCCGCGCCGGGCGCTCAGCTTGACCTTCCTGCGCCGGACGCAAGGTACGCACGCGCTCGCCCCGGCCCAGCGGACGGGTCGATTTGCGCTGCATACGCTCCATCTTGTCCTTGGCCTTGAGGTTCATGGTCGGCAGCGCTACCGGCTGCAGGCCCACTTCAGCGGCAAGGATGTCGATCTCGCCCTGGCTCATTTCGCGCCAGCGGCCCATCGGCAGGTCGGAGTTGAGGAACACTGGTCCGAAACGCACGCGCTTCAGACGGCTGACGATCACGCCCTGGGATTCCCACAGACGACGAACCTCACGGTTACGCCCTTCCATCACCACGCAGTGGTACCAATGGTTGAAGCCTTCGCCACCAGGCGCTTTCTGGATGTCGGTGAACTTCGCCGGGCCATCTTCGAGGACCACGCCAGCCTTGAGCCGGTCGACCATCTCGTCGTCGACTTCGCCACGCACACGCACGGCGTACTCGCGGTCCATCTCGTAGGACGGGTGCATCAGGCGATTGGCCAGTTCACCATCAGTGGTGAACAGCAGCAGGCCCGTGGTGTTGATGTCCAGACGGCCGATGTTGATCCAGCGGCCTTCTTTCGGACGCGGCAGGCGGTCGAACACAGTCGGGCGCCCTTCTGGGTCGTCACGGGTGCAGATCTCGCCATCAGGCTTGTTGTACATGATCACCCGGCGGGTGGCCTCGGCAGCCTCCACGCGCTTGATCAGCTTGCCATCGACGGCAATTGCGTCGTGCAGGTCGACGCGCTGGCCGAGGGTGGCGGCGACGCCGTTGACCTTGATCCGGCCTTGGCTGATCCAGGCCTCGACGTCACGCCGCGAGCCCACGCCAATGCGCGCGAGAACTTTTTGCAGTTTCTCGCCGGATGGGGGGATGGCTTGGGTTTCTTGCAGGTCTTGCTCACTCATCTGGGCACCTCCCGGTGTAGGAATGAAATTGGCTATTGGCGACGAATGCGCCAAAGGGGCGCGCATCATACGCGGTTCGCAGGGCGAACGCACTGCAGAGTAGCCGGTTTTGTGCAGGGGGCTGGGGTTTGCGCTGAACGGTCGACCTGTGGTGTGCCAATTTCGGCCTCATCGCGCAGATCATCGAAATCAGTCTTCAACCCCTCTTCCATGGCATCCAGCTCCACCAGCAAGGTCCGGAAGCTGGTCTCTTCGCGTGGCTCCCCCCCTTCGCCCAGCTCTTCATCGCCAAGACTGGCATCGGCCAGCGCCTGCAAATGCGCCGGCACTGGGGCGTCATCCGGGTCAACCAGCGGCTCCGGTTCCATCTCGCGCAGCTCGGCCAACGCCGGCAATTGATCGAGGCTGTGCAAGTTGAAGTGATCGAGAAACGCCTTGGTGGTGGCAAACATCGCCGGCCGCCCGGGTACTTCGCGGTAGCCAACGATGCGAATCCACTCGCGTTCCATCAAGGTCTTGATGATATTGGTGTTGACCGCCACGCCACGCACATCTTCGATCTCGCCGCGAGTGATCGGTTGGCGATAGGCGATCAATGCCATGGTCTCGAGCAGTGCCCGCGAGTAGCGCTGTGGCCGCTCCTCCCACAGCCGCCCGACCCAGGGCGCGAAGTTTTCGCGGATTTGCAGGCGGTAGCCGCTGGCCACTTCCTTGAGTTCGAAAGCCCGGCCATTACACGACTTGGCCAGCACCTCGAGGGCTTTCTTGAACACGGCAGGCGCCGGCCGCTCGGCTTCTTCGAGCAGCTCATACAGGCGTTCAAGCGATTGCGGTTTGCCCGAGGCCAGCAGAAATGCCTCGATCAGCGACGCCAGGTCGCGCGGTTCATTCAGGTTCATGGGTCTTCAGGTCTGCTTGTTTCACTCGGTCCGGGCACGGACATGGATCGGGGCGAACGGCTCATTCTGCACCAGTTCGATGAGCGATTCCTTCACCAGTTCGAGAATCGCCATGAAGGTGACCACCACACCCAGCTTGCCTTCCTCGGCGCTGAACAGCTCGACGAAGGGCACAAAGGCGCCACCCTTGAGGCGTTCGAGCACTTCGCTCATGCGCTCGCGGGTCGACAGGGTCTCGCGGGTGATCTGGTGGCTTTCGAACAAGTCATTGCGGCGCATGACTTCGGCCATCGACAGCAGGATCTCCTCCAGGCTGACCTGCGGCAACAGCTTGCGCACCATGGCCTGCGGGGCCTCCAGGCGTGGGATCAGCACATCGCGGCCAACCCGCGGCAGTTCGTCAATGCCCTCGGCGGCCGCCTTGAAGCGCTCGTACTCCTGCAAGCGGCGGATCAACTCGGCACGCGGGTCGCCCTCTTCTTCCTCGACCTCGGTGGAGCGCGGCAGCAGCATGCGCGACTTGATCTCGGCAAGCATCGCGGCCATCACCAGGTATTCCGCCGCCAGCTCCAGGCGCACCGACTTCATCAGCTCGACGTAGGACATGTACTGGCGAGTGATCTCCGCCACCGGGATATCGAGAATGTCGATGTTCTGTTTGCGGATCAGGTACAGCAGCAGGTCGAGCGGCCCCTCGAAGGCTTCGAGGATCACTTCCAAAGCGTCTGGGGGGATGTACAAGTCAAGCGGCAGCTCGGTAACGGCCTCGCCATACACCAGCGCCAGTTGCAACTGCAGGGGGGCGTCGCTGTCGCTCGGCGGCGCTGTTACTTCGATCACCTGATTCACGCAGGGGCCAAGAATGGCGCGGGATCACCACAACCGACGCGGATCACTTCCGGCTCGTCGCCGGCCAGGTTGATCACTGTGGAAGCCTTGAGGTCGCCGAAACCGCCATCGATGATCAGGTCGACGTGATGCTCCAACGCCTGGCGGATCTCGTAGGGGTCGGTCATCGGCTCGTCTTCGCCCGGCATGATCAGGCTGACGCTCATCAGCGGCTCGCCCAGCTCTTCAAGCAAGGCCAGCACGATGGGGTTGGAAGGCACGCGCAGGCCGATGGTGCGGCGTTTTTCATGCAGCAGCAGGCGCGGCACTTCGCGGGTGGCGTTGAGGATGAAGGTATACGGCCCTGGGATATGCGCCTTGAGCAAGCGGAAGGTGGCGGTGTCGATCTTGGCGAACAGCCCCATCTGCGACAGGTCGCAGCACAGCAGGGTGAAGTTGTGATGCTTGTCCAGTTGGCGCAGCCGGCGCACCCGCTCGACAGCGTTCTTGTCGCCGATCTGACAGCCCATCGCGTAGGCCGAATCGGTCGGGTACACCACCACCCCGCCCTTGCGAATGATTTCAACGGCCTGTTTTATCAGGCGCGCCTGCGGGTTTTCCGCATGAATCTGGAAAAATTGGCTCACGAAGTCGTCCTGTTCATATCGCCATAGGCTGTTCATGCTTGAATCGGCGCCACAGAGGTGGCAGGTCCTCGGGCAATGGCCGGTAAGCACCGATTTCGCCCCAGGTGCCAGGGCCGTGGAAATCACTGCCAGCGCTTGCCAGCAGGCCGAACTCACGGGTGAGGATGGACATAGTGCCCACCTGCTCGGCCGGCATCATCCCATTGACCACTTCAAGTGCCTGCCCGCCTGCCTGAATATAGTCGGCAATCAGCCGTCTGCGCTTGCTGCGGGTCAGTTCATAGTGCATGGGATGGGCCAGGCTCACCCAGGCATTCGACTGGCGCAGGGTCGCGACAGTTTCCTCGAGGGTTGGCCAATGCAGCTTGACGTCGCCCAGCTTGCCCGCCCCCAGCCACTTGCGAAAGGCTTCGCCACGGTCCTTGACGTGCCCGGCGCGCACCAGGTAGTCGGCAAAGTGCGGCCGCGCCGGGGCGTTGCCGCTATCGCCCAGCGCTTGCTGCACCGCGCGTGCGCCTTCAAGCGTGCCCGGCATGCCCTTGGCCGCCAGACGGCGGTCGATTTCCTCGGCGCGCAACCAGCGACCCCGATGCAGGGCCTCGATAGCCTCCAGTAGCGGCGGTGCATCGAGGGGGAAATCGTAACCCAATATGTGAATGGTCGCGCCGCCCCAGGTGCACGAAAGCTCCACCCCGCTGACCCAATGCATACCCTTGGCAAGGCAGGCCTGGCGGGCTTCGGCCAGCCCTTCAAGGGTGTCGTGGTCAGTCAGGGCCAATGTCTGCACACCGTGCTCGTGGGCGCGGGCGACCAATACCGCGGGCGACAGGGCGCCATCGGAGGCCGTGCTGTGACAGTGCAGATCAACATTCATGGAGGAGCGCTACCGCTGGAATCGATGTTTGATATTATGCCGTCACATCCCGCTTCTGGCTGCCATTGTGAAACAATTCATCGATTTCATCCCGCTGCTGCTGTTCTTCATCGTCTACAAGCTCGACCCGCGCCCACTGGAGTTCGCTGGCCACAGCTTCGAACTGGGCGGTATCTACAGTGCAACGGCGGTATTGATCGCAAGCTCGCTGGTGGTCTACGGCGCACTGTTCATCCGTCAACGCAAGCTGGAAAAAGGTCAGTGGCTGACCCTGGTCGCGTGCCTGGTGTTCGGCGGTCTGACCCTGGCGTTCCATAGCGAGACCTTCCTCAAATGGAAGGCACCGGTGGTCAACTGGCTGTTCGCCCTGGCCTTCGCCGGTAGCCATATCATCGGCGACCGGGTGTTGATCAAGCGCATCATGGGCCACGCGCTGAGCTTGCCCGATGCCATCTGGACGCGGTTGAACCTGGCCTGGATCGGCTTCTTCCTGATCTGCGGCGCGGCCAACCTGTTCGTCGCCTTCACCTTCCAGGACTTCTGGGTCGACTTCAAAGTGTTCGGCAGCCTGGGCATGACGGTGTTGTTCCTGGTCGCCCAAGGTGTTTACCTGTCGCGCCACCTGCACGACAGCGACCCTACCACCCCCAAGACCGAGGATTGACATGCTCTACGCCATCATCGCCAGCGACGTCGCCAACTCCCTGGAAAAACGCCTGGCTGCCCGCCCTGCGCACATCGAGCGCCTGCAGCAACTCAAGGCCGAAGGCCGCGTGGTGCTGGCCGGCCCGCACCCGGCCATCGACAGCAACGACCCGGGCGAAGCAGGTTTCAGCGGCAGCCTGATCGTTGCCGAGTTCGACTCGCTAAGCGCCGCGCAAGCCTGGGCCGATGCTGACCCGTACATTGCCGCAGGTGTGTACGACAAAGTGGTTGTGAAGCCGTTCAAGCAAGTCCTGCCTTGATCTGACACCGCGTTGCACGTTTCGCGGGCAAGCCCGCTCCCACAGGGTTTGTGCATACCTCGTTCATGGGGTTGACCCAGCGCTTTGTGGGAGCCTGCGATTGGGCTGCTAAGCAGCCCCAATTACAGGCCCTGGGTCTACTGACTGGCATTGGCCCCCACCCTCATTAATTCCGACCAGCGGCCGACAACCTCCTGAATCGATATCAATCAGGAGTTCCAATGCGCCAAGGTCCGTTGTTCCTGCTGCTTTGCTTGCTGTTGCTGAGCCCATTGGCCAGTGCCGAACAAACCCTGTCGCTGGAAGCCGGTGCCCGGATCACCGAGCTGCAACAGCGCCTTGAAGAGAGTGAAAAGCAGCGTGCAGCCCTCACCGAGCAATTGCACAACGCCGACAGTGAGCGAGAAAGCGCCCAGCTCACACGCCTGCGCCAGGACAACCAGCGCCTGAAGCTGTCGATCAAGCAAATGCAGGCCGATACCGCGCAATCGCCACTGAGCGATCAACAATTATGGTTCCTGATTGGCTCAGGCGTTGCACTGTTCTCGGTACTCTGCGGTATCTTTGCCAGTGGCGGACACAGAAGACGCCGTCAATGGTTGAATTGAGTGAGTCATGAGCGAGCTGTTACTGATTGATGATGACCAGGAACTCTGCGAGCTGCTCGGCAGCTGGCTGACCCAGGAAGGTTTTGAAGTGCGCGCCTGCCACGATGGCATGAGCGCGCGCCAAGCCCTGGCTGCCCACGCCCCGGCAGCCGTGGTGCTGGATGTAATGCTGCCCGACGGCAGCGGTCTGGAGCTGCTCAAGCAGTTGCGCAGCGAGCATGCTGAACTGCCGGTGCTGATGCTCTCCGCGCGCGGCGAGCCGCTGGACCGGATTCTTGGCCTTGAACTGGGCGCCGACGATTACCTGGCCAAACCGTGCGACCCGCGTGAGCTGACCGCCCGCCTGCGCGCGGTGCTGCGCCGCAGCCACCCGACTGCGACCACCACCCAAATCGAAATTGGCGACCTGGCGTTCAGCCCGGCCCGCGGCGTGGTCAGCATCGAGGGCCGCGAGATGACCCTGACCCTTTCGGAAAGCCGCATCCTTGAAGCCCTGCTGCGCCAACCTGGCGAGCCGCTGGATAAACAGGAACTGGCGCAGATCGCCCTGGGCCGCAAGCTGACCCTGTACGACCGCAGCCTGGACATGCATGTCAGCAACCTGCGCAAGAAGGTTGGGCCACACCCCGATGGCCGCCCGCGCATCGTCGCCCTGCGCAGCCGCGGCTATTACTACAGCCTCTGAGCAGCGACCAGCCGCAAGCGACAAGAGCATGCAATCGGTGTGTTCTTGACGCTTGAAGCTTACAACTTGCAGCCAAGGTCTTTACCCAGCCTTTACCCTCACCTGACCGCTCTTGACCTTGATCTCCCTAAACTGGGCTCATCCGGTAAACACCGGCCCATGAAAGGAGAGACACCATGCGCAAGACCCTTATCGCCCTGATGTTCGCCGCCGCCCTGCCGACCGTTGCCATGGCCATGCCTGAAGGCGGCCCGCGCCACGACGGCCCGCATCATCGCGGTGACGCGCCTTTCGCCCAACTGGATTTGTCCCGCGACCAGCGCCAGCAGATCGGCAAGCTGATGGGCGAGCAGATGAAACAACGCCGCGATATCACCGAGCGCTACATCGCCAAGCTGCCGGCCGCCGAGCAAAAGGCCATGAAGGACGAGATCAAGGCCAGCCGCGACAAGGCCGATGGCCAAGTGCGCGCCCTGCTCAAGCCTGAGCAGCAGAAGAAGTTCGACGAACTGAAGAAGGAGCGCGAAGCGCGCAAGGCTGAATGGAAGGAGTTCCAAGCCTGGAAAGCTGAAAAAGCCGGCAAGGCCCAGTAAGCTGACCGCCCCATGCCCGGCCCGCTCTTGAGCGGGCCGGGCTTTTCCCGCTTGTAGGAGGTGCGTGTCTTGCGTTCACTGTTCTGGCGCATCCTGGCCAGTTTCTGGCTCGCCATCACCCTGGTCGCCGGCCTGTCGATCTTGCTCGGCCATATGCTCAACCAGGACAACTGGATACTCAGCCGCCACCCGGGCCTGAACACCCTGGCCAGCCGCTGGGCCCAGCATTACGAGCAAGAGGGCATTGGCTCGGCCCAGCGCTTCCTGGAACGACGCAAGCAACGCTTCAAGGTCGATGTGCAGGTGCTCAACGATGCCGGCGATGCCGTGGTGCCAGGCACCTTCCCGCGTCGCGCGGCCGACTTCGAGGCCCGCCAGCGCAATGACCAACGCCGCCTGCCATGGCGCCGGCTGACCGAGGAATACACCAGCCCGACCACTGGCGAGACCTACTTGCTGATCTATCGCATTCCCCATCCCGAGCTCGACGCCTGGCACCGCGAGAGCCTGCTGTGGCCGCTCAGTGCGCTGGGGATTGCCCTGGTCGTGCTGACCCTGTTCAGCCTGTTGGTAACGCTGTCGATCACTCGCCCGCTCAGCCGTTTGCGCGGCGCGGTGCACGATCTCGGCCAGACCAGCTACCAGCAGAACAGCCTGGCCCGCCTGGCGGCGCGGCGTGACGAATTTGGCGTGCTGGCCAACGACTTCAACAAGATGGGCGCGCGCCTGCAAAGCCTGATCGGCAGTCAGCGCCAGCTGTTGCGCGATGTCTCCCACGAACTGCGCTCGCCGCTGGCGCGGCTGCGTATCGCCCTGGCCCTGGCCGAACGTGCCGAGCCCGAGCAGCGCCAGGCGCTGTGGCCGCGCTTGACCCGTGAGTGCGATCGGCTGGAAGACTTGATCAGTGAAATCCTCGCCCTGGCGCGCGTCGACGCCGAGCAGGCGCTGGCCGAGCCAGTCGACCTCAATGCGCTGCTAGGCAGTGTGCGCAAGGATGCCCAGCTCAGCGCCCCGGATCAGGAGATTCGCCTGGAGGCGGCGCCAGGGCTGACCTTGCAAGGCTGGCCGACGCTGGTCGAGCGTGCCGTCGACAATCTGGTGCGCAATGCACTGCGCTTCAATCCGGCAGGGCAACCTATCGAGATCAGTGCCGGCGTTGATCAGGACCGAGTACTGGTGACTGTGCGCGATCATGGCAAGGGCGTGGCGCCGGAGTACCTCGGCCAGCTGGGCGAGCCGTTCTTCCGCGCACCGGGGCAGGAAGCGGCGGGGCATGGCCTGGGCCTGGCGATCGCCCGGCGGGCGGCGGAGCGCCATGGCGGCAGTTTGAGCCTGGGCAATCATCCGCAGGGGGGATTTGTTGCGCGCTTGGAGTTTCCGGTGACGGCGGTGGTGGGCAGTTGAGCTTAGGGGCCGCACTGCGGCCCCAAAGCACTTATTCCCAGGCGCTAACGAACTCGGCAGTGGCCAAAATCGGCGCCGTACGCGGCTCATTAACCGGCGTCCCCACATACAGATAGCCGATCAATTCCTCATTGGCCTGCAACCCCAACCCCTGATGCACATGGGCATCGAACGCCATGTCCCCGGTCCGCCACACCGCGCCAATGCCCTGGGCATGGGCAGCGATCAAAATGCCGTGGGCGGCACACCCCGCCGCCAGCCGCTGCTCGGACTTGGGCACCTTGAAGTGATCCTGCAACCGGGCAATCACCACGATCAGCAGCGGCGCACGCAGCGGCATGGCGCGGGCTTTGTCCAGTGCAGCCTGGCTTGCGTCGCCTTTTTTCGCTACAGCGCCTGCAAACAGCTCACCGAGCTTTTCCCGCGCCTGCCCCTCGATGGTCAGGAAGCGCCAGGGGCGCAGCTGACCGTGATCCGGGGCGCGCAACGCCGCCTGGAACAGCGCCTCGCGTTGGGCTGCATTGGGCGCAGGATCAGTCAGGCGAGGTACGGATACACGGTTGAGCAATGCGTCGAGAGCCTCCATCGGCTACCCTCCTGGCAGATAAAATGTGTGCCCATTCTCAAGTTGCCGGCCGCAAGCTGCAAGCGCCAAGAAGTCTCGGGCGCATGCCGAGCCACTGTTTCTTGCAGCTAGGCGCTAGAAGCTTGCAGCTCGCCGACCCACAGGTAGAATGGCGCCCTTTCCGTTGCGAGTCAGAGCAGATCACATGGCGTTGCCGACCTTAAGGATCATTGGTTTCATCATCGGCATCTTCCTGATCACCCTGGCGGTCAGCATGGTCGTTCCCATGACCACCCTGGTGATCTTCGAACGCACCGGCGACATGCCGTCGTTCCTCTGGTCGAGCCTGATCACCTTTATCGCGGGCCTGGCTTTGGTCGTTCCCGGCCGCCCCGAACACGTGCACCTGCGCCCGCGCGACATGTACCTGCTGACGGTCAGCAGCTGGCTGGTAGTGTGCGTGTTCGCTGCCCTGCCGTTCCTGCTGACCCAGCACATCAGCTACACCGACGCCTTCTTCGAAAGCATGTCGGGCATCACCGCCACCGGCGCCACGGTGCTCAGCGGGCTGGATAACATGTCTCCGGGGATCCTGATGTGGCGCTCGATGCTGCACTGGCTCGGCGGCATCGGCTTCATCGCCATGGCGGTGGCGATCCTGCCGCTGCTGCGCATCGGTGGCATGCGCCTGTTCCAGACCGAATCCTCGGACCGCTCCGAGAAAGTCATGCCGCGCTCGCACATGGTCGCCAAGTCGATCGTGCTGGTGTACATCGGCATTACTTTCATCGGCAGCCTGGCCTTCTGGTGGGCGGGAATGAAGCCGTTCGATGCGGTCAACCATGCCATGTCGGCGATTTCCACCGGCGGTTTCTCCACCTCCGACCAATCGCTGGCCAAGTGGGACATCCCCGCCGTGCACTGGGTCGCGGTGGTGGTGATGATCCTCGGCAGTGTGCCGTTCACCCTGTACGTGGCCACCCTGCGCGGCAACCGCCGTGCGCTGATCAAGGATCAACAGGTGCAAGGCCTGCTCGGCCTGTTGGTGGCCACCTGGCTGGTGCTGGGCACCTGGTATTGGGCCACCACCGATCTGCACTGGTTGGATGCCTTGCGCCACGTCGCACTGAACGTCACCTCGGTGGTCACCACTACCGGCTTCGCCCTGGGTGACTACAGCCTGTGGGGCAACTTCTCGCTGATGCTGTTCTTCTACCTCGGGTTCATTGGGGGCTGCTCGGGCTCCACCGCAGGCGGGATCAAGATCTTCCGCTTCCAGGTCGCCTACATCCTGCTCAAGGCCAGCCTTAACCAATTGATCCACCCACGCGCGGTGATCAAGCAGAAGTACAACGGCCACCGCCTCGACGAAGAGATCGTGCGCTCGATTCTGACTTTCTCGTTCTTCTTCGCCATCACCATCTGCGTCATCGCCCTGCTGCTGTCGCTGCTCGGCGTGGACTGGATGACCGCGCTGACCGGCGCCGCCGGTACTGTCTCGGGGGTCGGCCCAGGCCTTGGCGAGGTGATCGGCCCGGCGGGTAACTACGCGACCCTGCCGGATGCTGCCAAGTGGATCCTGGCCGGCGGCATGCTGCTCGGCCGGCTGGAGATCATTACGGTGCTGGTGCTGTGTATGCCGGCGTTCTGGCGTCACTGAGCGGCTCGCCACCCAGCCGCGAGCGATATTCGCTGGGCGTGGCATCGAACCAGCGGCGAAACGCCCGGTAGAAGTTGCTGGGGTCGGCGAAGCCCAGCAGGTAGGCGGTTTCCAGCAAAGTCATGCCCGGCTGGGCCAAGTACTGCTCGGCCAGCTCCCGACGGGTATCGTCGAGCAGGGTCTGGAAGCTGGTCCCCTCCTCCTGCAACCGGCGCTGCAAGGTACGCTGCGACAGGTGCAGGGCCTGGGCCACGGTTTCCCGCTTGGGCTCGCCCTGCGGCAGGATGCGGCACAACACCTGGCGCACCCGATGGGTTACCCGGCTTTCGGAGAAACGCGCCAGGTATTCACCGGCAAATCGGTCATGCAGAATCGCCATCGCCTCGTTGGCGGTGGGTAGCGGCGCCTCCATGTCGGCGCGTTCGAACACCAGCGCATCATGCGGTGCGTCAAACACCAGGGGCGAATGGAAAGCCACTTTGTAAGGTTCGACGTTTTTCGGCTGCGGCCCCTGGATCAGCACCCGGCGCGGCTGGATCGGCCGCCCGCTGAGCCAGGTACACAACGACAACGCGCATGCCAGCGACGCCTCGGCGCTATGCCGGGTCGGCGGCAAATGGTCGCCATGCACGGTCAGCACCAGCGCGTAGCCTTCAGGCCCGAGACGAAAACTCAGGTCGGAGCTCTCGGCAATGATCCGTTGATAACGCACCAGGCGCTCGAAGCCCTCGGCCAAGGTGCGGCTGGACATCAGCGCATAGCCCACGACATGAAACGACGCCGGGCGCACCACCCTGGCCATGTTCAGGCCGATCGCCTCGTTGCCCGACAGCTCTACTGCCAGCTGCCACAGCCGGGTCATCGAATCCTGCGGGAAGCGCGCATCGGGGTCATCGAGGGCCGCGAAGTCCAGCCCTAGCTGTTTGAACATGGCACGGCAATCGAGCCCTTCCAGCTCGAGTGCCTTGACGATCCCTGATGCCCAGCTCGCTGACGTGGTTCTTTCGCTCATGACAGGCTTCTTGTGCTGACCGCTCCTGCGGTGAATGCCAAGGATACTCAAATGGCGCTTATTGTCACTGGCCCGCTGTGCTAATCACTCTAGACTCGATTCAGGCTCCACGCCGTGTATCCTTCATAAATGACAGGCAGCTCCGGGAGCACAGCCATGAACCGCACAGCGCAGTTTCGTAGTTTTGCCGAGTTCTATCCCTACTATCTCGGGGAGCACAGCAATCCCACCTGCCGACGCTTGCATTTCGTTGGCACCAGCCTGGTGATTGCCCTGTTGGCTTATACCATTGCCAGTGGCAAGTGGCTGTTGCTATTGGTCGTGCCGTTTGCCGGCTATGGGTTTGCCTGGGTTGGGCACTTTTTCTTCGAGAAAAACCGGCCGGCTACGTTCAAGCACCCTTGGTATAGCCTGATCGGGGATTTTGCGATGTTTCGGGATATCTTGCGGGGCAAGGTCAGCCTGTAGGGTTTGCCGCGTCTGTTCGGTTTTGGGGCCGCTGTACGACCCCAAAAGCCCACGTCCTAGGCGGACTCGTGCAACGCCGCCAAACGCTCAATTTCCCGCGCCTGGGCCTCAGCCAGCCGATACAACTCGATGCTGCCATCCCAATGCTCGATCAACGCGGTGCATGATTCCACCCAATCCCCACAATTGAGGTACTCAACCTCGCCCACCTGACGAATCTCGGCGTGGTGGATGTGCCCGCACACCACCCCATGAAACCCGCGCCGGGTGCATTCGTGGGCGATGGCATCCTCAAAATCGCTGATGAAGTTCACCGCCCCTTTGACCTTGTGCTTGAGATAGGCCGACAACGACCAATAGCCGTACCCATAACGGGCACGCCAGTGGTTGAGCCAGCGATTGAGCACCAGGGTGAACTCATAGGCGCGGTCCCCGAGAAACGCCAGCCAGCGGTGATAGCGGGTAATCACGTCGAACTGGTCGCCATGGATCACCAGCAAGCGCCGACCATCGGCGGTCAGGTGCTCGGCCTCGTCGACCAACTGGATATTGCCCAGGATCAGCTTGGAATAGCGGCGCAGGAACTCGTCGTGATTGCCGGTGACATAAATCACCTCGGTGCCGCGCTTGCTCATGGTCAGCAGACGGCGAATGACGTTGGTGTGTGCCTGCGGCCAATAGATGCCACCGCGTAGCTTCCAGCCATCGATGATGTCGCCAACCAGGTAGATGCGGTCAGCCTGAAAGCCCTTGAGAAACTGCGACAAGTGCTCAGCCTGGCAATCACGCGTGCCCAGGTGCACGTCGGAAATCCACAGGGTGCGCACGCGCTGCTTGCGTGACGGGCGGGCGAGTTCGGCGTGGGTCATGGGCAGGCTCCGGCGCTGTTTGCTGGAGACTGGCAGTTGCAAGTGACAGGTTGGTGGCAGCGCCGTGACGACTGATCGCAGGGCGATGGAGCGCACAACCGCAGCCAGCAACGATGTGTACAATGCCCCTCTGCCCCGCGAGGAAGCCCCTATGAGCGCCGGCCCCATCCTTTCCCTGCGCCACTACCGCGATGACCTGATCGCCCACAGTCACGACCACCCTCAGTTGGTGTTCGGCCTGCATGGGCGCCTGGATTTTGAAGTGCAAGGCCACGGTGCGCGGGTCGATCGCCAGCAACTGATGGTGGTCCCGGCCGGCGCTCATCACACCTGTGGCAGCGCAGCCGGTAGCCACTGCCTGGTGCTGGACGTCCCCGGCGAACATTGGCTGCGCGAGCAGTTGGGCGAGCACGCCGAGGCCAGCCGTCGCCTGCTTGATCGTCCCGGGGCTGTGGGCCTGGACAGTCGCCAGCAGCAACTGGTCGATTGGCTGGCGGCAAGCCCGGTGGATGATCCGCTGATTGCCCGCCAGGGCGCGAGCCTGTTGCTTGCCAGCCTCAATGCTCAAGCCACACCCCACCAGGCTGACAGGCGCCTGCCCTATTCGGCCTTCGATGCGCACATCGAGCGCTACGCCGCCTACCCGCTGCAGGTGGCCGATCTGGCGCGGCTGGCCGGGCTATCCAGTGCTCGCCTGCATGCACGCTTTGCTGACGAGTGTGGCGTAACGCCGATGGACTATATCCGCCAGCGCCGCTTGCTCAAGGCTCGACAACTGCTCAAGCAGACCTGCCTGCCGATTGGCGAGGTTGCCGCGCAGGTCGGCTACAGTTCGCAGAGCGCCTTTGCGGCGGCGGTGCTGCGCGCCTTCGGGCGCTCACCGATGGCGCTACGACGCGAGTCTGGCGACAACTGACGCGAGTTGGGCGACAGACAGCGGCGGCGCTAGGCCGTACAGTTGCCGTATCGCGCTTTTGGGTCCGCTGCGCGGCCCTTCGCAGCGGACCCAAAGCAGGCAACAGAATTTATCAAGGGACACCCATGAACCACCGCACCGCCCTCGGCGCCCTGCACATCGGCGCGCTGTTCTTCGGCCTGACCGGCGTGTTCGGCAAACTCGCCGCCAGCGCCAGCCCCACCATCATCGTATTCGGCCGCGCTGCCTTCGCCGTGCTTGCCCTGGGCCTGTTCGCCAGCCTCGCCCGCCAAGCCTGGCAGCCGCTCCAAGCAGCAGACCTACGCCGCCTGCTACTGGGCGGGGTGCTGCTGGCCGGGCATTGGGTGAGCTTTTTCGTCGCAGTGAAAGTGGGTGGCGTGGCCATCGCCACCCTGGGCTTTGCCAGTTTCCCAGCGTTCACGGTAATCCTCGAAGGCCTGTTGTTCCGCGAACGCATCCGTCGTAACGAGGCAATCTTGGTGGTGCTGGTCAGCATTGGCCTGATCCTGGTCACCCCCGAATTCGACCTGGCCAGCGAAGCCACCAGCGGGCTGCTCTGGGCACTGCTTTCAGGCCTGCTGTTCTCGCTGCTATCGCTGATCAACCGCGCCGGCTCCGGGCGCCTGCCCGCGGTACAGGCAGCGCTGTGGCAGAACCTGGTGGTCGGCCTGTGCCTGTTGCCATTTGCAGCGCCAGGCCTTAGCGGCGTGACGCCGATGGACTGGCTATGGATTGCCCTGCTCGGCATCTTCTGCACCGGCATCGCACACAGCCTGTTCGTCGCCGCCCTGGCAGTGATCAAGGCGCGCACGGCTGCGGTCGTGTTCGGCATGGAGCCGGTATATGGCATCGCCGTGGCCTGGGTGGTGTTCGCCGAAACGCCCACCTTGCGCATGCTCGCCGGCGGCGCACTGATCATCTTTGCCATCGTCTTGTCCAGCCGTTTGGCCGCCGAGCAGCCAGCCAAGCAACGGCCTGTGGCAGAGGGCGCCTGATCAGCGATCGTTGTGGCCCAGGTCGCGCTGCGGGTCGATCTGGTCGCGCAGGCGCTGCTTGAGCACCTTGGCCTCGGGGAAGCCACCATCAGCCTTGCGTTCCCAGATCTGCACGCCATCGCAGGTGATGCGAAAGATCCCGCCGGTGCCCGGCTCCAGGGCGACGCGGCCGAGATCGTCGGAGAAGGTGCTGAGCAGCTCCTGGGCCAGCCAGGCTGCGCGCAGCAGCCACTGACATTGCGTGCAATAGGTGATGACAATTTCCGGCTTGGTGTTGGACATGATCAAGCAACTCCTGGTAGGTGGCCGCTTATACTAGCGGCCTTTCTTCCTGGTTTTGAGACTCACGATGCGCCGCTTGCTGTTCTGCTTGTTGCTGACGCTTACCACCTTTGGCGCGCTTGCCACCGAACACGCTCGGCCCAAAGTCGGCCTGGTACTGTCCGGCGGTGCTGCCCGTGGCCTGGCGCACATTGGCGTGCTCAAGGCGCTTGAAGAACAAGGCGTGCGCATCGACGCCATTGCCGGCACCAGTATGGGCGCGGTGGTCGGCGGCCTGTATGCCTCAGGCTACAGCGTCGAAGAGCTGGAAAAGCTCGCCACCACCCTCGACTGGCAGCAGGCGCTGTCCGATGCCCCGCCACGCAAGGACGTGCCGTTTCGGCGCAAGCAGGATGACCGCGATTTCCTGGTCAAGCAAAAGCTCAGTTTTCGCGACGACGGCAGCCTCGGCTTACCACTGGGTGTGATCCAAGGGCAGAACCTCGCCTTGCTTTTGGAAAGCAAACTGGCCCACACCGCCGACACCCGCGACTTCGACAAGCTGCCGATCCCCTTCCGCGCCGTGGCCACCGACATCGCCAGCGGTGAAAAAGTGGTGTTCCGCCGCGGCCACCTGCCCCAGGTGATCCGCGCCAGTATGTCGATCCCGGCGGTGTTCGCCCCGGTCGAAGTCGACGGCCGATTACTGGTGGACGGTGGCATGGTCGACAACATTCCGCTGGATGTCGCCCGCGAAATGGGCGTAGACCTGGCCATCGTGGTCGATATCGGCACCCCGTTGCGCGACCGCAAGCAACTGAACACGGTGGTCGATGTGCTCAACCAGTCGATCACCCTGATGACCCGGCGTAACTCCGAAGAGCAGCTGGCCAGCCTGCGCAGCGAAGACGTGCTCATCCAACCGCCGTTGGCCGCCTTTGGCGTCACCGATTTTGGCCGTACCAAAGAGATGATCGAAGCCGGCTACCGCGCTACCCGTGCACTCGACGCGCGCCTTGCCGTCCTGCGCCAGAGCGAAGGTGATGCGGGGCTGGCGGTAGCCCGCTCACCGCGCCAGCGCACCCCGGTTATCACTGCAATCAAGGTCGAGAACGACTCCAAGGTCAGCGACGACGTGATCCGCTATTACATCCGCCAGCCCATCGGCGGGCCGCTGGAGCTGGAGCGCCTGCAAACCGACATGGGCACGTTGTATGGCCTGGACTACTTCGACGGCGTGCAATACCGCGTGGTGCACAAGGGCGACAACAACACCCTGGTAATCAACGCCCGCGGCAAGCGTGGCGGCACCGACTACCTGCGCTTGGGCCTGAACCTGTCGGACGACATGCGCGGCGACAGCGCCTTCAACCTGGGCGCCAGCTACCGAGTCAACGGCATCAACCGCCTGGGTGCGGAGTGGCTCACTCGTGCCCAGATCGGCGATCAGCAGGAGCTGTATAGCGAGTTCTACCAACCCCTGGACGTTGGCTCGCGCTACTTCATCGCGCCCTACCTGGACCTGGGGTCGCAAAACATCGAAGCCACCCTGGACAATGACCCGATCGCCGAGTATCGCCTGGAGCGCTATGGCTTCGGCCTCAACCTGGGTCGCCAGATCGGCACCTACGGTGAAGTACGCGCGGGGGTGGGCAAGGCCTGGGGTGAGGCCGAGGTACGCATCGGCGACCAGGACCTGCCCAAGGTCAGTTTCAACGAGGGTTTCTATGAGCTGAAGTACTCGTTCGACACCTTGGACAACGTCTACTTCCCGCACAGCGGTGAGGATATCGGCCTGACCTTGCGCAAGTACGACGCTTCGCTGGACTCCGACACCGATTACCGGCAATGGGAAGTGAATGTCGACAAGGCGTTCAGCAGCGGGCCGAATACCTGGGTACTGGGGGGGCGTTACGGGCGCACCCTGGATGAGACCGAGGTGGTGACGTCGAGCTTCGTACTGGGTGGGGCGCGGCAGTTGTCAGGGTTCCGCCAGGATTCGGTGTCGGGGCAGAACGTGAGCCTGATGCGGATGGTGTATTACCGGCGCTTGACGCCGCGGGCGTACTTGCCATTGGACTTCCCGCTGTACATCGGTGGGTCGTTGGAGCGTGGGCGGGCTTGGAACAACGATAACGAATTCGACAGTGGCTATATCAATGCGGCGAGTGTCTTCCTGGGGCTGGAGACGCCGTTGGGGCCTTTGAATTTGAGTTATGGGGCCAATAGTGAGCATCAGAAGGCGGTGTATCTGAATTTGGGGCACACGTTCTGATTTTGGGGGTTGGATTTGGGCTTGGGCTTGGGCTTGGGCTTGGGCTTGGGCTTGGGCTTGGGCTTGGGCTTTTAGAGTTTTGAGCATATCCATTGGCGAAGGTGGCGCTGAGTCACCTTTCCGCCCTTACGGCGGGTCACTTTTGGTCGTGGCCAAAAGTAACCAAAAGCCGTGCGCTCCACCATCCGGCCCTACGCTGCGCTCCGGGTTCCCTCGCTTCGGTGCCTTCCGGGCCCGCGCGGCCTACGATTTGCTGCGCAAATCTACATCTCGCGCCTTCGGCTGCGCCGAAGGGTGCTGCGCACCTGGCCCTCCAGACACCTACGCTCGGCCTCCTGAAGTCGCGAAGTTAGTGGCGGCGCCTGGGCTGGCGTTATCTGGCGATAGTGGTAGGTGTGGTGGATAGTTGGACGCCATCGCGGGGCAAGCCCGCTCCCACGAGTCACCGCCAACCAAAAGCGGCGCGGTATCGTGGGAGCGGGCATGCCCCGCGAAGAGGCCGGAACAAACAACACAAAAGAAAAATTCAGACCTTGGCCTTGGCCTTGGCCTTGGCCTTGGCTTCTGCGAGAGCGTAGCGATTCGCTGCTCTTGATCTTCGTGCGCGCAAGTCCAGGCGACGCAGATTCGCGACTTCAGGAGGCTGAGCAGAGGTGCCTGTAGGGCCAGGTGCGGCAGCACCCTTCGGCGTAGCCGAAGGCGCGAGATGTAGATTTGCGCAGCAAATCGTAGGCCGCGCGGGCCCGGAAGGCGCCGGCGCGAAGGGACCCGAAGCGCAGCGTAGGGCCGGATGGTGGAGCGCAGCCTTTTTTGGTTACTTTTGGCTGGGCCGGCACACCGGGCGTCTGCCAAAAAGTGACCCGCCGTAAGGGCGGAAGGGTGAATCAGCGTCTCCATCGCAAATGGATATACACGCCAATCCCAAAACCATCCCAAAACCACCCCAAAGCCGCAAAAAACTAAGCGCCCTCAGGACTTCTCGAGATTACCCAGAATCCGCGCATGCACCCGCATGCAAATCTCCAGATCCGCCTCATCAACCCCACTAAACAACTCGATCCGCAGCTGGTTGGCAATGGTCTCGATCTGATCGATCAACGGCTTGGCCGGCGGACAGAGCACAATCTTCTTCGCCCGCCGATCCTCCATCACCGCCTGGCGCCGCACCAATCCCTGGCTCTCCAGGCTATCGAGCAAGCGCGCCAGGGTCGGCCCTTCAACGCCGACGCTCTGCGCCAGCTCACGCTGGGTCGGAGCCTCTTCGAAACGGGCCAGGTGCAACAGCACCAGCCAGCGTGCCTGGGATAGATTGAGCCCGGCCAGGCGCCGGTCCAGCTCGGCGCGCCAGCCGCGGGACATCTGGGCCAGCTGCATGCCGAAGCGGTGTTGGTTGTCAGTCAGGGGCATAAACAACTCTATGGATAGAACTAATTATTAGCCAGCTAACCATGCTCCAGCCCTCCAGGCAAGGCTGGCTGAGCCACAAGCGTCCGATAATCGTCATAAAGCATGACAAAGGTCATCAGTACAGCCCGTTACAGCTCAAACTCCGCAGCCAGCGCCGCACGGATGCAATACAGCACCCCTTCCGGCACCCGTTGGCCAAATTGCGGGGCGATGGCCGACACCGGCGGCAGCTCGCCTTCGCCATCGAGGAAGGCATCCTGGACTTCCATCATCAAATCCTCAGGCAGGTCCAGGGCCTGATCCAGGCTCAGTTCCTGACGGCCAATGGCTTCGGCCAGCAGGCTGTAGACGTTCTTTTCACTGCAATTGAGCTGGCCGGCAATCTGCGCAGGCGTCATACCGGCGCGGGCCAGGCTGACCAACTCGTGACGCAAGTCGAGCACCACCTTCGGTGCCTCGGCGCTCTCGCCGCCGTTGAGCACTTCGAGGAACGCCTGGCCATAACGCTCCAGCTTGCGGGCGCCGACGCCGCTGACCTGGGCCATGTCGCTGAGGCTGGTGGGTTGGCTGCGCAGCATTTCCAGCAGGGTCGAATCGGGGAAGATGACGTACGGCGGTACGCTGTGCTCTTCGGCCAATTTGCGCCGCAGAGTGCGCAAGGCCTCCCACAGCTCGCGCTCTTCGGCACGCACCAGCTGGCTGGCTGGGCTACCGCCGCTGCTGGAGGATTTGGCCGTAGTCTGCGGCTTGAGGTCGCGGCGCAACTGCAGGTTCACTTCGCCACGCAGCAGCGGCCGGCAACTGTCGGACAAGCGCAGACCGCCATAGCCCTCCAGGTCGATGTCGACCAGGCCACGGGCAACCAGTTGGCGGAACAACGAGCGCCATTCGTTTTCACCGACGGATTTGCCGACACCGAATACCGAAAGCTTCTCGTGGCCAAAGTTACGCACCTTCTCGGTGTCCTTGCCCACCAGCACATCGACCAGGTGACCCACGCCGTAGCGCTGGCCGGTGCGGAACACCGCCGACAGGGCCTGACGCGCAGGCTCGGTGGCATCCCAGGTCTGCACCTGGTCGACGCAGTTGTCGCAGTGCCCGCATGGTTGCTCGAGCACCTCGTCGAAATAGGCCAGTAGCGACTGACGACGGCAGCGGGTTTCTTCGCACAGCGCCAGCATGGCGTCGAGCTTGTGCTGTTCGATGCGCTTGTGGCGCTCATCGCCTTCGGAGTTCTGCAGCATCTGCTTGAGCATCACCATGTCCTGCAGGCCGTAGGCCATCCAGGCATCCGAAGGCAGGCCATCACGGCCGGCACGACCGGTTTCCTGGTAGTAGGCCTCAAGCGACTTGGGCAGATCCAGGTGGGCGACGAAGCGCACGTTGGGCTTGTCGATGCCCATGCCGAAAGCAATGGTGGCGACCATGATCAGGCCTTCCTCATTGAGGAAGCGATGCTGGTTGCTCGAACGGGTCTCGGCAGGCAGGCCGGCGTGATAGGGCAAGGCCGGGAAGCCCTGCTCGCAGAGGAAGGCGGCGGTCTCGTCGACCTTCTTGCGCGACAGGCAGTACACGATACCGGCGTTTCCCCGGCGCTCGCCGAGAAACGCCATCAGCTGCTTGCGGGGCGATTCCTTGGGCACGATGCGGTAGAAAATGTTCGGCCGGTCGAAGCTCGACAGGAAGCGCTCGGCACCTTGCAGGTGCAGGCGCTGGACGATCTCTTCGCGGGTACGCATGTCGGCCGTGGCGGTCAGGGCAATGCGCGGTACATGCGGGAACAGCTCGGCCAGTTGGCCCAGTTGCAGATACTCAGGACGGAAGTCGTGGCCCCATTGCGAAACGCAGTGGGCCTCATCGATGGCGAACAAGGAAATATCCAGGTCGCGCAAGAAATCCAGCATGCGCGGCTGCACCAGGCGCTCGGGAGCAAGGTAGAGCATCTTCACTTCGCCCCGGCGCAGACGCCCGGCCAGCTCGCGCTGTTGCTCGGCACTGAGCGTCGAGTTCAAGGCAGCCGCTGCCACGCCCAGCTCGTCGAGCGTGGCAACCTGGTCGTCCATCAACGCGATCAGCGGCGAGACCACCACGGTAAGACCTGGTCGCAGCAGCCCGGGGACCTGGAAACACAGCGACTTGCCGCCACCGGTGGGCATCAGTACCAGCGCATCGCCGCCGTTGGCTACACATTCGATGATCGCTGCCTGGCGCCCACGGAAACTGTCGTAGCCGAAGATGTCCTTGAGGACGCGCTGAGCCTGTTCGAGCATTGCTAACTCCGAAATCGCCGTACCATCCTGGACACAGGCTGGACGATAAACCCGCCCTGCACACGTGCGAATGCGTAAGCAGCTTTTGCCAGAGGCCCCGCAAAAGGCTGCTCTGGCTGAAAAATCGCGGATTATACCCCACTGGCTGCTGCGAAAGGACGCTGTGCTGACAGACGTTCCCTTTGCCCCGTCGCGCCAGCAAGGTGCTAGAATTCCATATCGATTATTCCCCAAGGTAGCCCCGTAATGTCCTTCGCCGAGCAACTGACCCGCCTGCAAGCCTTCCTCGACGCCGACGAGCTGCACGAAGAAGCGCTGGACTACGTCGCCGCCCACGGCTACCTGACCGCGCTGTCGATCACTGCCGAAGACGTCCCAGAGCGTGAATGGATCGATGCGCTGTTCGCCGAGGAACCTCATTACACCAGCGATGCCCAGCGCGTCGAAATCGAAGCCACCCTGGTCGCCCTGAAAGCCCATATCGGCCGTCAGCTGGCCAGCGACGATGAATTCGAGCTGCCATGCGATCTGGACCTTACCGAAGAGCCGGACGATTCCGACCTGCGCGGCTGGTGCATCGGCTTTATGGAAGGGGTGTTCCTGCGCGAAGAAGCCTGGTTCGAGAACGCCGAGGAAGAAGTCAGCGAGATGCTGCTGCCGATCATGGTCGGTTCCGGTCTGTTCGACGAGCAGCCAGAGTTCGCCGACATTGCCAGCGATGCCAACCTGCAGGACGACATGATCGTGCAGATTCCTGAGGCACTGACTGCGCTGTTCCTGCTGCTGCACGCTCCGGACGAGAAGCCAGCCCTGCTCAAACCGCGTCATCACTGATACAGCCGTGCGCTACCTGCTGCTGGCCATCGGCTGGCTCAGCGTCGCGCTGGGAGTGCTGGGGATCTTCCTGCCGGTGTTGCCCACCACTCCCTTTCTGTTGCTGGCAGCGGCCTGTTTCGCCCGCAGCTCGCCACGTTTTCATGATTGGTTGATCAACCACCCCACGCTCGGTCCATGGATCCGCGACTACCTCAGCGGTGAAGGGATCCCACTCAAGGGCAAGGTCTACGCCATCGGCCTGATGTGGGCCAGCATCGGCCTGTCGTGCTACCTGGTGCCGTTATTCTGGGCCAGGGCCTTCATGCTCAGCAGTGCGGTGCTGGTGAGCCTGTACATCCTCAAGCAGAAGACCTTGCGCCGGTCCTGATACTCATCCGTTTCAGTACCGGCCTCATCGCTGCGCGTTTGTCCTGCGATGAGGCCAGCCCTGCCAATCCGCCTAGACGTTATCCACCTTCAACGAGTGATCATTGAGCATGCCGTTGATGATGGTCGCGGTGTCATGCCCCGAGGCGATCAACCCACCCGCCCCCGCCGAGACGCCGTAGTGCTGGGCCAGATCGACCCCGGCCAGGTCGATGGTCTGGGTAGGCGTAGCCCCCGCCACGCTGCTGACCTCGATGGTCGAGACCACGTTGCTACCGGTGCCACTGACCTTGAAGTGCAGGTAATCATCCAGCGATGCCGCCGTGGCGTTCTCCCCTTGCAGCAACTGCGACAGGTCCAGGTGATCGCTGCCTGGAGTAAAGTCGGTGACCCGATCATGGCCGCTGTCGCCCTTCTGCCAGACGAAGGTGTCGTTGCCGCTGCCGCCAGTGAGGGTGTCGTCGCCCGGGCCACCAATCAGGATGTCATTGCCCGCCCCACCCTTGAGCACATCATTGCCCAGCCCGCCGCTGAGCAGGTTGTCCGCACCATTGCCGATCAGCGTATCGTGGTAGTCCGAGCCGATCAGGTTTTCGATACTGACCAAGCTATCCAGACCGCCCCCTCCGGTGTTCTGTTGACCCGCGACGTTCAGATCGATAGTCACCGCACTTGCCGCCGAGGCATAACTGGCCGTGTCGTTACCCGCCCCGCCGTTGAGCAGGTCATTGCCGGCCCCGCCAATCAACAGGTCGTCGCCGTCACCGCCGTACAGGCTGTCGTTGCCCGCGCCCCCCACTAGCACATCGTGTCCATCACCCCCGTTGAGGGTGTCATCGCCGGCGCCCGCCAACAGCACATCATCGCCTGCGGTACCGTTGACGACACTGCCCGCCTGGTAGGTGATATCCAGCGCAGCCGCGGTCGTGCCACCGTGGTTGTCGCTGGCCGTGTAGCTGCCGTGATAGACCTCATTCTGGGCATTGGCGTAGTCGATCACCATGCTCAGTTTGTACAGCTCGGCCGCCTTGCTATTGCCATAGGCGTTCTCGGTATTGACCACGTGGATGCTGTACAGCCCATCGTGGTCGGCGGTGAAGCTACTGCCATTGGCGACGGCCTGATAACTGCCGCCGGCTTCTTTCCACTCCATCAGCAGGTTGCCTTGCGGCCGATCGTGATCGAGCTTGAGCGTCTCGCCTTTGCGCAGGCTAACGCTGATCACATCCTCATCGTTGGCGTTGCCGTTACTGATCGAGCCGAGGTAGCCAGCAATCACCAGCGCAGCGGTCATCGAAGTCGAGTTAGCGACGAAGGCGCTGCGGTCGAGCTCCTTGAGCTGATTGGCAGACTTGTTGTCGTTGCCATCGAACTTGATCGGCTGCCCGCTACCACTGGCAGCGAAACCTGCCCCCTTGTCGGCGAAGCCTGTGTTGAAGGTGATCGGCGCGGCGCTCAAGCGGTCATGATCAGGGTCGCTGTCATTGGCCAGCAGGGCCTCGGCTGGAACGCTGAGGCTAGCACCGGCGATATTGGTGATGATGTGATCATCGCCCGCCACGGGGGCATGGTTGCTGTTGATCTTGACCACCAGGTTGGCGCTGCTGGTATCGCCATCGTTGTCGCTGACGGTGAAGCCGAACTTCTCGACCTGGCTGCTACCGGTGTCCTTGGGCGGCTTGTAGGTGAACTCGCCAGTGTCCATGTCGACCATCAGCACGCCACCCAGGGCGGTCTTGATACCGAGGGTATGGGTGGCAGGATCGAACGCCGCCTTGTCCACGCCGCCCACGGCGCTATAACCGCCCTGCCCGGCATTGGCTTTCGGGTCGAAGGTGTAGGTCACGCCATCGACCAACAGCGCCTTGATGAAGCCCCCATCGGCACCGAAATGACCGCCACTGAGCAAGCTGCCGGTGATCGGCGAGCCCTGCACTGTGCCCGTAAGCACTGCGCTGAGCTGACTGAGGTCGGTTACCACCACCGAGTTGGTGTCGGTGTGGCTGGTGCCATCGTAGGCCAGGGGGTTGAGGTTGGTTTCATTGACTCCCGTGCCCATGCCAATGGCGTAGGACTTGATGCCATTGCTATCGAGGAAGTTTTCCCAGCTGGTTTCCCGTACCGGCGTCATCGCATGCCCTGTGGTGGGCTCGCCATCGGAGAAGAAGTAGCTGATGTTCTGCGCACCCAGCAACTTGCCCTCTTTGCCGAACGCCGTCTGCGCGCTGCTGGCGGCGGAGTCGTAATAGGTCGAGCCGTCCGCCTTGAGACCGGCGACGATGGCCTTGGCCTGGTCGATCGAGACCCAGACATCGGACTTGACCGAAGCACCGGTGGCGAAGGTGACGATCTGCACCTTGATATCGCCCATATCATCGTACTTGTCGAGCAAGGCGTTAATCGCTTCCTTGGCCAGATCCAGACGGCTCAGGCCTGGCACACCGGATCTTAAGGTCATGCTGCCGGACACATCGATCACCAGCAGGATGTTGGAGTCCACCTGGCCTGGGGTGATCGAGCGTTCGGCGCAGACGGCCTTGGGCACGTCATCAACGATGTTGATGGCAATGGTGCTGGTGATGCTGTTGCCCAAAGCGTCAGTGGCTTTGTAGGTGAAGGTTTCGCTGATCCGGTTGGCGCCGTCGTCGGCCCCTCCCGGAGTCTTCGGTGCCGAGGTCAGGGTATAGGTGTAGGAGCCATCGGCCTTGAGCAACAATTGCCCGAATTGGCCGACAGCGTCGCCGACCAGGGTGTAGGTCAGCGGACCGACACCGCCGCCGACCGAACCGACCAATGTGCCCGATGCTGTCTCGGCGGTGGAGCCTGGATTACTGCCGGTGACGTTGCCGGCCGCCAGGTCGTTGCCGTCCTTGTTCAGGTCCAGGGCTTTCTCGTACACCGTAACGTCGTTGTCGGCACACGCGATCAGTTTGCTGTCATGCACCTTGATGCTGATGGTGGTGGTGCTTTGGTCACCGTCGGCATCGCGGATGGTGTAGACGAAGGTGTCAATGGCCCCCGCGGGTGCCACGCTATTGGGGTTGGCGTGATAGACCGCATTGCCCTTGGCATCCAGGGTCAGGTAGCCATAGTCGCCCTGCACCTGGGTGGCCAGCTGGCCGACCGCCGAGGTCGAAGTGTCGGAGCCGGCGCGCACGCCGATCACGTACTTGCCATCCGCCGCAACGTCCGCCCCGATCACATCGTTGTCCAGCACGTTGCCAGTGACCGTACCGCCCTCGATCACGGTCGCCGTATCGCAATGGGCCTTGGGCACATCGTCGACGATGCTGATGACGATGGTGCTGGTGGTGCTGTTGCCGGCCGCGTCTTTCACCTGATAGGTGAAGGTCTCAGTGGTGACATTTGCCCCGTCATTGGCCGGTACCGGCGACTTGGGCGCCGACGTCAGGGTGTAGGTGTAGGACCCATCAGCGTTGATCTTGATCTGGCCATACTGGCCTTCGGCATTACCGACCAGGTTGTAGGTCAAGGCACCCACACCCCCGGAGACGGCGCCGACCAATGTGCCAGTGGCGGTTTCGCCGGTCGAGCCTGGCTGGCTGCCGACGACTGTGCCGGGCGCCAGGTCTTGGCCGTCCTGCTTGAGATCGAGGGCTTTTTCGTAGACCTTCACGTCAGTGTCTTCACAGGCAACCAGCTGGCTGTCGTGGACCTTGATGGTGAGGGTGGTGGTGCTTTCATCACCGTCGGCATCGCGGATGGTGTAGACGAAGGTGTCGGTGGCACCGGCCGGCGCCACGCTGTTGGGGTTGGCGTGGTAGACCGCATTACCCTTGGCATCCAGGGTCAGGTAGCCATAGTCGCCCTGCACGTTGGTCGCCAGTTGGCCGACTGCCGAGGTCGAGGTATCGGAGCCTGCGCGTACGCCGACCACGTACTTGCCATCGCTCGGTACATCGGCGCCGATCTTGTCGTTGACCAGCACATTGCCTTCGACCACGCCGCCCTCGTAGACACTGACGAAATCGCTGTAGGCCTTGGGCACGTCATCGACGATGCTGACGACAATGGTGCTGGTGGTGGTGTTGCCCAGCGAGTCTTTCACCTGGTAGGTAAAGGATTCGCTCAGGGTATTGGGGCCATCGTTGACATGATTGGGCGAGTTGGGCGCCGACGTAAGGGTATAGGTGTACGAGCCATCGCCATTGAGCTTGATCTGGCCATACTGGCCTACCGCGCTGCCCACCAAGGTATAGGTCAGAGCGCCGACGCCTCCGGTGACCAGGCCCGCCACCGTGCCAGAGGCGGTTTCTGCCGTGGAGGTGGGGTTGCTGCCTTGGACGTTGCCCGCCGCCAGGTCATTACCATCTTTGCTCAGGTCCAGCGCATTTTCGTACACCGTGACCCCACCCTCACCGCCCACCACCCACGAACAGTCGTGCACCTTGATGGTGACAGTGGTGGTGCTTACGTCACCGTCCGCATCGCGAATGGTGTAGACGAAGGTGTCGGTCGCACCGGCTGGCGCCACGCTGTTGGGGTTGGCGTGGTAGACCGCATTGCCCTTGGCATCCAAAGTCAGGTAGCCATAGTCGCCCTGCACCTTGGTTTCCAGCTGGCCAATCGCCGAGGTCGAGGTATCGGAACCGGCGCGCACGCCCACCACATACTTGCCCTCGCCTGGCACGTCGGCACCGATCTTGTCGTTGATCAGCACATTGCCTTCGACCGTACCGCCTTCGTAGACACTGGCAAAATCGCTCTGGGCCTTGGGGATGTCATCGACGATGTTCACATCCAGGCTGCCAGTGGCGGTGCTGCCGTCGCTGTCCTTGGCGATCACCGTGAAGCTTTCCTGCAGGCTGTTGGTGCCATCGCCAGGGGCATGGGTTTCGTTGTCGAGCAGGGTGTAGCTGTAGCTCACCACCCCGGTGCTGGGGTTGTAGCCGGTAATGGTCAGGGTGTTGCCAAGGGGGGTGGTGAGCGACTGCGGGAAGCTCACCGGCACACCGCCGCTGACCAAGGTGATGCCGCCAACGCTCAACGTCTGCAGGCCGTCCGGCGCGCTCACGGTGAAGCTGCCGCTTTGGGTCAGCGCACCCTGGTTCGGCGCGCTACCGTCGGCCAGGTTCTTCTCGAACACAGTCAGTTCGCCGCCATTGACCTGCAGCCCACCCAAGGTCACCGGGTCGTTGAAGTTGCTGACGTTCAGGGTCAGGGTGGCGCTGCTGGTATCGCCATCGGCGTCTTTGATGGTGTAGGTGAAGGTTTCCACCCCACTGGCGCCACCTTTGAGGCCTTTGAAGTCCGGATCGTTAGTGTTGAGCGTGTAGGTGTAGCTGCCGTCTGCCGCCAGCACCAGGGTGCCGTAGGTGCCGGTGAAGGTGCCGCCGATGACCGGACCACCCGCCACCCGATCAGCGCCTTGTTGGTCATTGACCAGCACATTGCCGGTCAGCTCGGTGTGCTGCTCGGTCGCGGTAACGGCGTTGGTGTCGTGCTCGGCCTTGGGCACGTCATCGACGATGTTCACGTCCAGCTTGCCGGTGGCGCTGCTGCCGTCGCTGTCCTGGGCGGTGACCGTGAAGCTCTCATGCAGGCTGTTGTTGCCCTGACCGTTGGCATGGGCCTCGTTGTCGAGCAAGGTGTAGCTGTAGCTGACGACCCCAGTGCTGGGGTTGTAGCCAGTGATGGTCAGGGTGTTGCCCAGCGCCGTGGTGACTGATTGCGGGAAGCCCACTGCGACCCCACCGCTGACCACCGTGATGCCGCCGACACTCAGGTTCTGCAGGCCATCGGGCGCAGTCACGGTAAAGCTGCCGCTCTGGGTCAAGGCGCTCTGATTCGGCGCGCTGCCGTCGCCGAGGTGTTTCTCGAAGACGGTCAGTTCACCGCCCTGCACATCCAGCCCAGCCAAGGTCACTGGGTCGTTGAGGTTGCTGACGTTCAACGTCAGCGTGGCGCTGCTGGTGTCGCCGTCTGCGTCCCTGATGGTGTAGGTGAAGGTTTCCTGGCCATTGCCACCGCCCTTAAGACCTTGGAAGTCCGGGTCATTGGTATTGAGCGTGTAGGTGTAGCTGCCATCTGCTGCCATCACCAGGGTGCCGTAGGTGCCGGTGAAGGTGCCAGCGATTACCGGACCCCCGGCGACACGGTCGGCGCCCTGCTGGTCGTTGGTCAGGACATTGCCGGTCAGCTCAACATGCTGCTCGGTGGCCGCCAGCGCATTGCTGTCGTTGACAGCCTTGGGTACATCGTCACGAATCAGCACATCCAGGCTGCCGCTGGCGACATCTCCATCGGTGTCGCTGACCAGCACCGGGAAGTGCTCACCGAGGCTGTTGTTGCCAGCGCCGTTGGCATGTTGCTCGGCACCGCTGAGGGTGTAGCTGTAGCTCACGACGCCGGTTGCCGGGTTGTAGCCGGTGATAGTCAGGGTATTGCCCAGAGGCGTGGTTATCGATTGACCGACACCCGTGACCGCTCCTGCCGTGACCACGTTGATCCCGCCGACGCTGAGATTGAACACACCGTCAGGCGCCACCACGGTAAAGGTGCCCTGCTGAGTCAGCGCTGCCGGATCGCTGTGCGAGCCCTGGGGCAAGTTGGCTTCATCCAGGATCAGTTCACCGGGGCTGAGGTCCAGCCCTTGCAGATTGACCGGATGATCCGGCTGTTCGACTGGCGGTGTGGGCGGCAGCGGGCGAGCGATCGAGGTATCGATGTCCAGGTCACCCAGCTCACGGCTGGCCAACTGCGGAATGCCATTGAAGCCTGCGGTGGGGAAGCCGATCTGCGGATCGACCTGCCCAGCCACCTCACTGAGCATGACGAAACTGTGCCCGCCACCCAACGCGCCCGGAGCGCCGCCGGGGTTCTGACCTGCCGCTGGCGCTTCGCCTTCTTCAGTCGGGTCGGCACCCGCTGCGATGGCTTGTTGCAAGCGCTCGACATCAGTCAGCTGCGCCTGGCTCGGAGCCGCATCTTGGCTATGCACTTGAGGCGCGTGGTTGGCCAGCAGATCTGCGCTCATCTCAAGGCTGCTGCCACGGCCCAGGGTCAGCTCTGCACCGTTGTGCAAACGCACGGCGACGGCACCGGCACTGCCGGTCTCCAGCTGCTCACCGGCGAACAAGCGGTCGCCCTCCACCAGCAGGCGACGGCTGCCATCACCGTCGACCGCGAATACCTGACCGACCACCTTGCTGACCACACCGATTAATTTAGCCATGCGCGCACGCCTCCCCTGCTGATCGGATTTCGCAGCCAACTGGCGTACTGCAGATCAGGAGAAGCGATGGATGCCGAGCACCCCGTTCGCGTCTGTCTCAACCATGAGATTGGAGCTCTCAGGTGACACGCGAGGCGATAGCAATGATGAAGTTTTGCCATCATTGAGCGACAATTTTTTGTCGCCAAATACCGCCTTGATCTCCTTTTCCGTTTCGCTTAGCTGCAAAAATTCTGGAACCTCTCGCGATGGCCCAAATCTGCTGTTTGCAGCTCGTATTCCGGACCATGTGATAAGAACAATGTCCCGTAATCCTTAGACCGCATAAGTTTTTTTTCGCATATCCATTATGAAAAAATCTTCTTAGCTCGCCCGCTAAATGTTCTTAGCTCTGTTGTAACAAACCTGAGACGGTTTGCTCATTATATTTCGTCATTTTATTGACGAACGCAGGACACATTTAGAGACCAGGGAGATGTACCCCATGCGCGTTCTTACCCCCATCACCAGTGCAATCCTGTTGGCTGCGGCGTGCGCCAACGTTCAGGCGATGTCGCTTAACGAAGCTGTTCAGAACGCCGTGGACCATCACCCGGAAATCAGCTCTTATCGCAACAGTCGGTTGTCGGCCGATGAAGATGTGAAATTTGCCCGTGGGGGGTTTTACCCAAGCGTTGACCTGGTAGCCGGCTACGGCCGCCAGCGCTCCGACAACCTCAACACCCGCGGGCTCAACCCAGACGGTACGCGTAACCACAACAAGGAAACGCTGAACTACACCCAGTCGGAGCTGCGCCTGCGCCAGATGATCTTCGACGGCTTCAACACCGCCAACGAAGTTGGACGCACGGAGGCGGTGGCCAATTCGCGCGCCTACTACACCCAGGCAGTCGCCCAGGACATCGCCTTGCGCACCATCGAGGTGTACCTGGAAGTGCTCAAGCGTCGCGAGCTGGTGACGTTGGCCAAGAACAACCTGCAAGCCCACCTACGCGTCAACGACCAGATCGGTCTGCGCAGCGAGCGTGGCGTCGGCAGCACCGCTGACCTTGATCAGTCCCGCGCCCGTCGTGCCCTGGCAGAAAACAACCTGGATACCGCTGAGGTCGATCTGGCCGACGCCGAGGCCAACTTCTACAGCGTGGTCGGCCGCGTTCCCGACGAACTGGAAACGCCCTCCACGATCAAAGTGCAAATGCCTTCCAACCTAGAAGACGCACGCCGCGGCATGCAAGAGAACAACCCCTACCTGCGTTCTGCCCAGGCCGACGTGAATGCTGCCGAGCAACAGTACGAAGTGGCCAAGTCGCCCTTCTACCCACGCCTGGACGCAGTGCTGGCCACCGGCGCCAACAACAACCTGGGCGGTGAGCGCGGCCACAGCAACAATGACTGGCAGGCTGGCGTCGAGCTGAGCTACAACCTGTTCCGTGGCGGCAGCGACAAGGCTCGCCTGCAGTCCGACGCGCACAAGATCAACCAGGCCCTGGACATCCGCAACAATGCCCTGCGCGAGCTGAACGAAAACCTCAGCCTGTCGTGGAACGCCATGAACAATGCACGCAAGCAAACCCCTACCGCCCGCGAATACGCCGAGACCACCCAGCGCGTGCGGGCGGCCTACCAGGACCAATTCGGCCTGGGCCAACGTACCCTGCTCGATGTGCTGGACAGCGAGAACGAGCTGTACAACGCCAACCGGCGCTACACCGAAGTGCGCTACACCGAGGAGTATTCGATGTACCGGGTGCTAGCGACCATGGGTGAACTGCTGAGCAAGCAGCGCATCTCGCTGCCCCCCGAAGCCATTGCCAAGAGCGAAGTACGCAGTGAGGCCAGGTTGCCCGAGATGCGTTAGTCGTTCAGGGAGCTACGTTCGGACGGAGCCGTACCCCCTCCAAATGCGGCAGGAGTAGGCCATCGTGACCAGTATGCAAACACCCCAGCCGCGTCTGGACGTCGATGATCCGTTGCTCGATGGCCTGCTGATCCTGTGCAAACTGCATGGCTGCCCGGCCAGCCGCGCCAGCCTGTGCAGCGGCCTGCCCCTGGCCGAGCAGCGCCTGGGCCAGGAGCTGCTACCACGGGCCGCCGCCCGCGCCGGCTTGCAGGCGCGCGTGCTGACGCGCGAACTGTCGGCGATCTCGGCGCTGAACTTGCCCGTCCTGCTGTTGCTCAACGATGGCCGCAGCGCTGTGCTGCAGCGCTGGGGCGAGGATGGCCGAGCGCTGATCCTGCCCTGTGAAGCTGAAGGCGGCGAGCAATGGGTCGAGCGCCAGGTGCTGGAGCAGGCCTACTGCGGCCAGGCCCTGTTTGCCCGGCCGCGGCATACCTTGGAAAACCTGCGCACGCCGCTGATGCCAAGAGTCGATGCCTGGTTCCGCGATACCTTGCGCCATTCGCGCTGGTTGTACAGTGATGCGTTGCTAGCCAGCCTGCTGATCAACCTGCTGGGCCTGATGGTGCCGCTGTTCGTCATGCAGACGTACGATCGGGTGGTGCCCAACCAGGCTATCTCGACCCTCTGGGTGCTGGTCGCCGGCTTGTTCATCGGCACCGCATTTGAAATGGTCCTGCGCATGGTCCGCGCCCACCTGCTCGACCAGGCCGGCAAGAAGACCGACCTAATCCTCTCCGCCACCCTGTTCGAGCGCATCACCGGCATGTCGATGAAAGCCCGCCCAGCGACCATCGGCGGCTTTGCCCAGAGCATTCACGACTTCCAGGGCCTGCGTGAATTCCTCACGGCGGTGACCCTGACCAGCATCATCGACCTGCCGTTCGTGGCGTTGATGCTGGTGGTGATCGGCCTGCTCGGTGGCTGGCTGGTGGTGATTCCGTTGGTGGCGTTTCCGCTGGCAGTGGGCTTTGCCCTGTTCATCCAGATCCGCCTGCGCGACACGGTGGAGAAAAGCCTGAGCCTGGGCGCGGTACGCCAGGCCCTGCTGATCGAGACCCTCGGCGGCCTGGAAACCCTCAAGGCCTGCGGCGCCGAGAGCGAGCGCCAGTATCACTGGGAGCACACCAACGGCGCCATCGCCCGGCTTGATGCACACGCGCGCAACCTGTCTTCGCTGGCCAGTAACGGCACCCTGTTCATCCAGCAGTTCTGCGGCATGGCGACCATCGTCGCGGGGGTCTACAGCATCATTGCCGGCAATCTCAGCGTCGGCGCCCTGGTCGCCAGCTATATGCTCGGCAGCCGGGTGTTGGCGCCGCTGGGGCAGATCGCCGGGCTGATCACTCGCTATCAGCAAGCCCAGCTGACCATGCGCAGCACCGACGCGCTGATGGCCCTGCCGCAGGAACGCCAGCTGGACCAGCAGGCGTTGGAACACACCACGCTCCAGGGCGGCATCGGCGTCAGCCATGTGACCTTCCGCTACCCCGGGCAAACCGCCGCCGCCCTCAACGACGTCAACCTGACCGTGCAACCGGGCGAGCGCATCGGCATCATCGGCCGCAGCGGCTCGGGCAAGAGCACCCTGGGGCGATTGTTGATGGGCTTTCATCACCCGGACGAAGGCCAGGTATTACTGGACAACCTCGACCTGCGTCAGCTGGACATCGCCGACCTGCGCAGCCAGATTGGCTATGTCGCCCACGACCTGCCGCTGCTGGCTGGCAGCCTGCGCGATAACCTGACCCTCGGCGCGCGGCATGTCAGCGACGCGCGCATGCTGGAGGTCGCCGAGCTGACGGGCGTCGGCGAACTGGCCCGGCAACACCCGCAAGGGTTCGACCGGCCAGTGGGTGAGCGCGGCCAACTGCTCTCTGGCGGCCAACGCCAGGCCGTCCTGCTGGCCAGGGCTCTGCTGCTGGAGCCGCCGATCCTGATCCTCGACGAGCCGACCAGCCACATGGACAACAGCGGCGAAGAGCAACTGCGCCAGCGCCTGCTGCAATGGGTGCCGGGCAAAACCGTGCTGCTGGTCACCCACCGCACCTCGATGCTCAGCCTGGTGGACCGGCTACTGGTGTTGGACAACGGCAAGATCGTCGCCGACGGACCGAAGGATGCGGTCATCGACGCACTGCGCAAAGGTCGTATCGGCGCGGCCCTGTAGACGTCTTCGAGGAGTAGGTCCATGTCCATCATGCGCAGTTATTTGCAGGGCACCGGCAAGAGCGCCGAGCGCGACTATATGCCGGAGCTTGCCGGCGCCACCTTGCAGGACGCGCCGCGCCTGTCACGCCTGACCGTATGGCTGGCCGCCGCGCTGCTATTGGTGGCGCTGACCTGGGCCAGCTTCGCCGTGCTCGATGAGGTCACAGTCGGCGAAGGCAAGGCCATTCCCTCGAGCAAGGTGCAGGTGATCCAGAACCTGGAAGGCGGCATCGTCACCGAGATCTTCGTCCGCGAGGGCCAGATGGTCGATAAAGGCGCGACGCTGCTGCGCCTGGACGACACCCGTTTTCGCTCCAACAAGGGTGAAAGCGAGGCCGATCGCTATGCATTGACGGCGCAGGTCGAGCGCTTGTCGGCGGAGGCTGAAGGCCGCCCGTTCGAGCTGTCGGACGAAGTGCGCGCCAAAGCGCCACAAGTCGCCGAGGATGAAACCGCCTTGTATCAATCGCGCCAGCGGCGCCTGGCCAGCGAGAAGCAGACGCTCAATGAGCAACTGCGGCAGAAGACCCAGGAGCTTGCCGAGTTCCGCTCCAAGGTCGACCAGTACCGCTCTGCCCTGGGCTTGCTCCAGCAGGAGCTGAACATGTCCTCGCCGCTGGTGGGCACTGGGGCGATTTCCCCGGTGGAAATCCTGCGCCTGAAACAGCGCACCGTCGAAGCCCGCGGCCAGCTCAATGCCACCAGCTTGGCCATCCCACGTGCCGAGGCGGCGGTGGCGGAGATCAAGAGCAAGATCCAAGAGTCGGATGCGACCTTCCGCTCCGAGGCGGCCAAGGAGCTCAACGATAAACGCACGGAGCTGTCGAAGATTGCCGCGACCAGCATCGCCATCGATGACCGGGTCAACCGCACAACGGTGGTGTCGCCGGTACGCGGGATCGTCAAGCTCCTGAAGGTCAATACCATTGGTGGCGTGGTGCAGCCGGGCAGCGATCTGGTGGAGATCGTGCCGATCGAGGATAACCTGCTGATCGAAGCCAAGGTGCGCCCGCAGGATGTCGCGTTCCTACATCCGGGGCAGACGGCGATGGTCAAGTTCAGTGCCTATGACTACACCATCTATGGCGGTCTGAAGGCCAAGCTTGAGCTGATTGGGGCGGACACGGTTACCGATGACAAGGGCAATGCGTTTTATCTGATCCAGGTGCGTACGGACAAGAATCACCTGGGCGGGGACGACAAGCCGTTGCTGATCATCCCCGGGATGGTGGCGACGGTGGACATCATCACTGGGCAGAAGAGTGTGCTGGATTATCTGTTGAAGCCGGTGCTCAAGGCGCGGACTGAGGCTATGAGGGAGCGTTGAAAGGCTCTGAAGTCGCGACGTGAGTGGTGGATCTGGTGAATATTCCGGCCTCTTCGCGGGCAAGCTTGCCAACACAAAAGAAAAATTCAAACCTTGGCTTTGGCTTTGGCTTCTGCGAGAACGCAGCGATTCGCCTGCTCTTGATCTTCGTGCGCGCAGTTTCGGGCGACGCAAATTCGCGACTTCAGGAGGCTGAGCAGAGGTGCCTGTAGGGCCAGGTGCGCCAGCACCCTTCGGCGTAGCCGAAGGCGCGAGATGTAGATTTGCGTAGCAAATCGTAGTCCGCGCGGGCCCGGAAGGCGCCGGCGCGAAGGGACCCGAAGCGCAGCGTAGGGCCGGATGGTGGAGCGCAGACTTTTTTGGTTACTTTTTGGGGCGTTTGCCAAAAAGTGACCCGCCGTAAGGGCGGAAGGGGCCAGTAGCAGCCCCCCAAAAAACGGATAAGCTCACATTCAAGAACTCAAGCTCAAAAAAATCAGAAACCTCAGAAACCCAGAACCTCACCGCCCCCCATGATTACGCTCAAACGTCTCCCGCCCCATAGCCCTGATCTGCCCCTCGATCAACGCCTCAAACGGCCGCAACAACTGATCAAAACACCCTGGGGCCTCCAACACATTCAGCCCCTGTACCACCGCCTCCAACGTAGACAGACCCCCTGCCTCGGGCGCCTTGCGCAAACGATACCGCGAAGGCAAAACCTGCCCCAGCGTCACCCGCGGCAATTCCCCTAACAACGGATTGAGGTACAAAAGCTTACGCGCCTTACGCCACGTCCCATCCGGCACAATCAGCATAAAGGGCAATTCACATCCCTCCTGCGCATACCCCACCAAGGCCTGTGCCTGCTCTCCCGGAAACAACAGCACCGGCCGATACCCGGGCGTCGCCAATAACTGATCAAGATCGGCAAACACTTCGCCCACCCGCAACTCGGCATTGACTAACCCCAGGGTTGCCAAACGGGCGGTATTGAGGGCATGCAAACGCTCACTCGGGTGCTGCAACACCACCACGCGAGTACGGCTCTGAAGATGGGGAATCAACGGGCAAAGACAATGATCTTGCGCACGCAGGCAGCGCTCGCAGCGGGGTCTGGACATCGGGTTCTCCTGGCTCAGGCAATTTTGCCACAGCCACCCGAAAAAAAGCCCACATCCCTGTGGGAGAGACGATCACGCGCTATCGGTTGAAACGTTCAGCCAGGCTGTGCAGGTACTCGGCCATGCGCTCAAGGTCCTGGCTGATTTCAGCCCCCTGCTTGGCCTGCCCCGCACTCTGGTCGCACAAGTGCGCGATGCGGGTTATCTGCTGATTGATGTCCTCGGCCACATGGCTTTGCTGCTCCGAAGCTGTCGCCATCTGCTGGCTCATGCCAGTGATACGGCTGACCGCCTGGGCAATGCCTGACAATGCCTCACGCACCGCCTCGACACTGTGCACGCTGTCGCGCGAGATCTGCTCGCCGCGATTGGCGGTGGACACCGCGCGCTCAGCCCCCGCGCGCAGGCTGGCAATGATGTGGTGGATCTCATCGGTGGAGGCCCGGGTGCGCTGTGCCAACGAGCGCACCTCGTCGGCGACCACGGCAAACCCGCGGCCCTGCTCGCCCGCCCGCGCCGCCTCGATCGCGGCATTGAGTGCCAGCAGGTTGGTCTGCTCGGCAATCGAGGTGATCACATCGACCACGCTGCCAATCGACTGGGTCTGCTCGGCCAAGGCATTCACGGCCTGGCCGATGTCGTTGACCGCCTCGCTCATGCTGCCCATCGCCTGCAGGCTCTGCTGCGCCAGGTCGCTGCCTTGCTGGGCCAGCTGATCGGCGTCGCTGGCCGCATGGGCGGTGCTTTGCACGTTGTGAGTGACTTGCTGGATGGTCGCGGCCATTTGCGCAATGGCGGTGGCCGACTGATCGGTCTCGCTGCGCTGGCGATCGAGCATCTGCGCCTGGGCATCCGACAGGTCCGCCGACTGCGCAGCGCGCGACTTGACCCCGACACCGGCATCGACCAGGCGAGTCAGCGCGGTCTGCAAACGCGCTTCTTCGCTGATGATGGCCAGGTCCAACTGGCCATGCAGACCGGGATTATCACTGTAGGTCAAGGCCACGAGAGGGCTGGTGAAGGCTTTGGGATGCTCATCGAGGGTGCGCTGGATGGCCCGATTGTGCCGATGCTCGATCAAATACCAAGCGCACAATTGGCTGGCCATCAGCACCGCCAGCGCGGCATAGGGCTGCAGCCACAGGTAGCCGGCCGCCGACACCAGCCCCGCGCCGATCAGCGGCCAGCCCTGGCCCAGCCCGTGGCCTAATCGCGCCGCCCAGGGGACTGCACTGCGACCGTTACGCAGGCGTGCATAAAGCGCCTCGGCACGGCGGATCTGCTCTCGACTAGGCACCGAGCGCACCGATTCGTAGCCGCTGATCCGACCATTTTCATAGATCGCCGTGACATAGGCGCTAACCCAATAGAAGTCGCCGTTCTTGGAGCGATTCTTGACCACCCCCATCCACGGTTTGCCCTGTTTGATGGTTTCCCACATATGACCGAAGACAGACGGCGGCATGTCCGGGTGACGCACCAGGTTGTGGGTCTGCCCGACCAATTCGTCGTAGGTGAAACCGCTGATCGCCACGAATGCGTCATTGCAATAGGTAATGCGGCTGTTGAGGTCGGTGGTGGATATCAGCCGCTGCTCGCTGGAGAAGGTTCTTTCATGCTCGGTGACGGGCAAATTCATGCGCATCGGGGCAGTCCTTGCTTGTGTAGATGATGGGAAATTTCATCAAAGCAAGTAGAGGTTTAGCAGAGCGCCAGCATGAAAGTGGTCAACTTTTTGTAGGAAATTATCCCTGTCAGACGGAATGTCCTAAATGCGGTATTGCCTAGCCTACATTGAGCTGGCTTTTGAGCAGGTCACGGAAGGTCTGGATCAATGGCTCACGGCTGCGACCTCGGCGGATGATCAGCGAGAATGGCGCCTGATAACCGAAGGTAGCCGGCGATAGTACCCGTAGATCCCCTTTATCGACCCAGGCCTGGGCGTAATGCTCAGGCAAATAGCCGATGTAGGCGCCGGAGAGAATCAGGATCAACTGCGCTTCCATGCTTTCCACGGTTGCCGCGCTGTGCTTGAAGCCATGCCGGGCCAGCTCGGCCTGGCTCCAATAACCCCGGCCGACCATGCGCTGCTGGGTCACCACCGGTTCGGGAATGCGCCGTTCGACGAACAATGGGTGCCGGCTGCTGCAATACAGCCAGTGCTGTTCACGATACAACGGCTGATAGACCAGGCCACTCATGCGCGAAGAGAAGGCACCAATGGCCAGGTCCAGACGGTTGTCCTGCACGCCCAGTTGCAGTTCGTAGGGGCTGGAGACCGACAAGTGCAGATGTACCGCCGGATGCTCCTGGCTATAGGCGCCAATCGCCTCAGCCAGGGGCAAGGCGCGATCACCGACAGTCGAGTCGATCACCCCCAGGTTGAGGGTTCCGCGCAGCTCGCCCTTGAGCGCTGCCGCGTATTGCTCGAAACCGTCCATTTCCGCGAGCAGACGCAAGGTCTCCTGATGAAACAGCTCACCCTTGCTGGTCAGGCTGAAGCCTCCGCGCCCGCGGTGGCAAAGGACGATGCCCAAGGAACTCTCGAGCTGACTCATGTAGGTACTGATCGCCGAGGTCGACAGGTTCAGCTCGCGCTGGGCATTGGCGAAACCCTGGTGGCGTACCACGCTGACGAAGATGCGTAGCAGTTTCAGATCGGGCAGGGTCGAGGCCATGGTGCAGCGGTTCCGCAGGCTGGAAATGGCCAAAGTCTAACCCGAGCCAGGGCTATTAGTTCAGAAATTCCTGAACTAAGTATTTGCCGGTAGCGATTCTTTCCGCGCACTACCTTGCGCAGACTTTGCCGAAATGTCCCTGCCCGCCGGCACCCTTGCGCCAGCCAGGCGCGCCACGGAACAGGTTCGAACAAACATAACAATCGACCGACTGATGAGGCCCACCGTGGACAAGACTCTTCACCAACCACTGGGCGGCAACGAAATGCCGCGTTTCGGCGGCATCGCCACCATGCTTCGCCTGCCCCACCTGCAAAGCGCCGAAGGCCTGGATGCCGCGTTCGTCGGCGTGCCCCTGGATATCGGCACCTCGCTGCGTTCGGGCACCCGCTTCGGCCCCCGGCAGATCCGCGCCGAGTCGGTCATGATCCGCCCCTACAACATGGCCACCGGTGCCGCGCCCTTCGACTCGCTGTCGATCGCCGACATTGGCGATGTAGCGATCAATACCTTCAACCTGCTCGACGCCGTGCGCATCATCGAAGAAGCCTACGACAACATTGTCGAGCATAATGTCATCCCGCTGACCCTTGGTGGCGACCACACCATCACCTTGCCGATCCTGCGCGCCCTGCATAAAAAGCACGGCAAGATCGGCCTGGTGCACATCGATGCCCACGCCGACGTCAACGATCACATGTTCGGCGAGAAGATCGCCCACGGCACCACCTTCCGCCGCGCAGTGGAAGAAGGCCTGCTCGATTGCGATCGCGTGGTGCAGATCGGCCTGCGCGCCCAGGGCTATACCGCCGACGACTTCAACTGGAGCCGTCGCCAGGGTTTCCGTGTGGTTCAGGCCGAAGAGTGCTGGCACAAGTCGCTGGAGCCATTGATGGCTGAAGTGCGCGAGAAAGTAGGTGGTGGCCCGGTGTACCTGTCGTTCGACATCGACGGCATCGACCCGGCCTGGGCGCCTGGCACTGGCACCCCGGAAATCGGTGGCCTGACCACCATCCAGGCGATGGAAATCATCCGTGGCTGCCACGGCCTGGACCTGATTGGCTGCGACCTGGTCGAGGTTTCGCCGCCCTATGACACCACCGGCAACACCTCGTTGCTCGGCGCCAACCTGCTGTTCGAGATGCTCTGCGTACTGCCAGGTGTCGTACGTCGCTGACGTGTCAGCGACTGGAGCAAGATGAGCGGTTTACCCGGGAGAGGGCTTGCCCCGCGATCGCTATCGCGAAACAAGCCCGCTTCCGCGTGACCCAGGCAGGAGCCATGAAGAGGGGCCGGTGAGGCCCGCCAATACAAGACAAGACCGCCGGGCACCGTGCACCTGCCCGGACGGTCGATCTCGCCATAATAAAGATAATCGGGAGACCCCCAATGGCCTTGGACATCATCGTAGTACTGATCTATGCCGCCGGCATGCTCGCGCTTGGCTGGTACGGCATGCGGCGGGCAAAAACCCACGAAGACTACCTGGTAGCCGGACGCAACCTCGGCCCGACCCTGTACATGGGCACCATGGCCACCACGGTGCTGGGTGGTGCTTCGACCGTCGGCACCGTGCGCCTGGGCTACGTCCATGGTATCTCCGGTTTCTGGCTGTGCGCGGCACTGGGCCTGGGAATCATCGCGCTGAACCTGTTCCTCGCCAAACCCTTACTGCGCCTGCGTATCTTCACCGTCACCCAGGTGCTTGAGCGGCGCTACAACCCCATGGCGCGCCAAGCCAGTGCGGTCATCATGCTGGCCTACGCGCTGATGATCGGCGTCACCTCGACCCTGGCCATGGGCACGGTATTGCAGGTGCTGCTCGACCTGCCGTTCTGGCTGTCGCTGCTGCTCGGTGGCGGCGTGGTGGTGGTCTACTCGACCATTGGCGGCATGTGGTCGCTGACCCTCACCGATATCGTCCAGTTCGTGATCAAGACCGTCGGCCTGATGTTCATCCTGCTGCCGGTGTGCCTGTACAAGGTCGGTGGCTGGGATCAACTGGTCGCGCAGCTGCCGGCGGCCAGTTTCAGCTGGACCACCATCGGCTGGGACACCATCATCACCTACTTCCTGATCTACTTCTTCGGCATCCTCATCGGCCAGGACATCTGGCAGCGGGTGTTCACCGCCCGTGACGAAAAGGTCTGCCAGCGCGCCGGTACCACCGCCGGTATCTACTGCGTGGCGTACGGTTTGGCCTGCGCCCTGATCGGCATGGCCGCCCACGTGCTGATGCCGGACCTGGCCAACCCGAACAACGCCTTCGCGGCGATGATCAAGACCACCCTGCCCGATGGCATCCGTGGCCTGCTGATGGCGGCCGCCCTGGCGGCGATGATGTCGACGGCCAGCGCCGGCTTGCTGGCGGCGTCCACCACCATCACCGAAGACCTGCTGCCCAAGCTGCGCGGCGGCAAGCAGTCGAGCCTGGGTGTGAGCCGCCTGTTCACCTTGCTGACCGGCCTGGTAGTGCTGGGCATTGCCCTGGCAGTGAACGATGTGATCAGCGCGCTGACCTTGGCTTACAACCTGCTGGTCGGCGGGATGCTGGTGCCGCTTATCGGGGCGATCTTCTGGAAGCGTGCGACCACCGCAGGGGCGATCGCCAGCATGTCGCTGGGCTTTGCCACCGCGCTGCTGTTCATGTTCAAGGATGGTCTGGATGCCAATACGCCGATCTACTACAGCCTGGCGATTGGTCTGCTGAGCTTTGTGCTGGTCAGCCTGCTGTCGCGTCGCCCGATGGCGGCGGTGAACCTGGCCTGATCAATACTGGGCTGCCCAGCAGCCCAATCGGCTGAAACGAAAAGGCCGCTGCATCTGATCGATGCGGCGGCCTCTGTCATTTCAACGGCGACGAGGTTGGCGCTTGCGCTGCTCTTCGTCGGTGGGAATCGGCACCGGCTGCAGCGGTGGCGGAATCAGGCCCAAGGCGACAGCCAGGTCATGGAGCCAGTTGAACAGTGGTTTTTTCATAGAGCCCCCTTCACGGGTCAGCCTCACGGCAAAATCGATTCTGCGATGTTTCATACAGATCATAGTCCGATGTCCTGCATTACGCATTCGCCTAATCCTATAGATAGGGACGATTTTGACCCGGATCAAGCGGTCGCGGGGCGTTCCGACGGTCGGTCAACTGTTTCGCCTTGTTGCAGATCGATCCACGCCTGCAAATTTGCCCCACACATGCCCTGGCGCCACATCAACCAGGTGACAGCCTGATCGAACGGTGCTTGCAGCCGGTGGACGCGAATCTGCTCACGTCCTGGCAGGCTGTCGAGCATCGATTGCGCCATCAACGCTACCCCTGCCCCGGCAATGACACAGGCCAGCATGCTCTGGTAAGACTCGATCTCCATGACCCGGCCCATGGGCGTGTGAGCGTGGGCGTACCAGGCTTCCAGACGCATCCGGTAGGAGCAGCCCTGGCGGAAGGTGAACACCGCCCGCCCTGCCACATCCCGGGCACTGTGAACCGGGGGGTGCTCAGGGCTGGTGATCAGTACCAAGACTTCATCGCACAGTGGCACGCCATCGAGCCCTGCAAGGCTTGGCGGCCCATCGACCAAGGCGGCATCCAGGCGGTGGCTCATCAGCCCTTCGAGCAGATCGCCGCTCGGAGCGGCCTGTACCTGCAGGTTCACCGCTGGGTAAGTCTGGTGATAGCGGGCCAGCAACGCCGGCAGATGCGTCGCCGCGGTGCTGTACATCGTGCCCAAGACGAAGTCCCCTGCGGGTTGACCACCCTGCACTGCCGCCACCGCTTGGTCGTGCAGGGTCGACAAGCGGTTGGCGTAGTCGAGCAGCACCTTTCCGGCTGGCGACAGCTGCAAGCGCTGGCGCTCACGCAAGAACAGCTCGACACCCAACTGCTCTTCCAACTGTCGCAGCCGCGTCGACAGGTTCGACGGCACGCGGTGCAAGCGCTCGGCAGCACGGGTAAGTGAACCTTCTTCGGCCACCGCTTGAAAGATGCGCAGTTGACTGAACTCCATGACATTCTCCAAAACAGAACAACTTGATCATCATTATTCAATTTTATTGAAAGTCAATCCACCCTACCCTGCCACTCATCGACTCACACCTGGCAGGAGCATTCACATGTCGCCGCTCGTACAACTACTGGCCAGTGCCGTGGCCCTGATGATGGCCATGGGCATCGGCCGCTTCGCCCTGACCCCGCAACTGCCCAGCCTGATCGCTGAAGGGCAATTCGACCTGACTGCCGCTGGCCTTGTCGCCGCCGCCAACTACCTGGGCTACTTCCTCGGCGCGGTGGACGCCATGTTCGCTCGCCAGCCTGGCCAAGTACGCCTGCGTCTGCATGCAGGCCTGTGGCTGTGCGTGGTGTTGACCCTCGCCTCGTGGGCAGCCAATGGTTTCTGGAGCCATCTGCTGCTGCGCTTTGGCACCGGCGTTGCCAGCGCCTGGGTGCTGGTGATGATTACCAGCCTCACCCAACAGCTGGCAGCCGCTCATGGCACACCGCGACTGGGCGCCCTGGTGTTCGCAGGGCCTGGTGTGGGCATTGCGCTGACCGGGCTACTGGCGCTGGCGGCACATCTGCTGGGGATGGACTCGGCGGCCTTGTGGCTGGTTTATGCAGTGGCCGCGCTGGTCATGTTGCTTACAGTGCGGCCCTGGTTGCCAAGGGCGCTGGCGCCTGCACCAGCAGCAATCGCACGTTCGGCGCCGAGCCCTGGCATCGCCCGTCTGGGGCTGGTGTATGGGCTCTATGGGGTGGGGTATATCTTGCCGGCCACATTTTTATCGCAGATGGCCAACCAGCGTTTTCACGGACATTGGCTGGCCGACCTGTTCTGGCCAGCGTTTGGCCTGGCTGCCGCGTTGGGCGTGGTACTGATGAGTGTGCGCCGACCTGGGCGGACTACCGGCTGGTTGGCCGCAACCCTTTGGCTGCAAGGCCTGGGCGTGCTGGCCTGCCTGCTGGGTGATGGGTTTGGCCTGGCCCTGGGGGTGGTGCTGTGTGGAGGGCCGTTCCTGGCCTGCATGCAATTGGTCATGCAGCGCTCGCGAGAGCTGGCGCCGCATGCCACGCAGCGCAATGCCGGACTATTGACCGCGTGCTTCGCGCTCGGCCAATTGAGTGGGCCGCTGCTGGCAGCACTGAGCAATCACTACAGCGCTAGCCTGCAACCTGCGCTGGTGTTGGCCGCCAGTGGGCTTGGGCTGGCCGGCGTCCTGGTAGTAACCAGCCGCAGCGCACGGCAGGTTTGTCAGGCGAGCACTAGCACGGCCTGAGAGTGTCAGGGCGTTTTTGCCGGCCTCATCGCGGGGCAAGCCCGCTCCCACGTTGGCCAACACCGGGTTGCGTGGGAGCGGGCTTGCCCCGCGATGAGCAGCTCAGATAACTACCTAGCCAATCACCTTGCGCAACTGCTTACGCACCCAGGGCTCAGCACTGACCAGGATCACCCCGCACAACACCATCACCGCCCCGAGTACAAAGTTCACACTCAGCGGCTCCCCCAACAGCAGCACGCCAAAGGTCACCCCAAACAACGGCGTGATGAAAGAGAACACCGCCAGGTTCGAAGCGAGATACTTGCGCAGCAACCAGAACCAGGTCAGGTAGCTGACGAACGAGACCACAATCCCCTGGAACAACACGCTGCCCATCGCCAGTGGGGTCAACGTAACCCTACCGATCTGCCCGCTCACCAGCGCAATCAACAACAGCCCGACAAAGCCCACCATCAGCTGATAGAACAAGGTCAAGGTCGCCGGCGCTTCCGACAGCCGCGAACCTCGCACCACCACAGTAGTCGCGCCCCAGGCCAAGCCCGCCAGCACCCCAAAGGCATCGCCTAGAAGCGTGCGAGCATCGATCTGATCGAGCTGCAAGCCGCCAGCGAAGGCCGTGGCGATCCCGGCAAACGACAGCAAGATACCCAACCACTGCAAAAGCCGCAGCCGCTCGCTGGGCAGCATGAAATGCAGGCCGAGTGCGGTGAACACCGGCGCGGTGTAGAGAAACACCGACATGTGCGCCGCCGAGGTCAACTTCAGCCCCTCGGCAATGAACATAAATTCCAGGCCAAACAGTGCGCCAGCCAGCAACCCGGCCCGCCAGGTACTGCCCACCTGGCCCCAGCCCCCACGCCAGCAGATCAAGATACCGACCAACAGCGCAGCGATACCGGAACGAAAAGCCGCCTGCATCACCGGGGCGATATCAACGGCGGCCCATTTGATCATCACCTGCTGGCTGCCCCAGATCAGGCACAGCCCAAGCATCAGTTGCAGGGCGAAAGCGTCGGGATTCTTGCGGGCCGCACTCATGGGCGGGCCCCTTGTAGATTCGATGGCATGGGCAAGGCTCGGCAGAGAAAATGGATCCAGTGCCGATTATCGGGTTCGCGACGCCGCCGTTACCAGCCTAAATTGCGCCGCCCGCAATCTGCGCCTTGGCCGAGACGTGCTCGAAGGTGTTTTCGTCCAGCGGATCTTCCTGCTCATCCAGCACCTGGCGCGGGTGCTCGAAGCCAGGAATGCTGCTGTCGATCAGACTGAGCAAGCGCGAGCCACGCTCGGTGAGCACGAAGTTCTCGCCATTGCCGCCATCCTCTGCCGGCCGAGATTCGATGAAGCCGCGCTCGAAGAGGATCTTCTCGTACTCGCACGCGCGGGTCTTCAGATGATCCAGATCGCCCACCGGCTGGCCTTGGGCGGCGAGTGCCGCGGCATGTTGCTCGGCGTAGGGGCGTGGCGTAAAGCTGTGATCAGCGCCATTTTGCACTTCGTGCAGCAGGCGTTGGATCAGGTCCCAGTCGTAGCTGCTCATGGAGGTTGGCTCCTGCTGTGAACGGATGGGGTACACAACTTGGGACCGGCATGGGGCTGCAAGCGTTCCGACGGAAATTCAACGATGGCGCTGCTGAGCCTGCATATACTGGCGCAACAACTGATTTATACGCGTCTGGTAGCCCGTGCCCTGCTCCTTGAACCAGGCCAATACATCGGCATCAAGACGGATCGTCACGGCCTGTTTGGCTGGAACCCGCAGCTCAGCCTGGCGAAAAAAATCCTCACCTAGCTCGGCAATGTCCGAAGTGTCGATCTGCTGATCGTCTTGTTGAGCCAGGCGGCTCCAATCAGTTTTGGAAGACTTGGTCATAACGTTTTGCCTCTTGTCTGGTCGCCTTTCGCGCAGAGATGATCCGGATTACATCTGCCTGCCGCTCGGTATACACGACCACCCCGACCAGCGCGTCCAGCCAGCCTAAGCCGATCCAGCGCTCCTCACCATAGGCCTGCCGATCATCTCGCAACAGCAGCATGGGGTGCTGGAACATATCGGGCACATCGCTGAAGTCGATACCGTGCTTGCGGATGTTTATCTGATTCTTAGCTTCGTCCCACTCAAAACGCATGGGACTGCCTGTATTTACTTTTGTACATACACAATACTCCCTATAAGCCAGCGAGCCTAGAAGAAGCATCAGCAGATCAACAGAGGTTAAGTGCAGCAAACAGGCATTTAGGAAGCGGATTACAAGCAAAAGAGATTCGACCAGGCACCTTCCCCAGGTGAACTTTCCTCCCCGTCATAGCCTCAACCGATTACTTGCTGACCGAGGCTCATCTTATGAAGACCCTGCACCGAGTCACCCTGCTTGCCAGCCTGTGCTTCGCCCTGCCCAGCTGGGCCTGCACGCTGGAAGAGGCAACCGCAAAACGCGAAGAGCTGGCCAAGTTGGTGTCACAACTGACCGAGCAGAACCCGCAAAAGGCCAAGGAGATCAACGACGAGCTTCAGGGCATGGACCTGGCGACAGAAAGCAAGGATCTGCCTGACAAGTGCCAGTTGATCGACCGCAGGCTACAGGAGCTCAAGGTCGCGGAGAAAAAAGCGGAGTGAGGTGATCGCGGCAAGGGGCAAGGCGTCGGTCCGTCCTAGGCAAAGCCAGGGCAGACCGGTAGTTGCCTGGAGAACGCCTTACTCAGCCTTCGGCGCGCGCTTTTTCAGCGGCGCCATGCCATCGGAGCTGGTCAGCGGTGCGTTTGGCCGTGGCTTGGCGGTAGGCTTGCGCTTGGCGGCGGCCTTCTTGTCGCCGGTTTTCTTGTCGACTTTCTTTTTCTTGACGCCGGCAGCCTTGCCCGAAGCCTTGACCTTCTTCGGTCCGCTGTAGGTGCCTTTGACCTCTTTGATCACTCGGCGCTCGAACTGCTGCTTGAGGTAGCGCTCGATGCTCGACATCAAGTTCCAGTCGTTGTGGGTGATCAGCGAGATCGCCAGACCTTCGCCACCGGCCCGGCCAGTACGGCCAATGCGGTGCACGTATTCGTCGCCGCTGCGCGGCATGTCGAAGTTGATCACCAGGTCCAGGCCGTCGATGTCCAGGCCACGTGCCGCTACGTCAGTGGCGACCAGTACCTTGGAGCCACCCTGCTTGAAGCGCTCGATGGCCAGCTTGCGGTCTTTCTGGTCCTTCTCGCCGTGCAGCACGAAGGCTTTGACGTCCTTGGCCACCAGGTGACCATAGACGCGGTCAGCCAGGGCGCGGGTATTGGTGAAAATGATCGCCTTCTGGAAGGTCTCGTTGTCGAGCAGCCACTGGACGATTTTCTCTTTGTGCTGGTCGTGGTCGGCGGTGATGATCTGCTGACGAGTGCCTTCGGCCAACTGCGAGACGCTGTTGAGCATCAGGTGCTCAGGGTTTTTCAGCACTTTGCCAATGATGTCGCGCAGCGCTGCGCCGCCGGTGGTGGCGGAGAAGAGCAGGGTCTGCTCGCGGTTCTCGCACTCTTTGCACAGGCGCTCCATGTCTTCGGCAAAGCCCATGTCGAGCATGCGGTCAGCCTCGTCCAGCACCATGACCTGAACGTGGGAGAGGTCGAGGTTGCCGGCGTTCAGATGCTCGAGCAGGCGGCCTGGGGTGCCAATCAGCACGTCCGGCACCTTGCGCAACAGTGCAGCCTGTTCCTTGAAGTCTTCGCCGCCGGTGACCAGGCCAGACTTGATGTAGGTGAACTGGGAGAACAGTTGCACCTGTTTCAAGGTCTGCTGGGCCAGTTCGCGGGTCGGCAGCAGGATCAACGCACGGATTTCAACGCGCGGGCCACCCAGGTCAGCCAGGCGGTTGAGCATCGGCAGGACGAAAGCTGCGGTCTTGCCGCTGCCGGTCTGCGCCGTCACCCGCAGGTCACGCCCTTGCAACGCCAGGGGGATGGCCGCCGCCTGCACCGGAGTCGGCTCGACAAAGTTCAGCTCGGCCACGGCTTTGAGCAGGCGTTCATGCAGGGCGAATTGGGAAAACACGGGGACAACCTCGGGCAAGTACGTAAATTCAGTTGCATAGGGTAACGTTTTCCGCCGCCATAACCGAATTTTCTTTTAGCAACTTTTGGCCGATCCGCGCTCTAATCGTGCCTCGTTCCGCAACATAGACCGCTGTAACGCTCATGGACATTCAACGACTCTGGCACGACACCCTCGACCTCTGGGGCACCCTAGACCAACATCCGCTGCTGCATTCTGCCCTGGGCCTGGCGGTACTGCTGCTGATCTCCCTAGTACTCGGTCGCCTGGCGCGCTTCCTGGTGCTGCACACCAGCCGCCTGCTGGCCCGTCAACAAGCGCTGAAGTGGCTCGACGACCTGCGCCACAACAAGGTATTTCATCGCCTGGCGCAGACCACCCCTTCGCTGATCATCCAGTTCGGCCTGAAGCTGGTCCCGGAGCTTGGCACCACCGCCCAGCACTTCCTCGGCAATGTTGCCCTGGCATTCACCCTGTTGTTCATGACCCTGGCGGTTTCCTGCCTGCTCGATGCCCTGCTGGACATCTACGCCCGCACCGAGCATGCCCGCACCCGCTCGATCAAGGGCTATGTGCAGTTGGCCAAGATGGTGCTGTGGGTGCTCAGCGTCATCGTCATCATCGCCACCCTGATCGACCGCTCGCCGCTGTTACTGCTATCGGGCCTGGGCGCCATGTCGGCGGTGCTGCTGTTGGTGTACAAGGACACCTTGCTGTCATTCGTGGCCAGCGTACAGCTGACCAGCAACGACATGCTTCACGTCGGCGACTGGATCGAAATGCCCCAGGTCGGCGCTGATGGCGATGTGGTGGACATCACCCTGCACACGGTCAAGGTGCAGAACTTCGACAAGACCATCGTTTCCATCCCGACCTGGCGCCTGATGAGCGAGTCGTTCCGCAACTGGCGCGGCATGCAGCAGTCTGGTGGGCGACGGATCAAGCGCAGCCTGTTCATCGATGCTGCCGGTGTCCGCTTCTTGACCCGCGAGGAAGAACAGCGCCTGGCCCAGGTGCACTTGCTCGGTGATTACCTGGCCAGCAAGCGCCAGGAACTGCAGAACTGGAACGAAGCGCTGGGACCAGTAGCCGAGTTGTCGGCTAACCGGCGGCGGCTGACCAACATCGGTACTTTCCGCGCGTTTGCCCTGGCCTATTTGCAGAACCATCCTGACGTGCAGCAAAGCATGACCTGCATGGTGCGGCAGATGCAGACCACCGCTGAGGGCGTGCCCTTGGAGATCTACTGCTTCACCCGCACCACGGCCTGGGCGGATTACGAGCGCATCCAGGGCGATATCTTCGATTATCTGTTGGCCGTGCTGCCGGAGTTTGGCCTGAGTCTGTATCAGCAGCCCAGCGGCAATGACATGCGCGCAGGGCTTGCCGCCCGAGCGCCAGTCGAAACGCAGGCGCAGCGCCTTACAGAAACCGCAGAGGCTTGAAGAAGCAAAGGCGCCGAACAGGCGCCTTTTTTACATGCAGTGTCTAGATCAGGTGGAGGTCTGCTGCGAGCGAGCAGTCCGACTGCCGCCCAAGCGACTGAGCCACACCGAGGCCAGAATCACCGCGCCGCCAATGAACAATCGCCCCAGCGGCTCGTGCTGATTCCAGATCAGCAAATTGAGCAGCAGCCCGACCGGCACATGCAGGTTGTTCATTACCGCCAAAGTCGCGCCAGAAACCAGGCAGGCGCCCTTGTTCCACCAGTACAAGCCCAGCGCAGTCGGACACAGGCCCAGGAACAGCAACACCAGCCACTGCACATCGGTGCTCGGCAGGTGCTGGACATTGCCAAACAGCAGGAACGCCGGCAACACCACGATCAACGCGCCCAGGTAGAAATAGCCAAACCGCTTGTAATGCGGCAGATCGCTTGGGTGACGGGCAACCAGGTGACGGTACAGCACCTGGCCGGCGGCATAGGTGAAGTTGGCCAATTGCAGCAACAGGAAGCCGATGAAGAAGTCGCCGCTGATGCTGTCCATACGGATCACCGCGGCACCCGCGACCGCGACCAGTGCAGCGAGCAGCGCCCAAGGGTTGAAGCGGCGGTTCAGCGCATCTTCGATAAGGGTCACGTGCAGCGGCGTGAGAATGGTGAACAGCAGCACTTCCGGCACGGTCAGCACGCGGAAACTCAAGTACAGGCAGACGTAGGTGATGCCGTACTGCAATGCGCCGATCAGCAACATCGAGCGCATGAAGCGCGGTTCGACCTGACGCCAGCGGGTGAGCGGCAGGAACACCAGGCCGGCCAACACCACCCGCGCCAAGACCGCGAAATAGCTGTCGACATGCCCGGCCAGGTATTCGCCGATCAGGCTGAAGGAAAACGCCTGGATCAGCGCGACGATAATCAGGTAGCCCATGGTGCTCTCTCGTAAATCAAGGCGGCGACCTTAGCCGGTTGGCAAAAACCGATCAACTTGGCGTAGCGCCCTCATCGCGGGGCAAGCCCGCTCCCACTGGTATGGCTGACGGCGCAATACACGTGGGAGCGGGCTTGCCCCGCGATCAGGCCGGACCAGGCGCTAGAAAAACTCCAGGCATAAAAAAGCCCGACCATCATATGGCCGGGCAGGCACACCCAAGGAGCAACAGGTGTCAGGGTTGGGAATTGGTCGGTACTCAGGCCACCGCAGCCAGCTTGGCCTTGGCCTGATTCAGCCCTTTCTCGTGGAAGTCGCCGCTCATGTTCAGGCCTTCGGCATGAATGAAGGTCACGTCATGGATACCAATGAAGGCCATGACCTGGCGCAGGTACGGTTCCTGATGGTCGCTGGTGGCGCCGGCATGGATACCACCGCGGGCAGTCAGGACAATGGCACGCTTGCCCGTCAGCAGCCCCTGTGGACCGGTCGGGGTGTACTTGAAGGTGATACCGGCGCGCAGTACATGATCGAGCCAAGCCTTGAGCGTGCTCGGAATGGTGAAGTTGTACATCGGAGCAGCCATCACCAGTACATCGGCGGCCAGCAGTTCATCGGTCAATTCGTTGGAACGCTCCAGGGCTTCGCGCTCGATCTGTGAGCGTTGATCCTCAGGCTTCATCCAGCCACCCAGCAGGTTGGCGTCCAGGTGCGGCACTGGAGTCACCGCCAAGTCACGCACATTGATGTCGTCGGCCGGATGCGCCGCTTGCCATTGGGCAATGAAATCTCGGGTCAATTGACGCGAAACGGAGTCCTGCTGGCGGGCGCTGCTTTCGATGATCAATACGCGGGACATGGGTGCCTCCATCGGCAAATAGGGTGCGATTCGATGGAGGAAAGATTAAGGGTTGACCTATCGATAAAAAAGCGTAAAAAGTGGGTTCAATCTATCGACTAATCCGTTTTATTCCGGTTTACAGCTCAAACCGATCCGCAGCTTGATGATCTGCCGGTTGAACTTGGCGGTAACGTCCACGCTTTGCTTGGCCGGCACATTGACCCGACGCACCCGTGGCGCTTCCGGGCCGTTGCGGAAAGTGACCTTGCACGACGCCGCAACCTCTCCATAGTTGTTCAGCGAGATGCTGCCGATGTCGTAGGCCGTGTCGTAGGCGGTGTAGTCGACCTTGACCCCGGTCAGCTGCTTGTCGACATCGATGGGGTATGCCATGGCGGTAAGGGGCAGGCACAGCAGTAATGCCACACAACTTTTCTTCATAGAGCGCTCTCCTTGAAAGAGCGCAGCTTAGGACAACAGGAGCTGAAGATGAAAGCGCCGCGCGTAACCCTGGATCAGTGGCGAACCCTGCAGGCAGTGGTCGATCACGGAGGGTTTGCCCAGGCCGCCGAGGCCCTGCACCGCTCACAATCGTCGGTCAGCTACACAGTGGCACGCATGCAGGAGCAACTTGGCGTGCCGTTGCTGCGCATCGACGGGCGTAAAGCCGTGCTGACCGAGGCCGGTAACGTCCTGCTGCGCCGCTCGCGCCACCTGGTCAAGCAGGCCAGCCAGCTCGAAGACCTGGCCCATCACATGGAACAAGGCTGGGAGGCCGAGGTGCGCGTGGTGGTCGATGCCGCCTACCCCAGCGCCCGCCTGGTGCGCGCCTTGAGCGCGTTCATGCCGCAGAGCCGAGGCTGCCGCGTGCGGCTGCGCGAAGAGGTGCTGTCTGGGGTCGAGGAAGTCCTGCATGAAGGCATCGCCGACCTTGCGATCAGCAGCTTCAGCATCGGCGGCTACCTGGGCACCGAACTGAGCTCGGTGGAGTTCGTCGCCGTCGCCCACCCGGAACACAGCCTGCACCGCCTGGGCCGGGAGATTACCTTCCAGGACCTGGAGAGCCAGTTGCAGGTGGTAATCCGTGACTCTGGCCGCGCGCAACCCAAGGATGTCGGCTGGCTGGGCGCTGAACAACGCTGGACGGTCGGTAGCCTGGGCACTGCGGCCACCTTCGTCAGCAGCGGCCTGGGCTTTGCCTGGCTGCCCCGGCACATGATCGAGCGCGAGCTGCGCGACGGCGTGCTCAAGCCATTGCCGCTGGACCAGGGTGGCAGTCGCCATCCACTGTTCTACCTTTACTCCAGCAAGGAAAAGACCCTGGGCCCGGCCACGCAGATCCTCATCGACCTGCTGCGCAATTTCGATACTGCGCCCCTGGACGTGCCCTTCGCAGCCCCGCCGCAAGCCTGAGGACCGCGCCCATGGCCTATTTCGAACACGAAGGATGCACGCTGCATTACGAGGAATACGGCCAGGGCGAGCCCCTGGTGCTGTTGCATGGGCTGGGCTCCAGTTGCCAGGACTGGGAGCTGCAGGTGCCCGAGCTGAGCCGGCACTATCGGGTGATCCTGATGGACATCCGCGGCCACGGCCGCTCTGACAAACCCCGCGATGGCTATCAGATCGCCACCTTCAGCGAAGACCTGCTGGCCCTGCTCGAACACCTGCGCACCGGTCCAGTGCACTTCGTTGGCCTGTCGATGGGCGGTATGATCGGCTTTCAGTTTGCCGTCGACCACCCGCAGTGGCTACGCAGCCTGTGCATCGTCAACAGCGCCCCCGAGGTCAAGCGACGCACCCGCAGCGACTGGATCTGGTGGGCAAAACGCTGGGGCCTGGCGCGTCTGCTCAGCGTCGAAGCCGTCGGCAAGGGCCTGGCCGAGCGGCTGTTCCCCAAACCCGAACAAGCCGATCTTCGCCAGAAGATGGCCCAGCGCTGGGCACGCAACGACAAGCGCGCCTACCTCAAGAGCTTCGACGCTATCGTCGACTGGGGCGTGGCGGAACGCATCGGCCAGATCGGCTGTCCCACCCTGGTGATCGCCGCCGACCACGATTACACACCGATACAACTGAAACAGCGCTACGTCGCCTTGATACCCCAGGCTAGACTGGCAGTCATAGAAGATTCCCGGCACGCTACACCCCTCGATCAACCCGAGGTCTTCAACCAGACCCTGCTGCACTTTCTTGCAGCCGCCTCCACCTCTCAAGGATCTTTGAGCCCATGCTGAAAAAACTCCTGCTCGCCGCCTGCTCGGTTGCCTTCGCCACCAGCGTCATGGCCTCGGACAAGACCCCGCACGTTCTGCTCGACACCAGCTTCGGCCAGGTCGAAATCGAGCTGAACGCGGAAAAAGCGCCGATCAGTACCAAGAACTTCCTTGAGTACGTCGACAGTGGTTTCTACAACAACACCATCTTCCACCGCGTGATCCCAGGCTTCATGGTCCAGGGCGGCGGCTTCACCGAGCAGATGGTGCAGAAGAACACCAACGACCCGATCCGCAACGAAGCCAGCAATGGCCTGCATAACGCCCGCGGCACCCTGTCCATGGCCCGCACCTCCAACCCGAACTCGGCCACCAGCCAGTTCTTCATCAACGTTGCCGACAACGCCTTCCTCGACCCAGGTCGCGATGCCGGATATGCCGTGTTCGGCAAGGTCACCAAAGGCATGGACGTGGTTGACCAGATCGTCAATTCGCCGACCACTATCAAAAAGGGCATGCGTGATGTACCGGCCGATCCGGTGTTCATCAAGTCCGCCAAACGCATCGACTGAGTGCAGGCCTCACAGGGATGTGAACCGCCTGCAGGTCGGGTAGAACAGGAGTTGTAACCCCCATGCTGTACCGCCGTTTCGAGCAATTGATCGACATCTTCCGCGAAGCGCCGAGCGAGGCGCCTCCGAGCACGGTGTGGCCGTTCTACCTCTACTACCTGCGTCAGGTGTGGCCAAGCTTCTTGGCCCTGCTGATCGTTGGCCTGGTCGCCTCGTTGATCGAGGTGGCCATGTTCAGCTACCTGAGCCGGATCATCGACCTGGCCCAAGGCACGCCCAACGCCAACTTCTTCAGCGAGCACAGTGGCGAGCTGATCTGGATGCTGGTGGTGGTCCTGCTGCTGCGTCCGGTGTTCTTCGGCCTGCACGACCTGCTGGTGCACCAGACCATCAACCCGGGGATGACCAGCCTGATCCGCTGGCAGAACCACACCTATGTGCTCAAGCAGAGCCTGAACTTCTTCCAGAGCGACTTCGCCGGGCGTATTGCCCAGCGCATCATGCAAACCGGCAACTCCCTGCGCGACTCAGCGGTGCAGGCGGTGGATGCGCTGTGGCACGTGTTGATCTACGCGATCAGCTCGCTGGTGCTGTTCGCCGAGGCTGACTGGCGGCTGATGCTGCCGCTGCTGGTGTGGATCGCCTGCTACATCGCCGCTTTGCTGTACTTCGTGCCGCGGGTCAAGGAGCGCTCGGTGATTTCCTCCGATGCGCGCTCCAAACTGATGGGGCGCATTGTCGATGGCTACACCAACATCGCCACCCTCAAGCTGTTCGCCCATACCGACTACGAGCAGCAATACGCCCGCGAGGCGATCCGTGAGCAGACCGAGAAAACCCAGCTGGCCGCTCGCGTGGTGACCAGCATGGACGTGGTGATCACCACCCTCAACGGCTTGCTGGTCGTCACCACCACAGGGCTTGCGCTGTGGCTGTGGACCCAGTCGCTGATCACGGTCGGTGCCATCGCACTGGCTACTGGCCTGGTGATTCGTATCGTCAACATGTCCGGCTGGATCATGTGGGTGGTCAACGGCATCTTCGAGAACATCGGCATGGTCCAGGATGGCCTGCAAACCATCGCCCAGCCGGTGACGGTCACCGACAGCCCCAACGCACCGGTGCTCAAGGTCACTCGCGGTGCAGTGCGCTTCGACAACGTGGGTTTCCATTACGGCAAAGGTGGCAAGGTCATCGACGGCCTCAACCTGGACATTCGCCCTGGCGAGAAGATCGGCCTGATCGGCCCCTCTGGGGCAGGCAAATCGACCTTGGTCAATCTGCTGCTACGCCTGTACGACCTGGAAAGCGGGCGCATCCTGATCGATGGCCAGGACATCGCCGAAGTGAACCAGGCCAGCCTGCGCGCGCAGATCGGCATGATCACCCAGGACACCTCGCTGTTGCACCGCTCGATCCGCGACAACCTGCTGTACGGCCGCCCCGATGCCAGCGAACAGGCGTTGTGGGAAGCTGTGCGCGGGGCACGGGCCGACGAGTTCATCCCGCAGCTGTCCGATGCCCAGGGGCGCACTGGCTTCGATGCGCATGTGGGTGAGCGCGGGGTCAAGCTGTCTGGCGGACAGCGTCAGCGTATCGCCATCGCCCGGGTGCTGTTGAAGAACGCACCGATCCTGATCATGGATGAGGCTACCTCGGCGCTGGACTCAGAGGTGGAAGCGGCGATTCAGGAAAGCCTGGAGACCCTGATGCAGGGCAAGACGGTGATTGCCATTGCCCACCGGCTGTCGACCATCGCCCGGATGGACCGGCTGGTGGTGCTGGACAAAGGGCATATCGTCGAAAGCGGAACCCATGCCGAACTGCTCGCGCACCAAGGGCTGTATGCGCGGTTGTGGCATCACCAGACTGGCGGTTTTGTCGGCGTCGATTGAGTTTCAGGCTGGCGCGCCCCCATCGCGGGGCAAGCCCGCTCCCACGCTAACCAGCTATGCGGCTATGCGGCTATGCGGCTATGCAGCCATTGCGTGGGAGCGGGCTTGCCCCGCGATGAGGCCACAACAGCCCACCCATCAACCCCGCCGATAAGGCAGCATCCCCCGCGCCTCCTTGGCATAAGCCCTGACCCCCTCGCGCTCCTGCCCAAGAAAATCCTCCACCGCCCGCCTCAACCCCGGATGCAACAGATAGTGCCACGACCGCGTGATCACCGGCTCAAACCCGCGAATCAGCTTGTGTTCGCCCTGTGCCCCCGCATCGAAGCGCTGCAAGCCTTGGGCAATGGCAAAGTCCATCCCCTGGTAGAAGCACGTCTCAAAGTGCAACCGATCGAACTCGGCCAGGCACCCCCAATAGCGCCCATACAAGCTATCGCTGCCCACCAGGCTCAGCGCCATGGCCACATCCCGCCCCGCCTGGCGCGCCACCACGACGCGGATCGCCTCGGGCATGCGCTCGGCCAGCAGGCTGAAAAACGCCCGCGTGAGGTACGGCGTTCGCCTACGTACGGCATAGGTGTTGGCGTAACACAGATACACGAAATCCCACTGCGCTTGGCTCAGCTCATCGCCGCGATACCACTGGAACTCGATACCCTGCCCCAGCACCTGCTCACGCTCCTTGCGCATCTGCTTGCGCTTGCGCGAGCTGAGAGTATCGAGAAAGTCCTGGAAATCCCGATAGCCCTGATTGCGCCAATGAAACTGGCAACCCAGGCGCTCCATCCAGCCCGGCAGACCGGCAATCGACTGGTCCAGGGCGCTGTCGGTGAAATTGATGTGGGCGCCCGACAAGCCACCCTTGCCCAGATACTCAGGCAGCGCCTGCAGCAACAGCAGGCCATCGGCAGGATCCTCGGTTAGCAATCGCGGGCCACTGACCGGGCTGAACGGTACGGCGCCCAGTAACTTGGGGTAGTAGGCAATCCCGGCGCGCTCACAGGCATCGGCCCAACCGTGATCGAACACGTACTCGCCGAACGAATGCCATTTGCGATAGGCCGGCAGCACCGCGCGCACCTGCCCGTCACGCTCCAGGATCAAGTGCTCGGCAGCCCAGCCGGTGGCGGGCACGACGCTGCCGCTGTCCTCCATCGCGGTCAGAAACGCATGCCGTAGAAACGGCTGGCCGGCGGGCACCAGCGCATCCCAGGTCGCCGCTGGCAGGTCGCGCAAATGGGCAAGGCTGTACAGGCTGATCACGGTTTCACTCTCCAAGAGGCGCCTGCCAGTATCCCGGATGCAGGGCGCGACTGACAAACCTCAAGCGCACTGACAGCGGTTTTCTTAACGGCAGTGCCACTAAATAGACATTATTCTGTCATCCCCCCTCGCAATACTTGCGCCTGTTTTCCGGAACCCCAGCGACCTGTCTATTCAGGCCTTTTCCGAAGACTTGCCAACTCGGGGGCGGGCGCACAAGCCTCCCCATACTTTTCCAACAGGGAGAACCTTATGCGTCTTGTTTCTACACTTACTGGAGTGAGCCTCACCGGCCTGATGCTGGCTCTGAGTACTCCAGCCAGTGCTGCAGTCGACGCCAAGCTGCTCGAAATGCTCCGCGCCAACGGCTCGATCAACCAGGCGCAGTACAACGAACTGCAGGCCGACCTGTCGAAGGAAACCAAGGAAAAGGCAGACATGAAGGCTCAATCCGAGCGGATGAGCTCCTTTGAACAGAAAGTCGCCTGGGCCGCCAAGACCCAGATCAAGGGCGATGTGCGCCTGCGCTACGAAGACGTCAATGTCGACGAACCGAACAGCTCCAGCGGCAACCAGGACCGTCAGCGCGTGCGTGCCCGTGTTGGCTTCTACAGCGAGATCAACCCGCAGGTCGACGCCGGCATCCGTGTCGCCACCGGCAGCAGCGCTGACCGTCGCTCGACCAACCAGAGCCTGGACAACTACTTCGACAAGAAGTCGCTGTGGGTTGACCTGGCCTACCTCGACTGGCACCCAACCGCCCTGCCCGGCCTGCACCTGATCGGCGGCAAGATGGCCCAGCCTTGGGTCAGCATGGGCGACATCATCTGGGACAGCGACATCAACCCGGAAGGTGTGGCTGCTACCTACAAGACCGACCTGGGCGGCGCCGAAGTGTTCGCCAGCGCGGGTCAATACACCCTCAAGGACAACGTCGACGGCGACGGCGTGCAGTACAAGCACGACGCCCAGGTCTACCACGGCCAGCTGGGGGCGAAGTTCGCGCCGATGGATGCCCTCAAGGTCACCGTGGGTGCGAGCATCTATGGCTATGACAACGACAAGGAAGCCACCATCCTGCAGTCGTTCGGCAACACCACCAACGAGTTCAACCTGGTGGAAGGCTTCGGTCAGATCGACCTGACTGGCCTGGCTGTACCGCTGTCGGCCTATGGTCAGTACGTGAAGAACACCGAGAGCACCGATGGCGAAGACCAGGCTTGGCTGGCGGGCCTGAAGACCAAGCTCGGTGCCTGGAGCCTGGACTATAACTACCGCGATGTGCAGCGTAACGCTGTGGTCAGCCTGTTCACCGACTCTGACTTCGGTAACGGCTTCACGGGTTCGCGCGGTCACAAGTTCAAGGTGGGTTACGAGATCGACAAGAACTTCTCGGTGGGTGCTGCTTATCTGATGGCCAAGACCGATCTGTCGCAGCTGCCTAACAGCAATGCTGATGTCGATACGTTGCAGGTGGATCTGGAAGCTAAGTTCTAAGGTGTAGTTGCTCTGCGTTAGTGAAAGCGGGAAGTGCCGAACCCCATCCGGCGCTTCTCGCTTTTTTTCGTTTGGGTTGGGCTTGGGCTTTTAGAGGTTTGAGCATATCCATTGGCTAGGGTGGCGCTGAGTCACCTTTCCGCCCTTACGGCGGGTCACTTTTGGCAGACGCCCCAAAAGTAACCAAAAGGTCTGCGCTCCACCATCCGGCCCTACGCTGCGCTTCGGGTCCCCTCGCTTCGGTGCCTTCCGGGCCCGCGCGGCCTACGATTTGCTACGCAAATCTACATCTCGCGCCTTCGGCTACGCCGAAGGGTGCTGACGCACCTGGCCCTACAGACACCTACGCTCGGCCTCCTGAAGTCGCGAAGTTAGTGGCGGCGACTGGGCTGGCGTTATCTGGCGATAGTGGCAGGTGTGGTGGATAGTCGGCCGTCATCGCGGGCAAGCCCGCTCCCACGGGTACCGTCAGCCGCAAGAGCGGCGCAATACTAGTGGCAAATGTGGTGGATGTTCCGGCCTCTTCGCGGGCAAGCTGTTCTGGTCAAGTTTTGCCGGACACCGTTTACGGTGATCAAGCTGCCTGCTGCTCCATAGCTATTGGCGACAGGTAGTTGTTATAGCTGTGGAGCCTGATTCGGTTGTATCTCATGAAGAAGCTGGTCATATCCTGCCTGGCTTCTTCAATTGCCGCGTAGCCCTTGGCGGGCACCCACTCCGACTTGAGCGTCCCAAAGAAGCGCTCTGTTGGCGCGTTGTCCCAGCATTGCCCTCTGCGGCTCATACTTTGCGTTATTCCGTGCTCAAGCAGTTCGGACTGGAAGCGTTGGCTGGTGTATTGGCAGCCTTGGTCTGAATGAAACATCAAGCCTGCATGTTTTCCTCTAATCTCCACCGCCATTCTCAGCGCCTTGCTAACCAGGTTGGCGTCATTGATCAGAGAAAACGCCCAACCAACAATTCGGCGGGCGAACAGATCAATGACCACTGCCAAGTGATACCAGCGCTTACCGACCATCAGGCTGGTAACGTCGCCGCACCAGACTTGGTTGATTGCCGTTGGCTCGAAGTTACGGTCGAGCAGGTTTTTGGCCACAAATGCCTCGACGCCCTTGGAGCGATACTGATGACGACGGCGCTGCCTGCTGGCCAGGTTAGCCTCCGCCATGAGCCTTCCGGCCAGATAACGCCCCACCTTGAGTTGTTGAGCTTTCAAGTGCTGAGAGATCATCCGCGCGCCCACGCTTCCCCGGCTTTCAACGTGCAATTGCACGACTTTCGCTCTGAGCGCGTCACGCTTGGTATTCGGCGCTGAACGGCGGCGAAGCCAGTCATAAAACGCACTGCGGGAAACGCCCAGGGCGTCGCAAAGCAGGCTGGTCGGATACGAGTCCGACTCTCTCAGCTCCTCAATCAGGAAAAACGATCGGGATCCGACATCAAGAGAGCCGTAGCCTTTTTTAAGATTTCAGCCTCGGTCTCCAGTCGCTTGACCTTGGCTCGCAGTTGTTGGAGCTCTCGCTGTTCGTCGCTGATTGCCTTGGTGCCTGCCACTGGCTGGCCTTTCTGGCGCTCTTTTCGAACCTGATCCACCCAACGGCGCAGCGCCGTAGGGCCGACGTCCATTGATGCGCAGACGTCAGGAATCGAGCAGTTGTCATCAAGAACCATGCTTGCAGCACGGTGCTTGAACTCGCGGGTATAGGTCTTTCGTTCTTGCATGGAACCTCCTGATTGGGCGAATCATATCGCCCTTAAGAGGTGTCCGGGATCATTAGGCCAGTTCAAGCCCGCTCCCACAGGCTCACCGTCAGCCGCAAGAGCGGCGCGGTACTTGTGGCAGGTGTGGTGGATATTCTGGCCTCTTCGCGGGCAAGCCCGCTCCCACAGGTTCACCGCCAGCCGGAAGAACCGCGCGGTACCTGTGGGAGCGGGCTTGCCCGCGAAGAGGCCGGAACAAACCACACAAAAGAAAAATTCAAACCTTGGCTTTGGCTTTGGCTTTGGCTTCTGCGAGAGCGTAGCAATTCGCTGCTCTTGATCTTCATGCGCGCAATTCCAGGCGCCGCAGATTCGCGACTTCAGGAGGCTGAGCAGAGGTGCCTGGAGGGCCAGGTGCGCCAGCACCCTTCGGCGTAGCCGAAGGCGCGAGATGTAGATTTGCGCAGCAAATCGTAGGCCGCGCGGGCCCGGAAGGCGCCGGCGCGAAGGGACCCGAAGCGCAGCGGAGGGCCGGATGGTGGAGCGCAGACCTTTTTGGTTACTTTTGGCTGGGCCGGCACACCGGGCGTCTGCCAAAAAGTGACCCGCCGTAAGGGCGGAAGGGGCCAGTAGCAGCGCCCCAAAAAACGGATAAGCTCACATTCCAAGAACTCAACTCAAAACCAGCGCTAACCCCCACAAAATGGCCGCAAAGGTGACTCAACGCCACCCCCGCAACCAGAAAAAACCCAAACCCCAAAAATCACCGCTTACGCAAAATCACACTACCAATCGAATACCCAGCGCCAAACGAACTCAGCACCCCCACCGCCCCCACAGGCAAATCATCCTGATACAGGTGCAGGGCAATCACCGACCCCGCCGAACTGGTATTGGCATACCGATCCAGAATCACCGGCGCATCTTCCTCAGCCACATCCCGCCCAACCAGCTTCTTGACGATCAAGTGATTCATGCTCAAGTTGGCCTGATGCAACCAGAAACGCTTCACATCGCTCGGCTGCAGACCATTCTCTTGCAAGTGCTGGCCGATCAGCTCAGCCACCATCGGACACACCTCACGGAACACCTTGCGCCCTTCCTGAACGAACAGTTTGTCCGCTGCCCCCTCACCCTCCTCCGCCGCACGGTTAAGGAAGCCGAAGTTGTTGCGGATGTTGTTGGAGAACTGAGTCAGCAACTTGCTGCTGACGATCTCGAACTGATGCGCCGAAGTCGCCAGGTCAGCACGCTCGAGCAGCACGGCGGTAGCGGCATCGCCAAAGATGAAGTGGCTGTCACGATCACGGAAGTTCAGGTGAGCGGTACACACCTCAGGGTTGACCACCAGCACCGCACGGGCCTGGCCCAGCTGAATGCTGTTGGCGGCGGTCTGGATGCCGAAGGTGGCCGACGAGCAGGCAACGTTCATGTCGAAGCCAAAACCGTTGATGCCCAACGCCTGCTGCACTTCGATGGCGATAGCCGGATACGGGCGCTGCAGGTTGGAGCAAGCGACGATCACTGCATCGACATCGGCGGCAGTGCGACCTGCACGCTCAAGGGCCTGGCGGGCGGCGGTCACGGCCATCTCACAGAGGATCGAGGGCTCGTCATTGGAGCGCTCCGGCAACCGTGGCTTCATGCGCTGCGGATCGAGAATGCCGGCCTTGTCCAACACGAAGCGGCTCTTGATCCCCGACGCCTTCTCGATGAAGGCGGCGTTGGATTCGGCCAGGGCTTGGACTTCGCCACGCGCGATGGCCGCCGCGTTGTCCTGGTTGTACTGCGTGACCCAGGTATTGAACGACTCCACCAGTTCTTCGTTGGAAATGCTCTGGGCCGGGGTATACAGGCCGGTGCCGCTGATTACGACGTTATGCACGGTCGTTCCTCTGGTCAGAGGCCATCGCCGCGCGGCGCTGGCCGAAATAAGGGGCAAGATAATGGCACCTTGGTGCCAATTTACAATTGCAACTTCCCGCTGAAACGGGAGAACCAGCGAGGGCTATGCCCTCGTTCGCGGGTAAACCTGCTCCCAGAGTTCTCGTGGGAGCCAGTCTAGCTCGCGAATGACCGCAAAGCGGCCGCAAAACTCCAGCAAGTTTGCCACATTTGCAGCGGTTTAGCCCTCTACCAGGCTCCACTGTTTGCTCAAGCGTTTGTCGGAAACCGGCACCTTGGTGCCCAGCTGCTGGGCGAACAGCGATACCCGATATTCCTCCAGCAACCAACGGTACATGAGCAACTGCTCGTCGCGCTTGCCCTCCTGGGCATGCTTGTCGGCGCGTGTCTTGTACTGGGTCCAGAGAGTGGCCAATTCGCCACTCCAGACGCGGTCCTTCTGCACTTGCGAGCCGAGTTTCTCCAGGCGCAATTCGATGGCTTTGAGGTAGCGGGGCAATTCCTTGAACCACACCCCAGGCGTATCGCGCACAAAACCGGGGTAGACCAGGTTGGCCAACTGCAGCTTGATGTCGTTCAAGGCAACCGCCTGGTTCAAGTCGATCTTGCCTTTGAAGCGCTTCTGCAAACCATGCCACAGCTTGAGCACCTCAAGCGTCAGCCTGGCCAAGCGCTCGGCGTGCTCAGCCCAACTGCCGCGCTTGCGCTCGGCCAACGAAGCAAGGCCCGCCCCATCGCGCGGCAGCTGCACTTCACCTTCCAGGATGCAGCTGTCGAGACTGGCCAGCAGGATGTCCTCGACCAACGCCTCGACCCGGCCCATGTCGCGGTACAGCAGCCCCAGCTCGGTCAGCCCGGGCAACTTGCCCCGCAGGAACTTGGCCGGCTCTGCCAGCTGTTGCAAAAGCAAACGTTGCAATGCGCGGCGATGCTGGAACTGGGCCTCGGCGTGGGTCGAGAAACGTCCTTCACGTACGCTGCCGTTCTCTTCGACCAGCGCCGGGTAGACCGTCATCGACAGCCCGGCGATCTTTTGCTGGGCGGTTTCAGCGACGTCGGCGAAGGCCTTGGCCTGCACCGGCTGCTCGGACTTTTCCGTACGCGGCATGGCCAGTGCAGCTTGGCTTGCTGCGACAAATCGGGAAGTCAGCTCGGCCAGATCGCGCCCTTCGCCAAGGAACTTACCCTGGCCGTCGACCACTTCGATGTTCATCCGCAGGTGGCTCTCGACCAGCTCAGCCGCTTGCGCCCAAGCCTCATCGGTGACCCGCGCGCCGGTCATGCGCAGCAGCTCCTGACCCAGCGCCTGGGGCAAACCGCCCTGGCCAAAGGTCATCCGCGCCAGGGCGGCCTTGACGAAGTCCGGCACCGGCACGAAGTTCTTGCGCAAGGCCTTGGGCAGGTTGCGTACCAGGGCAATGCACTTGGCCTCGAGCAAGCCTGGCACCAACCATTCCAGGCGCTCACCCGGCAGGCTCGGCAGCAACGGCGCCGGCACCCGCACAGTGACGCCATCGCGCGGATGGTTCGGCTCGAAATGGTAGCTCAGCGGCAGGCTCAGCTCGCCCACCTTGAGGCTGTCAGGGTATTGCGCGGCGGTCACTTCACTGGCCTCGCGGGCCAGCACATCCTCTTCGCGCATGATCAGCAGATGGGCGTCTTTCTGGCTGGTCATGCGATACCAGGCGTCGAACGTCGCCGTCTGGTGAATCTCGGCAGGCAGGCGCGCTTCATAGAAGGCGTAGAGAGTTTCCTCATCGGCGAGAATGTCGCGTCGGCGCGCCTTGGCCTCGAGCTCGTCGAGCTGTGCGAGCAGGCGTTTGTTAGCCGCCAGGCACTTGGCCCGCGACTGAATCTCACCGCCAACCAAACCCTCGCGGATAAACAGCTCGCGTGATACCACCGGATCGATCGGCCCGTAGTGCACCGGGCGCCGGCCGACCAGGATCAAGCCATACAGGGTGATCTGTTCATAGGCCACCACTTGCCCGCGCTTTTTCTCCCAGTGCGGCTCGAAGTGGTTTTTCTTGATCAGGTGCCCCGCCAGCGGCTCGATCCAGTCTGGCTCGATCTTGGCCACCATGCGCGCATACAGCTTGGTGGTTTCGACCAGTTCGGCGGCCATCACCCATTGCGGGCGCTTGCGGCCGATGCCGGACGAGGGGTGGATCCAGAAGCGGCGCTGGCGCGCGCCCTGGTAGTCACCCTCTTCGGTCTTGTGGCCGATCTGGCTGAGCAGGCCACTGAGAATGGCCTTGTGCATGCGCTGATAGTCAATGGGTTCTTTATTAACGGTCAGTTGCAGGTCGCGACAGATCAGCGACAACTGGCGATGGGCATCGCGCCATTCGCGCAGGCGCAGGTAATTGAGGAAGTTCTTCCGGCACCAGTTTCGCAGCGGGTTGGCGGTCAGCGCCTGACGCTGCTCTTCGAAACCGCGCCACAGATTGACCAGCGCGGCAAAGTCCGAATCGACGTCTTTCCACTGCGCGTGGGCTTGATCCGCTGCCTGCTGACGCTCCGGCGGACGCTCGCGTGGATCCTGCACCGACAGCGCGCTGGTGACGATCAATACTTCCTGCAGACTGCCCAAGCGGGCGCCTTCGAGCAGCATGCGGCCCAGCCGCGGATCGATAGGCAAACGCGCCAGTTGCCGGCCGAGCGGGGTCAGCTGGTTCTCGCGATTGACCGCCGACAGCTCCTGCAGCAGGTTGAAACCGTCGCTGATGGCCTTGCCATCAGGCGGTTCGATGAAGGGGAAGGCATCAATCGCACCCAGGCGCAGGTGGAGCATCTGCAAGATCACCGCCGCCAGGTTGGTGCGCAGGATCTCCGGATCGGTGAACGCCGGCCGGCCGTTGAAGTCGTCTTCGCTGTACAGGCGCACACAGATGCCCGGCTCGACCCGCCCACAGCGTCCCTTACGCTGGTTGGCACTGGCTTGCGAGACCGCCTCGATAGGCAGGCGCTGAACCTTGGCGCGATAGCTGTAACGGCTGATCCGCGCGGTGCCACTGTCGATCACATAGCGGATGCCGGGCACCGTCAGGGAAGTCTCGGCCACGTTGGTGGCGAGCACCACGCGCCGGCCTGGGTGCGACTGGAAGATCTTCTGCTGCTCTGCCGGCGACAGCCGGGCGTACAGTGGCAAGATCTCGGTGTGACGTAGCTGGGCCTTGCGCAAGATCTCGGCAGCGTCGCGAATCTCACGCTCGCCGGGCAGGAACACCAGCACATCACCCGGCCCCTTGCCGACACTGCGTTCGTGCGCGGCGATTTCATCGAGGGTAGCCAGGATCGCCTGATCAACTGTCAGGTCGTCTTCAACCTGGTTGCCTTCCTCGTCCTGCTCGCTGGTCAGCGGCCGATACCAGGTTTCTACCGGGTAGGTGCGGCCCGAGACTTCAATGATCGGCGCGTTATCGAAATGCTTGGAGAAGCGCTCCAGATCGATGGTCGCTGAAGTGATGATCAGCTTCAGCTCGGGCCGGCGATGCAGCAAGGTCTTCAGATAACCGAGCAAGAAGTCGATGTTCAGACTGCGCTCGTGGGCCTCGTCGACGATGATCGTGTCGTAGCGCTCAAGAAACCGATCATGCTGGGTTTCGGCGAGCAGGATGCCATCGGTCATCAGCTTGACCAGGGTGTTGGAATCGCTCTGATCCTCGAACCGCACCTGGTAGCCGACCAGCGCACCCAGCGGCGTGCCGAGTTCTTCCGCGACCCGCGCGGCAACGCTGCGTGCGGCGATCCGCCGGGGCTGGGTGTGAGCGATCTGGCCGTGGCTGCCACGGCCCAGTTCCAGGCAGATCTTGGGCAACTGAGTGGTCTTGCCCGAACCGGTTTCGCCGGCGATCACCAGGACCTGGTGTTCACTCAAGGCCTTCTTGATCTCGTCGCGTTTGGCGGCGATCGGCAGATTATCGTCGTAGCGGATACTCGGCACGCTTTGCTGGCGCGCAGTGACCTGGGCGAACGAGGCCTGGACCTTGTCCACCCACTGCGCCAGCTTGGCCTCGTCAGGGCGCTTGCGCAGCTCATGCAATTGCCGACGCAGACGATGGCGGTCGGCGATCATGGCGTGGTCGAGGTTGTTCAGCAGCTGGTCGATGGCGTGGTCTGTCATGGGGCTTTTTAATGATGCAGGTGAGCCTGCTTGTGCATGATCGGCATTCGAAGGGCTGCGATTGTCGCATAACGTAGCGCTTTATGGAGGTTCGCGTGGGAGCGGGCTTGCCCCGCGATAGCCCTTTACCCGCTATCGCGGGGCAAGCCCGCTGCCACGCCAACATCCTACAAGGTGGCTGCATTTGTTTAGCCAAGCGCGAACTGAAGGTAGCCATTCACTGATTTAATCAACCTTACAGCCCATGGGAGTATCGAGCCATGATCCTCCTCCCCAGCATCGCCCAGCCGCCGTCACGCCCTTCCTTGCCGAAGGTCCGGGCCTGCGCTGGCGAAAATCCGCTGGTGCACATCATCCTCGCCTTCTGGGCCTTGTGGCACTGCCGTCACGCGCGCCCACCGGATGCTTTACTCACGCTTGACTGACCCATTCCGGCCCACCGGCCGGCTGACCCAGTATGACCTGGCGCCTGTTGTGCGCAGGTCCTGTGCGCGAGCGAATCCATCATGCACTTTGCTCCTATCGAGCAGGCCGAACGCTTTTTGGCCGACAACCCTGATATCGACCTGATCGAGCTGTTCATCCTCGACGCCAACGGCGTGCCACGCGGCAAGCTGCTGCACCGCGATGAGCTGTTGGCGGTATACGAAAGTGGCCGGCCATTGCCCAGTACCATCCTCGGCCTGACCCTCAATGGCGATGATGTCGAGAACTCCGGGCTGGTCTGGGACGTCGGCGATATCGACTGCCGCGCCTACCCGCTCGACGGTAGCCTGGTCCGTCTGCCGTGGCGGCGTGTGCCTACCGCTGCTGTGCAAGTCAGCATGCACCCCAGCGAAGGCCTACCCGCCAGCGTTGCCGATCCACGCCACGTACTGCTGCGCACCATCGAGGCGCTCAAGGCTGATGGCTTGCATCCGGTGATGGCCTGTGAGCTTGAGTTCTACCTGCTCGACCAGCAGCGCGATGCCCACGGCCGCCCGCAGCCAGCGCTGGACAACGACGGCGGCCGGCCACGCGCCACCCAGGTCTATGGCCTGCGCGAACTGGAGCAGATCGAGCCGTTCCTCGCCGACCTGTACGCGGCTTGCAAAGCCCAGGGCATCCCGGCGCGCACGGCGATTTCCGAATACGCCCCCGGCCAGGTGGAGATCACCCTGGAGCATGGCGACGCCTTGGCGGCGATGGATCAGGCGGTGCGCTACAAACGCCTGGTCAAGGGCATCGCCCATGCCCACGGCATGCAGGCCTGCTTCATGGCCAAACCGTTTTCGGATCTGGCCGGCACCGGCATGCACATGCACCTGAGCCTGGCCGATGAGCAGGGCAACAATCTGTTCGCCAGCAGCGATCCGGCAGGCACCCCGCTGCTGCGCCAGGCAGTCGCTGGCATGCTGTGCCACCTGCACGAATCGCTGTTGCTGTTCTGCCCCAACGCCAACTCGTTCCGGCGCTTCCAGGCCAACAGCTATGCGCCGCTGGCGCCGACCTGGGGCGTCGACAACCGCACCGTCAGCCTGCGCGTGCCGGGCGGCCCGGCCAACAGCCGGCATGTCGAGCACCGCATCTGCGGCGCCGATGCCAACCCCTACCTGGCCGCCGCCGCGATCCTCGCCGCCAGCCACCAAGGCATCCGCCAACAGCTCGACCCCGGCGCGCCCGTGCAAGGCAACGGCTATGCCCAGGCTACCGAGCACCTGCCCACTGACTGGCTGACCGTGCTCGATGCCCTGGAGCAGTCGAGCTGGGCCAAAGAAGCGCTGGGCGAGGCCTTCCTCGGTGTGTACCTGAAGGTCAAGCGTGCCGAGTATCGCCAGTTCATGGCCGAAGTCGGCGAGCAGGACTGGCGCTGGTACCTGCACCAGGCCTGAGCCCTACCCTCTTTCTGTCAAGGAACCACCATGAACGCAGCACTGAACAACGGCGCGGCCCAGCGCGCGCCGTCCTACTACAGCGCCACCCTCAACGATTCGACCCAATACCCGACCCTGCAGGGCACCCATCAGGTCGACGTGGCGATCATCGGCGGTGGCTTCACCGGCGTCGCCACCGCCGTGGAGTTGGCCGAGCGCGGCCTTAAGGTGGCGATCGTCGAAACCCACCGCATTGGTTGGGGCGCCAGCGGGCGCAACGGCGGCCAGGTCACCGGCAGCCTGTCGGGCGATGAAGCGATGCGCACGCAAATGCGCGATCGGCTCGGCGCCGAAGTCGACGACTTCATCTGGCAGCTGCGCTGGCGCGGCCACCAGATCATCGAGCAGCGAGTGCAGCGTTATGGCATCGATTGCGACTTGAAGCGCGGCCATCTGCATGCGGCGATGAAGCCTTCGCACATGGACGAGCTGCGCAGCTTTGAGGCCGAGGCGCAGCGTCGTGGCATGGGCGATCAAGTCGAGTTGCTTGATCGCCAAGCGGTGGCTCGCCAGCTGCAAAGCCCGCTGTACCTGGGCGGCCTGAAGAACCGCCGCAACCTGCACCTGCATCCGCTCAACCTGTGCCTGGGCGAGGCCCGCGCCGCCCACAGCCTGGGCGCGCTGATCTTTGAAAACTCCGAAGTGCTGGAGATCATCCACGGCCCGCGCCCGGCGGTGGTCACTGCCCAGGGCCGGATCGAGGCCCGCCAGGTGATGCTGGCCGGCGATGTCTACCACAAGCTGGAAAAGCGCCAGCTCAAGGGCAAGATCTTCCCGGCCATGGGCGGCATCGTCACCACCGCACCCCTGGGGGAACTGGCCGCGCAGATCAACCCCGAGGACCTGGCGGTGTACGACTGCCGCTTCGTCCTCGACTACTACCGCCTGACAGCCGACAAGCGCTTGCTGTTCGGCGGTGGCGCCAATTATTCAGGCAAGGATTCGCGGGATATCGCCGGCGAGCTGCGACCGTGCATCGAGCGCACCTTCCCCGCGCTCAAGGGCGTGCCGATCGAGTTCCAGTGGAGCTGTGCGATGGGCATCGTGGTCAACCGCATTCCGCAGTTGGGCAAGCTTTCGCAGAATGTCTGGTACTGCCAGGGCTATTCCGGGCACGGCATCGCCACCAGTCACATCATGGGCGAGATCATGGCCGAGGCACTGACGGGGACGCTGGAGAAGTTCGACACCTTTGCGGCGTGCAAGCACATCAAGGTGCCGATGGGGGATCTGTTGGGCAATCCGCTGTTGGCGGCGGGGATGTGGTACTACCAGATGCTGGAAAAACTACGCTAGAGCCCTCATGGGAGCGGGCTTGCCCCGCTCCCATGCAGCCTGTTCGAAGTCGTCTGGACCTCAGGCGATCTTCTTCAAGCCCTGCTTCTTCAGCTCTTCGTCACGCAACTCACGGCGCAGGATCTTGCCGACGTTAGTGGTCGGCAACGCATCGCGGAACTCGATGTAGCGCGGCACCTTGTAGCCCGTGACGTTGGCGCGCATGTGCTCCATCACCTGCTCCTTGGTCAGGGTCATGCCTGGCTTGACCACGATGAACACCTTGATCAGCTCGCCCGACTTCTCGTCCGGCACGCCAATCGCAGCGCACTGCAGCACGCCCGGCAAACCGGCCAGGACGTCTTCGAGCTCGTTGGGGTACACGTTGAAGCCCGAGACCAGGATCATGTCTTTCTTGCGATCGACGATGCGCATGTAGCCATCGAGCTGGATCAGGGCAATGTCGCCGGTCTTCAGCCAGCCGTCGGCGTCGAGGATCTCGGCGGTAGCGTCTTCGCGCTGCCAGTAGCCCTTCATCACCTGCGGGCCCTTCACGCACAGCTCGCCGACTTCACCCAGGCCAAGCTCCTGGCCGTTGTCATCGATGACCTTGCACAGGGTCGAGGGCACCGGAATGCCGATGGTCCCGACCTGGTTGGCCTCGGCCGGGTTGACCGCTGCTACCGGGCTGGTCTCGGTCATGCCGTAGCCTTCACAGATGGCGCAGCCGGTGACGGTCTTCCAGCGCTCGGCCACGCTCAGTTGCAAGGCCATGCCACCAGACAGGGTGATCTTCAGCGCCGAGAAATCCAAAGCACGGAAGGCTTCGTTGTTGCACAGGGCCACGAACAGGGTATTGAGGCCAACGAAACCGCTGAACTTCCACTTGCCCAGTTCCTTGACCATGGCCGGCAAATCGCGCGGGTTGCTGATCAGCACGTTGTGGTTACCGATCAGCATCATGGCCATGCAATGGAAGGTGAACGCATAGATGTGGTACAGCGGCAACGGGGTGATGAGGATCTCGCACCCTTCATGCAGGTTGGCACCCATCAGTGCCCGGCACTGCAGCATGTTGGCCACCAGGTTGCGGTGGGTGAGCATGGCGCCCTTGGCCACACCGGTGGTCCCACCGGTATACTGCAGCACGGCAACATCGTTGGGCTGCGGATTGGCCTCGGTAACCGGCTGGCCATGGCCTTTGGCCAAGGCATCGTTGAAGCGCACGGCGCCTGGCAGGTGGTACGCCGGAACCATCTTCTTCACGTACTTGATGACGCTGTTGATCAGCAGGCGCTTGATCGGCGGCAGCAGGTCGGCCACTTCGGTGACGATGACATGCTTGACCTGGGTCTTGGGCACGACCTTTTCAGCCAGGTGGGCCATGTTGGCCAGGCACACCAAGGCCTTGGCGCCGGAGTCGTTGAACTGGTGCTCCATCTCCCGCGCGGTGTACAGCGGGTTGGTGTTGACCACGATCAGCCCAGCGCGCATGGCGCCGAATACGGCTACAGGGTATTGCAGGACATTAGGCAGCTGTACGGCAATCCGATCACCTGGCTTGAGGTCGGTGTGCTGTTGCAGCCAGGCAGCAAAAGCTCCTGACAAGGCATACAGCTCGCCATAGGTGATGGTTTTGCCCAGGTTGCTAAAGGCCGGTTTGTCGGCAAAGCGTTGGCAGGACTGCTTGAGTACCGCTTGGATATTGGGGAATTCGTCAGGATTGATTTCCGCCGTAATCCCGGCTGGGTACTTATCCTTCCAAAAATTTTCGATCATGGAAGCCCACTCCTTCAGCAACAGCGAATTCATCACGCGTTTATGCGTTTATTATTGATATGAGATGACGGTTCATTGCAAACCGTATCCTCTGAAAGCGGGCCGAGAGTAACAGCTTTACCAGGGGTCGCCTAGAGGCCAAAACAGGCCTGACGGTCACGAAAATGACTCAATGAATTATATGAGTCATTTTTAGAGTATTTAACCAAAATGTCGCAAATCGGGCTGTATTGCGCATTTTAGAGGGGTTTGAACGCCATCGCGGGGCAAGCTCGCTGCCACGTCTGTTTTATACGTGAGAGCCAGCTTGCCCCGCGATGGCGAAGGACAGCAGGTGATCAAGCGATGTCGCGCAACTCCCGGCGTAGGATCTTGCCTACCGGGGTCATCGGCAGCGAATCGCGCAGGACAATGTGCTTGGGCACCTTGTAGCCAGTGAAGTTGGCCTTGCAGTAGGCCTTGAGCTCCTCGACGCTGAGCCCGCCCTCACGCGGTACCACGAACAACTTCACCGCCTCGCCCGAGCGCTCGTCGGGCACGCCGATTGCCGCACAGTTGGCCACCTGTGGATGGCCCATGATCACGTCCTCGATCTCGTTGGGATACACGTTGAAGCCGGAGACGATGATCATGTCTTTCTTACGGTCGACGATGCGGGTAAAGCCATCGGGGTCGATCACCGCGATATCCCCGGTCTTGAACCAGCCCTCGGCATCCAGCGCCTGGGCGGTCGCCTCGGGCTGCTGCCAGTAGCCCTTCATCACCTGCGGGCCCTTGATGCACAGCTCGCCACGCTCACCCAGCGGCAACTCGTTGCCGTCATCGTCGATCACCTTGAAGGCGGTGCCTGCCACCGGAATGCCTACCGTGCCCAGCCGGGCCAACTGGCCATAGGGGTTGGTGCTGGCCACCGGCGAGGTTTCGGTCAGGCCATAGCCTTCGACGATGCGACAGCCGGTGAGGCTCTCCCAGCGCTCGGCGGTGGCCTTGACCAGCGCCGTGCCACCGGAGTTGGTGACCTTCAGCGCAGAGAAATCCAGCGACTTGAAGCCTGGGTGATCCATCAGTGCGACGAACAAGGTATTCAGACCGAGCAGAGCCGAGAAACGCCACTTGCCCAGTTCCTTGATGAAGCCCGGAATATCCCGCGGGTTGGTGATCAGCACGTTGTGATTGCCAGTGACCATCATGCACATGCAGTTCGCCGTGAACGCATAGATGTGGTACAGCGGCAGCGGTGCGATCATTACCTCCTGGCCCTCCTTGATCAGCTTCTGCCCGTCCGGCCCGTGCTGGGAGAAGCAAGCGAGCACCTGGAGCATGTTGGCGACCAGGTTGGCGTGGGTCAGCATCGCGCCCTTGGCCAAGCCCGTGGTGCCACCGGTGTACTGCAGCACGGCGATGTCGTCGAGGGTCAGCGGCACTGGTTTGTGGGTCAGCTCCCTGCCCTGGCGCAGCACCTGCTTGAACGGCACTGCCTGCGGCAGGTTGAAGGCCGGCACCATCTTCTTGACCTTGTCCACCACGGTATTGATCAGCCAGCCCTTGGCCGTGGGCAGCAGGTCGCCCATTTTCGCTTCGATCAGGTACTCGATGCCGGTATCGGGTAGCACCTCCTGTACGCGCTTGCCGAACATGTTCAGGTAGACCAGGGCACGGGCGCCGGAATCCTTGAACTGGTGGCGCATCTCACGCTCGGTGTACAGCGGGTTGGTATTGACCACGATCAGCCCGGCGCGCAAGGCGCCGAACACGGCGATGGGGTACTGCAACACGTTGGGCATCTGCACCGCGATGCGATCCCCAGGGGCCAGATCGGTGTTGTGCTGCAGCCAGGCGGCGAAGGCCGCCGAATGGCGCTCAAGCTCAGCGTAGCTGAGGGTCACGCCCAGGTTGCTGAACGCCGGGCGGTCGGCGAAACGCTTGCAGGAGCGCTCGAACACTTCGACGACGGAGCGGTAAGCATGGATATCAATGGTGGAAGGCACGCCCGCCGGGCGCTTGTCATTCCAGAAATCGGCTTGCATTTATTGTTGTTCCTCTTTGCCTGGACCGTCCCTGACCTGATTGCCTGATGGCAATTAGGCGTTCAGCCGACGTTAGCAGGTAAGCAGGAGGTGGCAAATACGCCAAGTGCTGCCATTAACATTGTGAATCTTATTTGTGCCCTTCCTGCAATTTGGCCGATTGTGCATAAACTGTGCTCGAACCCGCGCGCAAAGGACCCGCCATGCCCCATGACGCCTTCTGGCTGCCTGCCAGCGAGCATTGCAGCCTGTACGTCCATCAGTGGCTGCCAACTACACCGGTCAAGGCCGCTGTGTTGCTGGCCCACGGCATGGCCGAGCACGCTGGGCGCTACCGCCGCCTGGGTCATGCCCTGAGCGAGGCAGGCTTTGCCCTGTTCGCCCCTGACCTGCGCGGCCACGGGCGTACCGCCGAGCTTGGCCACTTGGGCCTGTTTGCCCGCCATCATGGCTGGAATGCCGTGGTCAACGACCTCGGCCTGCTCGCCCAGCACATCGGCCAGACGTATCCGGGGACTCCGCTGTTCCTGTTCGGCCACAGTATGGGCAGCTACATTGCCCAGGCCTACCTGCTGCATCACAGCGCCAGTGTGCAGGGGGCGATCCTCAGCGGTTCGAATTTCCAGCCGCCAGCGCTCTCTCGAGCGGCTGCGGCCATTGCCCGCGTCGAAGCCTGGCGCCAAGGTGCCATGGGCAAGAGTGCGCTGATCGAGTGGCTGTCGTTTGGCTCGTTCAATAAGGCCTTCAAGCCTAACCGTACCGCCTTCGACTGGCTCAGCCGCGACCCTGAAGAGGTCGACAAGTACGTCGCCGACCCCTTGTGCGGCTTTCGTTGCAGCAACCAGTTGTGGCTCGATCTACTGCAAGGCCTGGCGCAAATCAGCCAGCCGGGTAACCTGGCGCAGATTGATCCGAACCTGCCGATCCTGGTAATTGGCGGCGAATGTGATCCGGTCAGTGCCGGCAAGCGTCTCAAGGATCTGGCCGCCGCCTTGAGCGCGACCGGCAATCGACATGTGCAGCTGCGCCTGTACCCTCAGGCGCGGCATGAGCTGCTCAATGAAACCAATCGCGACGAGGTCTGCGCCGATATACTCGGCTGGCTCGAACAGGCGCTGGCCCTTGGCCGCCCTGCTCGCAGTGAATGATATGCGCCCTCGTCCGCCTACAAGGAAGCCCTGATGACCCAGGTCACCAACACCCCTTACGAAGCCCTCGAAGTGGGTCAGAAAGCCACCTTTGAGAAGTCCGTCGAAGAACGTGACATTCAGCTGTTCGCCGCGATGTCCGGTGACCACAACCCGGTGCACCTGGATGCCGAGTTCGCGGCCAAGAGCATGTTCCGCGAGCGTATTGCCCACGGCATGTTCAGCGGCGCGCTGATCAGTGCGGCAGTAGCCTGCACCCTGCCTGGCCCGGGCACCATCTACCTGGGTCAGCAGATGAGCTTCCAGAAGCCGGTGAAGATTGGCGACACCCTGACCGTGCGCCTGGAGATTCTGGAAAAGCTGCCCAAGTTCAAGGTGCGCATCGCCACCAATGTGTACAACCAGAACGATGAACTGGTGGTATCGGGCGAGGCCGAGATCCTGGCGCCACGTAAGCAGCAGACCGTTGACCTGGTTTCGCCGCCGAATTTTGTTGCCAGCTGAGTGATTGAATTGCGTCATTTGGCGCCTGTGCGGGCGATCATCGCAGGCTGCGCCAGCTCCCACGCCTCCCTGATAGGGCGGACAGGTGGGAGCGGGCTTGTCCCGCGATGAGGCCAGAGCTGACCCCCCTGCGCTCATTCCAGCGCCTTCAACCGCCGCTCTATATACCGCCGCTGCGGCCCCTGCTGGGTAAGCGCCAGGGCCTGCTGCCAGGCAGCACGCGCCTTGCTAACCTGCCCCAACTGAACATGCAGCTCTGCCTTGGCCGCATGCGCCAAGTGATAATCGCGCAGCTCCCCCCGATCCAGAATCGCCTGCACCGCCACCAAGCCCACCTGCGCACCATCGCGTTTGGCCAGTGCCGCTGCGCGGTTGAGCTCGACCACAGCTGACGGCCAATACCGCAGCAGCACGTCATACAAGCCGACGATCTCCTGCCAGTCGGTGTCTTCTGCCCGCTCAGCCTGGGCATGCACTGCGGCGATCGCCGCTTGCAGGCTGTACCCACCAAACTGCCGACTGCGTAAGGCCTGCTCCACCAGCTGGATGCCTTCGGCGATCTGCTGACGGTCCCACAGGCTGCGGTCTTGCTGGTCGAGCAGCACCAGCTCTCCTTGCGCATCGCTGCGCGCACGCTGCCGCGAAGCTTGCAGCAGCATCAGCGCCAGCAGGCCAAGCACCTCGGGGTCGGGCAACAACTGAACCAGCAGGCGCCCCAGGCGAATGGCTTCATCGCACAGCTCGCGCTGCACCAGATCCTCGCCCGAGGAGGCCAGGTAACCTTCGTTGAACACCAGGTAGATGACGCGCAACACGCTTTCCAGACGCTCAGGCAGCTCAGCCATCTCCGGCACCTGATACGGAATGCCTGCGTCGCGAATCTTCGCCTTGGCACGCACGATGCGCTGGGCGATGGTCGCCGGACTCTGCAGAAATGCCCGGGCGATCTGCTCGGTAGTCAGGCCACACACCTCGCGCAGGGTCAACGGCACTTGGGCATCGGCCGCCAGGGCTGGGTGGCAGCAGGTGAAGATCAACCGCAGGCGGTCATCGGCGAGTAACTCCTCCTCACTGGGATCACGCCCCTCACTGTCCAGCAGCATGATCAAATCCGCCTGGGAGCGATCGAAACGCATGCGCCGACGCAAGGCATCGATGGCCTTGAAGCGCCCAGTCGAGACCAGCCAGGCGCGCGGGTTATCCGGGATGCCATCACGCTGCCAGCGCTCGACGGCAATGAAGAAGGCATCGTGCATGGCCTCCTCGGCCAGGTCGAAGTCGCCCAACAGGCGAATCAGGGTCGCCAGGATGCGCCGCGAGTCGCGCCGATAGACCGCCTCGACTTGCTCACGTACGCGCTCTGGGCCAAGCATCAATCAGGCATCCGCTGGGTGACCACCTCCACCAGGCGGTCCAGGCTTTCTCCCCAGCCTTGATGAAAGCCCATTTCTTCATGGGCGCGGCAGTCGGCAGCATTCCAGTGCCAGGCACGGGCGGTGTAGCGGGTCTTGCCCAGCTCGTCGTCGAACGTCACCACAGCGGTCATGAAAGCCTTCTCCGATGGCACCCAGCCCGGCCCGAAGGCATCGGTGAACACCAGCCGCCGCGGTGCGGCGATCTCCAGGAACACGCCCTGGTTAGGGTACTCAGTACCATCGGGGGCGCGCATCAGGGTGCGGAACAGACCGCCAACCCACAGCTGCATCTCGCATTCGGGGGTGGTCATGCCGTGCGGCCCCCACCACTGCATAAGCCACTCCGGTTCGCTCCAGGCGCGGAACACCTTGGCTGCAGGCGCATCGATCAGGCGGCTGATGGACAGTTCGTGTTGCGGGCCAGGTTGGGCGTCGGTCATTGTTATTGTGCTCCGCTGTCAGGGTTGCAGTTCGCGTACCGGGCGCACCTCGACACTGCCCACGCGTGCGGCAGGAATGCCTTTGGCAATGTTCAACGCCTCATTCAGATCGCGAGCATCGACCAGATAGAAACCGGCCAACTGCTCCTTGGTCTCGGCGAAGGGCCCGTCGGTCAGGCTCATGTGGCCAGCGCGCACGCGTACCGTGGTGGCTGTCTGCACCGACTTGAGCGCCTCGGCCGCAAGCATGCGCCCGGAGCCATGCAATGAGTCCGCGTAGGCTTGGCACTCGGCGTCTTGCGGGCTCTCGGGCAGGCTGTGCAGCAGCCCTTCGTCACAATAGACCAGGCACAGGTATTTCATGGTCGTCTCCAGCGCTTGCGCACAGTGCGTTTGGCGATAAACCCGGGGGTTTTCAGTTCAAGGTTTGAGGTCGAACAGGGCTTTCTGGGTTTCCATGTCGAACGGCGCTGACCAATGCTCGTGGATCACCTGCCATTGCCCACCGCTACGACGATAGCCGACCGTGGCGCGCATGAAGCCGCACTGGCTTTGGTCATCCGACGGGCCGCAGCGATTGAGCCAATGGGCCAAGCCCAGGTCACCGTCGGCATGTATGGTCAGTTGTTCCATCTCGAACACCATCGGGCCGGTGCAGAAGCTCATGCACATTTCCCAGTGGGCGCGGTAGGCGGCCTTACCTTTGAATTGCAGCTCTTTGATGGCGTCGAAGGCGAGGATGTCGTCGGCGTAAGGGGCGGCGATACCGTCTAGGTCGCGGTCGCGGACGGCTTGCATCCAGGTGTCGATCAGTTGGCGGATTTCGGTTTCGGCTGCGCTGTTCATCTGTGGTTTCTCCGATCGGTCATGAGTGCTTGGTGTAGGAGGTTGCTGGGGCTTCATGGTTGGTCGAATGGGCTTGGGAGAAATCGACAGGTTGGTTGGGAATTGTTTTTTCGCGGTTTGGGATTGGAGGTTCTTGGGCTTGGGCTTGGGCTTGGGCTTGGGCTTGGGCTTGGGCTTGGGCTTGGGCTTGGGCTTGGGCTTTTAGAGTTTTGAGCATATCCATTGGCGAAGGTGGCGCTGAGTCACCTTTCCGCCCTTACGGCGGGTCACTTTTGGTCGTGGCCAAAAGTAACCAAAAGCCGTGCGCTCCACCATCCGGCCCTACGCTGCGCTTCGGGTTCCCTCGCCTCGGTGCCTTCCGGGCCCGCGCGGCCTACGATTTGCTACGCAAATCTACATCTCGCGCCTTCGGCTACGCCGAAGGGTGCTATCGCACCTGGCCCTACAGACACCTACGCTCGGCCTCCTGAAGTCGCGAAGTTAGTGGCGGCGACTGGGCTGGCGTTATCTGGCGATAGTGCCAGGTGTGGTGGATAGTCGGACGCCATCGCGGGGCAAGCCCGCTCCCACAGGTCCACCGCCAGCCGGAAGAACCGCGCGGTACCTGTGGGAGCGGGCTTGCCCGCGAAGAGGCCGGAACAAACAACACAGCAGAAAAATCAAAATTTGGCTTTGGCTTTGGCTTTGGCTTTGGCTTTGGCTTTGGCTTTGGCTTTGGCTTTGGCTTTGGCGAGAGCGTAGCGATTCGCTGCTCTTGATCTTCGTGCGCGCAAGTCCAGGCGCCGCAGATTCGCGACTTCAGGAGGCTGAGCAGAGGTGCCTGGAGGGCCAGGTGCGCAGCACCCTTCGGCGCAGCCGAAGGCGCGAGATGTAGATTTGCGCAGCAAATCGTAGGCCGCGCGGGCCCGGAAGGCGCCGGCGCGAAGGGACCCGTAGCGCAGCGGAGGGCCGGATGGTGGAGCGCAGACCTTTTTGGTTACTTTTTGGGGCGTTTGCCAAAAAGTGACCCGCCGTAAGGGCGGAAGGGGCCATTAGCAGCACCCCAAAAAACGGATAAGCCCCCGACACCAGAACACCAGAACACCAGAACACCAAATCCAGCATTGCCCCCCAACCCCAGCTCCGCTAGCGTTACACCACCCACCAAGGAAGTCCCCATGCCATTGACCTGCGAACCCCTGCACGCCTCCCCGCAGCTCGATCTCTCATGGGTAAGAGCCAACGGCAGCGCACACTTCGCAAGGCACACCCATGACGAATACGTACTGGGCGCCAACCTAAGCGGCCACGAACAGATCTGGCTCGACGGCCGCGAACTAGAAGTCCCCCCAGGCCAGGTCACGCTCTACAACCCACTGGCAATACAGGCCTCGGAGTTCGCTGAAGGAGGCGTCGAGTACATCAGCCTGCACCTGAGCACCGATGCCATGAGCCAGGTCATCGGCGACAACAACCTACGTTCGACCACCCAGCCTCCCAGCTTCGAGCAAGGCATCCTGCACCACCCTGCCCTGTTCAGCGCCTTGCTCGAACTGGCCCAGGCGCCTGATGATCAGCACGAACAAGCACTGTTACTGGTACTCGCCCAACTGCTGGAGCAACCATCGAAATCACCAGCAGAACACTCTGTTGCCATCGCCAACAGCTTGGCCTTGATGCGCGCGCACCTGGACCTGCGCCTGGAACTCGATCAACTGGCGCAAGCGGCCGGCCTGAGCAAGTACCATTTCGTACGCTGCTTCAAGAAGGCCACCGGCCTGGCGCCTTTGCAGTACCACATGCAACTGCGCCTGATCGAAGCCCGGCGCCGTTTGCGCATCGGCCTACACCCGCGAGACGTCGCGCTGGACCTGGGCTTTTATGACCAAAGCCACTTCATCACCGCCTATCGCCGCGTACACGGCGTTACCCCGCAGTGCTATGCCGCGACCAGGATGAATTCCCGATAACCCGAGACAATCACATACACCGCGAAGTAGCAGAAGATCGCCGCCGACAGCAGGTATGACCAGGTCAGCAAGCGATCCCCCAGCAAACGCCCGCCATGGCTGGCAATGCCGCACAGGCTCACGCACCAGAGCAACCCAGCGGCAAAGAAGCCACTGAGAAACAACCCCGCATCCAGCATGCTGCCGGCCCCTGAACGGGAGATCAGCACCCCACCCACTGCGGCGAACCAGAGAATCGCGCTGGGCGACGACATGGCCAGGAAGATCCCGCGCAAAAACTCGCGCCAGCCCGACTCCACCACCACCTCGGCCCGGCCATCCATGTGCCCACCGCGCCAGGCCGCCCGCAGCATCTTCACGGCAAACCACACCAGCAACACCGAGCCGCCCAGCCACAAGACCCAGCGCACAGTCTCGAACTGCAGCAACACCGTCATCCCCGCCAGCGCTGCAACGGCATAGACCAAATCACCCACGCAGGTGCCCAGCCCCAGCCAGAAACCCTGAACAAAGCCGCGCTGCATGGCCAGGGTGATCATGGCGATATTGGCAATGCCGATGTCCAGGCACAGGGACAGGCTAAGGAGAAAACCATTGGAAAAAGGCATGGGGGCTCGACTACGAAAGGGCAAGCAGCTATCTAACGGAAGATACGGCAAATTGTATTGGAACAAATTGCTGATGCCGAAACCTTCTACACGCTAACGCGCAGCGCCACTCCCTGCCGGCTTAATCCAGCAGCACTTGTGCATAACGCTGGCGATCGATATTCGCCCCACTGAGCACCACCGCCACCCGCTTGCCCTGCTGGCTGTCGCGCTCCTGGAGCAACGCTGCCAGAGCGGCGGCACCTGCGCCTTCAGCGGTGTTATGGGTGGTCTCGTGGTAAATGCGCATGGCCTGGGCAATCTCCTCGTCGCTGACCCGCACGATCCGCGCCGCATGTTCGCGGATCAGAGCGAAGGCATCAGGGTGAGGTACACGGCACGCCATGCCATCGGCAAAGGTATCGGCCGTCGCGGTGGTGACGATCCGGCCCCGCTCGAAACTCTGCGCATAGGCATCGGCAGCGCTGGACACCACGCCAACGATCTGCGTCTTCAACCCCAGCAGATTGCGCGCCTGGATCAGGCCACAGATCCCTGAGCCCATGCCGATCGGTACGTAGACGCAATCGAGATCCGTCACTGCTTCGAACAACTCAAGCGCGTACGTCGCCACGCCGCGCACCAGTTCAGCGTGGAACGACGGCACCATCTCGTAGCCAAGCTCAGCGGCCAGCCTGGCAGCCTCCTCGCGAGCCACGTCAAAGTCCACCCCATGCTCGATCAGCTCGGCGCCCAGCGCGCGCATGGCAGCGTTTTTTTCCCGCGAGTTGCCCTCAGGCACCACGATCACCAATGGGATACCCGCCTGGCGCGCGGCCAGCGCCATGCTCTGGCCATGGTTGCCGCGGGTAGCCGTGACCAGCCCGCGTGGCGGCTTGCCGCTGGCCAGCAGCGAGCGCACATAGACCAACCCGCCACGCACCTTGAATGCACCGGTAGGGGCATGGTTCTCGTGCTTGACCCACACCTTGCAGCCCACCCGCTCGGCCAGCAAAGGCCAAGCGTGCTGAGCGGTGGCGGGAACATGCTGGTGCACGAAAGCGGCGGCTTCACGCAGGGCAGGCAGGTCGAACATGGCGATCATCCTTCATCGGGGCTGAGGTTGATCCGATCCTAGGCGCAGGGCATTGTATGGGTAAATCGATATATTGCATGGGTAGCAATTTCGTGTGGATTCCCAACCTTGCTGAGAATGGCCAGCCGCGCTATCTGGCGCTGGTCGAGGCGATTGCCGAGGCGATCGAGCGCGGCGAATTGAAAGTCGGTGAGCGCCTGCCACCGCAGCGGCGCCTGGCCTGGAAACTGGGGCTCAACCCCAGCACCACCCAGCAAGCCTATCGCGAAGCTGCCGCGCGCCATCTGGTCGCAGGCGCAGTGGGCCGAGGCACCTATGTCCTGGCGGGCAGCAAGGAGGCGACGCTGTTTCGCCTCAAGCGGCATGACGCACAGCAGCAGGTGATCGACCTGTCGACCAATGTGCCGGTGGTCGACCCGCACAGCCACGATCTGCAACACAGTCTGCGCGCCCTGCTCGATCAGGGTGCCAGTGAACTACTCGACCATTACCTGGACGCCGAGCAATTGCTCCTGGGCCGCCTGCACGGCGCGCGCTGGCTGGCCAATCGCGGGCTGACGCTGGCAATCGATGAACTGCTGCTGTGTGGGGGCGCGCAGCAGGCGCTGGGCTGCGTGCTGCAATCGCTGTGTGCCGATGGCGCGCCGGTGATGGTCGAGGCGTTGACCGCCCCCGGCATCAAGGCCGCCTGTCGCCAGTTGCGCCTGCCGGTGCACGGGGTGGCCCTGGATGAGCACGGCCTGCGTCCGGATGAGCTGGACCGCGTGGCGCGCGCCAGTGGGTCGCGGCTATTGGTGATCACCCCGACCCTGCACAATCCCACCGGCAGTTGCATGGACGCCGCCAGGCGCCAGGCCATCGCCGAGGTGGTAAAGCGCCACAAGTTGCTGGTGGTCGAGGATGACGTGTATGGCGCGCTGACCGATCAACCGCCCTTGTACCCCTTGCTCGATGGCCAGGGCATCCTCATCAGCAGCCTGTCGAAAACCGTCGCCGCCGGTCTGCGCCTGGGTTGGATCGTTGCCCGTCCAGCGCTGCTGGCGCAGATCGATCCGCACAGCCAAGCCACCCATTGGCCAGTTTCACCCTTGAATTTGCGCATCGCCGGTCAGTGGCTAGAAGACGGCACTGCAGCACGCCGCCTGGCCTGCAATCGCACAGAAATTCAAGTGCGTTGGCGCTTGGCGCGTAGTCTGCTGGGCGAGGCGCTGGTCAACGGCCTTATCCCTTCACCGCATATTTGGGTCGCCACCGGCGAAAGCGCAGAAGCGGTGGTGCGCAAATGCCGTGAACGCGCAGTAGAGGTGGTGCCAGCGAGTGTCTTCGCAATTGGCGTCGAACAAGTGCAGGCCGTGCGCATCAGTCTGTCGGCGGCTACCAGCCGGGCACAACTCAAACAAGGGCTGGAAGCCGTGCGACAGGCCTTGGGGCTGGGCTGATCAGCCCTGGCTGCAGCCTTCACCCATGGCGCGGTACTGGATGGTATGGACTTGGCCCTGATGGTCTTCGTAAGTCATGGTGGCAGGCACCACTTCGCAGACATTGGGGATGGTCGACAGGCTGATCACGCGTTTGATGTCGAGGTTGGTTGAGTAATCGTACTGCTCGACGACAGACTGGCTGGAAACAGGCTGGACCTCATCGGCGAGGGCGAACGAGGACATACCGACCAATGCAAGAATCAGTAATGCTTTCATGGAGTGTGGCCTTCAAGGCAATCAAGCTGATCGATTGACTTCAATATGCCGTCAATGGCGCGGAGAAGTTGTCATCAACTGCGAAGATGACACGAAGTACCGATCCCGCTATGTCGTACTGCTGGGGGGATGATTGAATTTTACGCCTGGTCTGCAATAGTTGAACCCCGCAGTCGGACAATCACCCTTGCGCGATTTGCAACAATCTGCGACAAAATACTCCGACCTGATAGGCTGAAAACCGCGTTTTAGAGCAGCTCCAATTGTATTCAATGCCGGCCTCATCCCGCGACCAGGCCAGCACTGACACCCAGGAAAACCATGCCCCCCCTCCAATTCACCCCCTTGACCGGCCTACAGCGACGCTTGCTCGACCACTTCTACAAGCAACACGGCACACGTATGCGCGCAGCCGCCGAGGGCCAGCTGTGGGTAGCGCGAGCGCAGGCAATCATTGCCGGCATGAGCCTGACCCCGGTTGCTCAAGGCCATTGGCTGACCGGGCTGTTGGTCGACCCGCAATGGCGCGGCCGTGGGGTTGCAGGCCAACTGATCGACGCCGCCCTGGCGCAGACCGGCGGCCCTACCTGGCTGTTCTGTCACCCTGATCTGCTGCCGTTCTACTTGCGCCTGGGCTTCAGCCCTTGCCAGAACCTGCCAGAGGCCCTGGCCATGCGCCTGGCGCGCTACCAGCGCAGCAAGAACCTGCTGGCGATGGTGCGCAATCAGTCGTCGGCGACGTCAAGCCCGGGGAACAGCACCTCGGTATAACCGAACTTGGAAAAATCCTGGATCCGCGACGGATACAGCCGGCCAATCAGGTGGTCGCACTCATGCTGAACCACCCGGGCGTGAAAGCCATCGGCAAAGCGGTCGATCGGATTGCCCTGGGGATCGACCCCTGAATAACTGATGTGCTTGTAGCGCGGCACCACCCCGCGCAGGCCTGGCACCGACAGGCAACCTTCCCAACCCTCTTCAATCTCGGTCCCCAACGGGGTGATCAGCGGGTTGATCAAAATGGTCTGGGGCACCGGTTCGGCATCCGGATAACGCTCGCTGCGCTCGAAGCCAAAGATCACCAGTTGCAGATCAATGCCGATCTGCGGCGCCGCCAGGCCGACACCGCCAACATGGCGCATGGTTTCGAACATGTCGTCGATCAGCAGCTTCAGCTCGGCACTGCCAAGCATGTGCTCAGGCACCGGTGGGGCAATGCGCAGCAGGCGTTCATCGCCCATCTTGAGGATGTCACGGATCATCAGGGGTTCGGCTCACGGGTCTGGTGGGGTTCGGCTGCGGCAGGATGCTCATGGCCGAGCACGGTGATGGTTTCCTGCGGCTTGCTGCCGTCGAAATCCTTCTCGCCAGGATCCTTGCCTTCGGCAGACATGTGCTCGATCACCGCATTCATCTCGGCACCGAGCAAGAGTACGGCGGCAGAAATATAGAAGTACAGCAGCAGCACGATGATCGCCCCGATGCTGCCATACATGGCGTTGTAGTCAGCGAATGTCTTGACGTAGTAGCCAAAGCCCAGCGAGGCGATGATCCACACCACCACGGCCAGCACCGAACCTGGGGTAATGAAGCGGAATTTTTGTTTCACATCCGGCATGACGTAGTAGATCAGCGCCACCGCCACCATCATCAGAACGATGATCGCCGGCCAGCGCAGGATGGTCCACACGGTGACGATGAACTCCTGCATGCCGATCTGCGCGGCGATCCACTCCATTACCTGCGGCCCCAAGACCATCAAGGCGGCGGCGGCCAGGAGCATGCCGGCGATGCCGACGGTATAGAAAATCGACAGCGGAATGCGCTTCCAGACCGGCCGGCCTTCTGGCACGTCGTAGGCGGCGTTCATCGCGCTCATCATCAGCCGCACACCGGCCGAAGCGGTCCACAGGGCAATCACGATACCGACTGAAAGCAGGCCGCCCTTGGACTGCTGCAACTGATCGATCACCGGATTGACTTGCTCCAGCGCCTGCGGCGGCAGCACCAGCTCGGACTGCAAGCGAAGCCAGGAGAAAAAGTCTGGCAGGTGCAGGAAACCGATCAGGGCGATCAGGAACAACAGGAACGGGAACAGCGAAAAAAGCATCTGGTAAGCCAGCGCGGACGCATAGGTGGACATCTCGTCATCGAGAAACTCGCTGACGGTACGCACCAACACACGGTGCAAGGGCAGGCCTTGCAGGGCAGGGAAAATCATAGCGTCTCCTTTCGCCGCTCGATCATCTTGGGGCAGGCCGACTACCCGGGCAGGCCTTGTTGATTGCATGCAAGTCTAATAGACCACGCGCCCGCCGTTGCTGCTCATTGCCGCACAAAAGAAAACGGCCACCTATAGGCAGCCGTTTTCCTACACGGCAGTCGGTCAAGGCTTCTTCACGGCATCCTTTACTTCGCCAACCTTTTGCTGAATCTCTCCCTTGACCTCTTGGGCCTTGCCTTCGCCCTTGAGCTTTTCGTTACCGGTGACCTTGCCAACGCCCTGCTTGATGTTACCCACCGCTTCGTTGGCCAAACCTTTAGCTTTGTCTTTGGTGCCACTCATGGGGAAATCTCCTTGAGGCAAAGACACGAGAAAACGTGTCGACATAGGATCGACTCATGCCCCTTGGCCAGAGTTTCAATTGATTTGCTGATCGCCCACCCAACGGCAATCAGCGGGCGAATACCGCACCGATTCAGCCGCACTGCCTGCGCAAGCGGGTACAGCTTCCCTAGAATCCCTGCAAACGGCCGCCCACCGCAGGTGGCCCATTGATAACAACAACAGTTTTGGAATCCCGCACCCATGCGCTTAATGCCTGTGCTGGCAGCCTTGCTGCCGCTGCTTCCCCTACCGGCCCTGGCCACGCCCCAGATTACCCCGCAAACCTTGCAGGTCGACCGCTACGCCGATGACGGTGAGCCCGGCAGCTTGCGCTGGGCGATCGAGACCAACAATGAAAACCCTGGCCGCTACCAGATCGACATCGCGGCGGTCGGTCAGCCGCCCTATGTCATCAAGCCCAACCGCGCCCTGCCTGAAATCAAAGGCCCGGTGCGCATCACCGGCCTCTCCTGGGCACGCGACGGCCAGTACATTGCCATCGATGGCTCCGGCTACATCAAGGACCAAGGCGTCCGCACCTGCCCTGGCGCCCTGCCCGGCCAGTTCGGCACCAACGTGCGCACCACCACCCACCCAGGGCTGGTCCTGCGCGACACGCAAGGGGTGCAGATCAGCGGGCTGGAGGTGCGTAACTTTTGCATTGGCATCTTGGTCAACCGCGCCAGCGGCAACGTCATCGAAGACAACCGCATCGTTGCCAACAAAGGCGGCGCCGGGATCATGCTCACCGGCGATGACGGCGCCGGTAACCCCACCGCCACAACCACGAACAACAACAAGGTCTTGCGCAACCAGCTGATCGACAACGGCGACGGCCTCGAGCTGACCCGCGGTGCCGCGTTCAACCTGGTGGCCGACAACCTGTTCCGTTCGACCGCGGCCAATCCTGAACCCTCGCAAGGCATCGAAATCTTGTTGGGTAACGACAACAGCGTGGTGCGCAACCGCTTCGAGAACTACTCCGACGGCCTGCAGATCAATTGGGGCAAGCGCAATTACCTGGGTGCCAACACCTTCAGCGGCAACTCCATCGGCGTCAGCGTGACCGGCGAGGGCAATATCCTCGATGGCAACCTGATCCACGGTAACCGCATTGGCGTGGCCCTGCGCCCGGAACCAGACACTACCCGCACGCGCCTGACCGCCAACCGCATCTGGGCCAACAGCCAGGACATTCGCCGCTGCGAGGCGGGCGGCTCGTGTGTCGCCGATCAGCGCACCGGTGCGATCATCTTCGGTGTGCCGGCCCAGGCCCATGCACTGTATGTCGGTTCGCGCGGCGTCGGGGCGGATTTGCCCAAGGCCGAGCAAGCGATCATCTGTGACGCCAAGGGTGAGCCCAAGCCTTGCCAGCCGCTGCCTAATCACAACCAGCAGCCACCGAGGCTGACCGCCTTGCGTAATGAGGTGGTACGCGGCGAGGTGCAGGGGCCTGCGTCGAGCCTGTTGCGCATCGAGCTGTTCGGCAATGCCACTGCCCACGCCACGGAAGCGGAGCAGTTCCTGGGGGAAGTGCTGGTCAACAGCGATGCACATGGGCGGGCGCAGTTTGCCCAGTTGCTGGAGAATGCCGCGGGGTTGCACAGTTTTACCGCGACTGTGACGACTGCTGATGGGGCCACTTCGGAGTTGAGTCAGCCGTTAAAGCGCTAAGGCGGCTGACGCTATCGCGGGGCAAGCCCGCTCCCACGCCACCCAGAGCTGAAAGGTAGCGCAGGAGCGGGCTTGCCCGCGAAACGGCCGGTATGCCTTGCTCGGTTTCCTGCCACCCCGCACAATGTCAGGTCATCCAAGCGTCAACCCGCAGGAACCTGCATGAAACTCGACAAACCCACCGCCATCGCCCGGCGCAACCAAGCGTTGGCCCGGCCGGTGCTCAACAGCGACAACTCCCTGTTCGCCATTCTCGACACCAAGCGCAACCTGTGGTGGTTCGAGGTGCCGATGGCGCTGCTGCGCAAAGGCCAGCCCGACTGGGTCAACCTGCTGCTGCACACCCCCGAATCCGATGAGCTGCAGCACCTGAAGGTGCCGATCAACTTCCTGCGTGCCCATCAAGAGCAAATGGAAGTGCGCAAGCCCGGCAAGCGTCGCTCGACCATCAGCCTGGCGCTGAGCGCCGACCGCGACTCACTGTTGCGCGACACCCGCCCGGGCGGCGAGCAACTGGACTTCCGCCCGTTCGTGCAGGTCTGATCAGACCCGTTCGATGCGATCGTCATGGATGACGATCCGGCCCGCCTTGAACAACGCGCCAATGGCCTTCTTGAAGTTGCCCTTGCTGACGTTGAACAGCTTGCTGATCAGCTGCGGATCGCTCTTGTCACACACCGCCAGGGTGCCGCCTTCTGCTTCCAGGCGCGCCATGATCTGCTCTTGCAGGGTATCGGCCAGGGCTTGGCCGACCGGCTGCAGGCTCAGGGCGATCTTGCCGTCGTGACGCACTTCCTTGATGAAACCCTTCTCGTGCATGCCCGAGCGCAGGAACTTGAACACCTCGTTCTTGTGGATCAGGCCCCAATGGCGGTTGTTGATGATCGCCTTGAAGCCCATCGGCGTCTCGCCCGCCACCAGCAGCTCGACCGGCTGGCCCACCGCATACTCGGCCGGGGTGCGGTCCAGGTAACGGTCCAGCCGCGCCGTGGCGGTGATGCGCCGGGTGCGTTTGTCCAGGTAGGCGTGGATCACGCAGTAATCGCCAATTTTCAGCGGCTGCTGCTCTTCGGAATACGGCATCAGCAGGTCTTTGCTCAGCCCCCAATCGAGGAAGATACCGGCGCCGTTGATGTCCTTGACCTTGAGGCTGGCGAATTCGCCGACCTGCACCTTGGGCTTCTCGGTGGTGGCGATCAACTGGTCTTCGCTGTCCAGGTAGATGAACACGTTGAGCCAGTCGTCGAGCTCGGTCGGCGTATCCTTGGGGATGTAGCGCCGCGGCAGGAGGATCTCGCCATCCGCGCCGCCATCCAGGTAAAGGCCGAATTCGACATGTTTGACGATTTGCAGACTGTTGTAGCGCCCAAGTAGAGCCATGTGTGAAAAACCCTCATCACAAGGCACCCAGTCAGTGGACGCCTTGTCGATTGATGCCCGGGCCATGGGGCCAGGGCTGATATGCGTGGTGAAAGGTGCAGGCTGAGCGCGTGTTCGCCAGCGCAGTCAGTCAGCCAATTTGGCCCGACGCTCGGCAAATGCACGAAAATCCCGGTCCTGCCCCCATAATTTTTCCAACTGAGCCCGCTTCTTTTGACTCGGCTGCTGCTTGTCGAGTGCCGCCAGGGCCTTGCCCCACCACACTTCTCGACAAGCCTTCAGATAAGCGCCAGGGCGAGGCGTGCGGCCCAGCAGGTAATACCTGCCGATCTTGCGCAGGTCTGGGTGCAACCGCCACAGCTTGCACTTGTTGGCTACCCTGTCGACCAGGCCCAGGGGCGGTATATGGCTTGGCACCTCGCCTGACGCTTCCACCAAGGCCTGACTGAAGTGCTCCCCATGCGTCTGGAAAAACAGCTTCAGCATCGCGTGGTGGTAGTCCTTCTGCGAATAGTAGTGGTGCACGCAGTCGCGTGCCTCAGCTACCTGCTTGTCCGCCAGCACGAATGAAACGGCAATCTGTTCCAGCGTATGCAACTGAGTGTGCAGGTGCGCCCACTGGTCGATCAGGCCAATGGCTTGATCCATTTGTGCCACACCCTGCGCGGTCATCCCGCAAATGCCACTGTTATACAACCGCAGGCTGGCGGGCGGAGTACCGCCGCTGGCCGCTAGTTGGCTGACCAGCCCGGTGTAATCCTTGCGCTTGGATGCTTCGCGCCAGAGAAACTCGAACTGATCCATCACACACTGATCATCGCTCACACGCTCGAACAGCGCGGCCGGATCGCGGAGGAAAATGGTGTCGGTATCAACGAAAATAGACTTGCGCGCAAGCTCCAGACCCAGGCGAATGGCACAGGCCTTGCGGCGATGAACATACCCTGCAGTGCCCATCCAGTCGGCGAGCGTCGCCTCATCCAATGCCACCACGTGAACCGGCCAGCCAGCCAATGCCTGTGGCTGATCAGTAAGCACGGTAATGCTGAAGCTCTCGCGATGGGTCTGATGACGTAGGGCGGACAGGATGCTGAACTGCGCTTCTTGCCGGTAAATACTTTTTTTACCGTACAAGAAGTACAACAAGTGATTCGGTTGCATAAAACCCAGGTACCAATGCTTTGCGTTGGCTACACGCCAAACCTCGGCATGATGCCATATCCGGCCCAGAGCCTCCAGACGAGCGCTTGGATAGGGGCCTACGCCGGTCAGAAATCCCTGCACTGATCAATCACTGCGCCAATCACGGTGGCCGGATCTATAGTGACAGCAACGACCACCGGGGATTGATCCAGAGGAACCGCCACGGGCACCGGCGCGTCTACACCCTGGCCAGTCTTCAGCAAGGATTCGCTCATGCTCAAGCGCCTGACCAAAGCCCTGCGCCCTATCTTGATCGGCCTCAGTGTTGTCGTGGCCGTCGTCGCCTGCAGCCGCATCGACCTGGCCTATCGCAACCTCGACACCTTGGTGCCGTGGTCGCTGGGCGACTACCTGGACATGAACCGCGAGCAAAAAACCTGGCTCGACCAGCGCTTGCAGCAGCACCTGGCCTGGCACTGCAAGACCCAACTGCCAGGCTATCTGGACTGGTTGGACAAGATGCGCGAGATGGTCGCCCGTGACCAAGTCACCGATCAAGCCCTGCAGCAGCGCACCGCCGAAGCGCGCCAGGCGATTGCTCGGGTCACCGAGGCGATCACCCCATCGGCCACCGAGCTGCTGCGCGGCATGAACGATGCGCAAGTCGAGGAGATGCGTCAGGCGTTCAGGGAGGATATCCGCGAACGTCAGAGCAAATACGTCGAAACGCCACTACCCAAGCAAATCCAGAACCGCGCCAACCGCATGGAGAAACGCCTGACACCCTGGCTGGGAGAGCTCAACGCGGCCCAACGCCAGCGCGTCATGAGTTGGGCGCAGGCCCTGGGCGACCAGAACCGCCAGTGGATCGCCAACCGCGCCCACTGGCAGCAGCAGTTGGTGCTGGCCATGGAGCAGCGTGCCACGCCCAACTTCGAACCGCGCCTGGCGCAGTTGCTGCAACGTAAGGAAAGTCTGTGGACGCCGGAGTATCGCGCCGCGTTTCAGAACTCCGAGTTGCAAGCGCGTAGCTTGTTGGTCGACTTGATGCGCGAAAGCAGCCCTGCCCAGCGCCAGTACTTACAGGAGCGGTTGGTCAAGGTGCGCACCAGCTTCAGTGAGCTCAAGTGTTTGAAAGGTTAATGGACTGTCAGCTAATTACCTTTGCTTACGCCGATACGGAAACACATCGATCACCTTGCCGCCCTCGATCGCCGCCTGCAGCCCCTTCCAGTAATCGGCGTCATACAACTCGCCATGCAAACGGCTGAACAACCTGCGCTGGCCGATATCGGCAAACAGAAACGGCGGAAACTCTTCAGGAAATACATCGTGGGGGCCAATCGAATACCACGGCTCACCTGACATCTCATCTTCCGGGTAGCGCGGCGGCGGGATATGGCGAAAATTCACTTCGCTCAGATAGCAGATCTCGTCGTAGTCATAGAACACCACACGGCCATGGCGGGTAACGCCAAAGTTCTTCAGAAGCATGTCACCGGGAAAGATATTGGCCGCAGCCAGCTGCTTGATCGCCAACCCATAATCTTCCAGCGCCTCCAGCACCTGGGCTTCGCTGGCCTGCTCCAGATACAGGTTGAGCGGGGTCATGCGCCGTTCGGTCCAGCAGTGGCGGATCAGCACCGTATCGCCTTCCAACACCACGGTGGAGGGCGCCACCTCGAGCAATTCCGCCAGGCACTCAGGCTCGAACTTGCCCTGCGGAAAACGAAAATCGGCGAACTCCTGGGTATCGGCCATGCGTCCGACCCGGTCGACGCTCTTCACCAGGCGATACTTGTCGATCACCGTGGCGCGGTCGACAGTTTTCGACGGCGAGAAGCGGTCCTTGATCAGCTTGAATACCGTATTGAAGCCCGGCAGGGTAAACACCGTCATCACCATGCCACGCACCCCTGGCGCCATGATGAAGCGGTCGTCGGTACTGGCCAGGTGGTTGATCAATGCCCGGTAGAATTCCGACTTGCCATGCTTGTAGAACCCGATCGAGGTATACAGCTCGGCAATGTGCTTACCGGGCAAGATGCGCTTCAAGAAAGTGACGAACTCCGCTGGCACCAGCACATCGACCATGAAGTACGAGCGGGTGAACGAGAAGATGATCGACACCTCGGCTTCATCGGTGATCAAGCCATCGGCCTCGATGCCATGCCCCTCGCGGTGCAACAGCGGGATGACCAGCGGCCACTGCTCATCCTGGGTATACAGGCGTCCGACCAGATAGGCACCTTTGTTGCGATACAACACCGGTGAGAACAGCTCGATGGCCAGCGCCGGGTCTTTGCACACCCAATCCGGCAGACAGTCGCGCAACTGCTCCTCCAGCCGTACCAGATCACCTTCCAGGTCGCCATAGGCAACGCTGAACGGGTAATCCGCGAACAGCGCCCGCAGCAGCCCCTTGAGGCCGCCTTCACCGAGTCGATAGGTTCGGGTTTGCGCCGCACGCTCGTGGCTGCGCATCGCCGGCCGGGTGGTGTGGATGAACATGCAGCCATCGCTGATCTGGTCGTGACTGAACAGGCTGCAGAACAGCGAGTTGTACCAGGTCTCGGACAGCTCATCGTCCAAACGCGGATCGATCAGGCGGATGTAGGCGCTCTTAACCAACGGCCACTGCTCGACGTCCAGCAACACGTCTTCATCGAAGGCATCGCGCAACCAGCCATTGACCTCGCCCACCTTCGACTCATACAGATTGATACGCGCAGCGGCAGCGCGCTGGATCTGCTGCCACTGCGCCTGCTCGAAGCGCTCGCGGGCACCCAGGGTGATGCGGCGAAAGTGCTCGCGGTAGTTGTCGAAGCCATCGAGGATCATCCGGGCGATCTCGCTGGCCGGCCAGTGCTGGGTCATACAAGAGCCTCCGCGCGGGGTTCAAGCGCTGAGCTTAGCCACTCTGCGCCTGTTTGGTGAACTCCAGGCCACTATCGCGGGGCAAGCCCGCTCCCACGTATGCGCTGTGCAGGCTGGGATGTGGCGTGGAAACTGGCACCACGCTCTTCGCCGCGCAGAAATGGCGTGGGAGCGGGCTTGCCCCGCGATAGCGCCCTCAAAATCACAGATATACATAGCAACAAAGCACAAGAACCGCTCAGCCCCGTGCCGTACACTGCCGCCCTGCCCTGTTGCCGGAGACCGTTGTGAGCCCCATCGCCCTTGCCCGCCTGTTGACCCTTGCCGCCGTCTGGGGCGCGAGCTTTCTGTTCATGCGCATCATCGCCCCCGAGCTTGGCACCGTGCCGACCGCGTTCTTTCGGGTGTCGATCGCCTGCCTGGGGCTGATCGCCATCCTCGCCGTGGCGCGGGTGCGCTGGGACTTCAACGGCAAACTCGGCGCCTGCCTGGTGCTGGGGATGATCAACTCGGGGATCCCAGCCACCTTTTATTCAGTAGCAGCACAAGTGCTACCGGCGGGCTATTCGGCAATCTTCAACGCCACCACGCCGCTGATGGGCGTGCTGATTGGCGCCTTGTTCTTCCGCGAACCGATGACCGTGCTCAAGCTGTGCGGGATCTTCCTCGGCCTGTTCGGCGTTGGCATTCTCAGTGGTGCTGGCCCAGTGGCGTTGGATCTGGCCCTGCTGCAAGGGGCGCTGGCCTGCTTGGCGGCGACCACTTGCTACGGCTTTGCCGGGTTCCTCGCCCGCCGCTGGATCAGTGGGCTGGACAGCCGCCTGTCGGCGCTGGGCAGCATGCTCGGCGCCACCTTGATGATGACCCCACTGTTCGCCTGGAGCGCCCTGAGCCAACCGCCGGCCAGCTGGGGTGGCTGGCAGGTGTGGCTGTCGCTGCTGGGCCTGGGCCTGCTGTGCACGGCGTTTGCCTACATTCTGTATTTCCGCTTGCTGGCCGAGATTGGGCCGGTCAAGGCCAGTACCGTGACCTTCCTGATTCCGGTGTTTGGCGTGCTGTGGGGGGCGTGGCTGTTGGACGAATCGCTGTCCATGGGCCACCTGTATGGTGGGGTGTTGATTGGCTTGGCGTTGTGGTTGGTGCTCAAGCCGGCGCGAAAGACGCCGCAGTAATCGTGCCTGGGGCTGCTTCGCAGCCCTTCTCGGGCAAACCCGCTCCCACAGGGCTAGCGCCGCTCTCAAGGTTGACGCTAAAGAGCGAGCTTTGCCCGCGCCTTCCCATCCTGCGTTTCACCCATGAAACCAGCCTTTCTCCTCTCGTTACCGCAAATGCCCAACTGCCTCGCATTGATCAATTCAGATGCGCAGTTGCTGTGCATATTTGTGCCACATAAAAAACCATGTTTCATATATAAAACAATAGCAACTTTGCCAAAAAACACTAACCCATTAATAAATATAGACTTTTAATTAACATTAGAATTTTCCTACAACTGGCATTGTTCATGCACTAAACCGCGTATCACCTATAAAACAGACCAGAGAACTCTCCCATGGCTGTGAAAGAGATGTACGCAATCGCCCCGCAGTGGAATACCCCGCACTCCAAGGACGATCAGGCGCCGGCGGAAATCGAATTCCGCAACGTTGGCAAGGCTTTCAAGGCCAAGGGCCAGGCCGAGGCGCCGTTTGCCATCCGTGACGTCAACTTCAAGATCCGCCGTGGTGAAGTGGTGTCGATCATCGGCCCGTCCGGCTGTGGCAAGAGCACCATTCTCAATATGGGCTCTGGTCTGTACCGCCCCACCGAAGGGGAGGTTATGGTCAGCGGTGAAGCGGTCAACGGTCCGGTGCCGAAAGTCGCCTTCATGCTGCAAAAAGACCTGCTCATGCCCTGGCGCAGCATTCGTCGCAATGTCGAGCTGGGCCTGGAGATCCAGGGCATGGCCGCCGCCCAGCGCAAGTCGATTGCAGAAGATCTGCTCAATCGCTGCCACCTGCAAGGCTTTGCCGACCATTACCCGTTCCAGCTGTCCGGTGGCATGCGCCAGCGCGCAGCCCTGGCGCGCACCCTGGCCATCGACCCACAGGTGCTGTTTCTCGACGAGCCGTTCTCGGCGCTCGACGCGCAGACCAAGATGATCCTCCAGCAGGACCTGGCGCGGATGCTCTTCGAGGAGAAAAAGACCGCGCTGTTCATCACCCACGACCTGGTCGAGGCCATCGCCCTGTCCGACCGCCTGCTGGTGATGAGCGCCCGCCCCGGCACCATCATCGAAGAAATCGAGATCGACCTGCCGTTTCGCGACAACCCGCTGGAGCGCCGCAAGCTGCCGGAAATCGGCCCGCTGGCTGGCCGCCTGATGGATCTGCTGAAGGTCGGCGAAGACCTCGACCTGCACTGATCGACGCCCCACTCATCACTTGGGAGTTAGCATGTTCACCACCTCTATCAAGCGCGTGGCCCACACCGCCCTGGCCGCCCTCGCCCTGAGCCTGACCGTCCAGGCCCAGGCCGCACCGACCAAGGTCACCTATCTGCTACCCGCGCCGCCGAGCCTGCCGGCCTTCGCCCCGTGGATCATCGCCAAGGAAAAGGGCTACTACCAGGCGCAGGACCTGGACCTGACCTTCATCGCCGCCAAGGGCGGTGTTGATGTCGCCAAGCAGATCGGTGCTGGCAATGCGCTGGTCGGCGGCGCCATCGGTGACACGCCGATCATCGTGCGCCCCAATGGCATCCCGGTGCGCGCCGTGGCTGTGCTCGGCGGCGGCGGGGTGACCATGATCGCCACCAACGCCGACGAGAGGATCCGCTCGATCCGCCAGCTCAAGGGCAAGACCCTGACCGTGATGTCGTACTCCGACACCACCTACTACGCCCTGCTCGCCTCGCTGCGCAAGGCGGGGCTGAACAAGGACGATGTCGATATCCAGGCCGCTGGCCCCTCGGGCGTGTGGCAGCTGTTCTCGGCCAACAAGGCCCAGGCCATGGCCGGCGTGCCGGACTGGGTGATCAACGCCGAGGACGCCGGCCTGAAGTATGAGTTGATCCCGCGCGAGCAAGTGTTCGAGAGCATGGCCCAAGCGATCCTGGCGTCCGACGACGCCATCGAAAACCACCCGCAGATCGTCCGCGGCGTGGTCCAGGCCACCCTGCGCGGCCTGCAGGACATCATCGACGACCCCAAGGCCGCCGCCGCCAGCTTCGCCCGCGCGGTGCCCGCCTACGCCGGCAAAGAAGCCTCGCTGGAGAAAACCCTGCGCCTGTACGTCGAGTACGTCTATGCCGGCCAGCCGGTGCTAGGCCGCATCGACCCGGAGCGGCTGGATGCAGTGCGCAAGTTCTATGTCAGCGAAGGCATCGTGCCGCGCGAGCCCAAGCTCGACGAGCTGTACAGCAACCAGTTCATCGAAACCAGCACTGCGGCCAAGTGACCGCGTGGATAACGACAAGGTAATCGCCCGATGAGAAACCTCAACCCGTCCGTCGCCGGCAGCGTGGCCCTGCTGGTGCTGTTCCTGGTGCTCTGGCAATGGGGCCCGGGGCTGCTCGGCATGCCGGAGTTCGTCATGCCGCAACTAAGCCGCGTGGCCCAGGAAGGCCTGCTGATGTGGCAGTCCGGCAACCTGCTCGAACACACCCTGATCACCGCCTTCGAGATCATCGTCGGCTTCGCCCTGGGCGCCCTGCTGGGGGTGGCCATCGGCGTCTCGCTGGGCTTGTCGCCATCGGCAGAAGCGATGCTCTCGCCATACATCCTGGCGCTGCAGATCGCGCCCAAGGTGGCCTTCGCCCCGCTGTTCGTGATGTGGCTGGGCTACACCATCTACCCGAAGATCCTCATCGCCATCCTGATCGTGTTCTTCCCGGTGATGATCAACGTGCTCTCGGCGATTCGCACGGTCGACCCGGACATGATCAACCTGGTGCGCACCATGAACGCCAGCCGCTGGCAGATTTTCCGCCTGGTCGAGTTCCCTTCGGCGATGGCCGCGCTGTTCTCCGGCTTGCGCATCGCCTCGACCCTGGCGGTGATCGGCGTCACCGTCGGCGAGCTGGTCGGCGGCAACCAGGGCCTGGGCTTCTTGCTGGTCGATGCCGAAGGCCAGGGCAACACCGCTGGGGTGTTCGTCGCCATCGTCATGCTCACCCTGATCGGCGTGCTGGCCTACGGCGCGGTGGTCTGGGCCGAGAAACGCGTTCTGCACTACCTCCCCAAAGCCATGTTGAGTACCCAATGATGAGCTCCTTCAACAACTTGCTCGAAGGCCGCCGCGTATTGGTCACCGGTGGCGCCCGTGGCCTGGGCTATGCCTTCGCCCAAGCGATCGCCCAGGCCGGCGCCCGAGTGGTAATCGCCGACGTGCTCGCCGGGCGTGTGCAACAAGCGGCCTGCGAACTGAGCGAACGGGGCCTGGATGTCAGCGGGGTCACCCTGGACCTGGCCAGCCCAGACTCCATCGACGCCTGCATGGAACGCACCGTCAAGCGCCTGGGCGGCCTCGATGGCCTGGTCAACAACGCCTCGATCACCAACTCCGGCGGCAAGAGCTGTGAACAGCTGGACATCGAAACCTGGGACCAGGTCATGCAGGTCAATGTGCGTGGCACCTGGCTGATGACCCGCGCGGCCCTGCCGGCACTGCGCGAAAGTGGCCGGGGCGCGGTGATCAACCTGGCCTCCGACACGCCGTTGTGGGGCGCGCCGAACCTGCTCGCCTATGTCGCCAGCAAGGGCGCGGTGATCGCCATGACCCGCAGCCTGGCTCGCGAGCTGGGCAACGCCAACATCACCGTCAACGCCATCGCCCCCGGCCTGGTGCTGGTCGAGGCCACCGCCTACGTGCCCGAGGCCCGTCACCGCCTGTACACCGAACAACGCGCGATCCAGCGCCCGCAACTGCCCGATGACGTCAGTGGCGCGGTGCTGTTCGCCCTGTCCGACCTGTCGCGTTTCATCACTGGACAAACCCTGCCGGTCAACGGCGGGTTCGTCATGCCCTGAGCAAGGAGACTGTTCATGACCGACCTTAATCTGCAACACGCCACCCCGAAAACCTGGGAGCGCCCCGCCGGAGCCGACCTGGCCAGCTGGATGCAGACCCGCATCGCCCGCTACCAGACCCGCCGCTACGACTGGGACGCGCTGAAGTTCCAGGCCGACTACGACCCCAAGTTCCGCCGCGCACAGATGCGCTATGTGGGCACTGGCGGCACCGGTGTGAACAGCGACATGAACACCATCCCGTCCGAGCACTTCACCTTCTCCACCATGGTCATCCCGGCGGGCCACGAAGGCCCACCGCACCTGCATACCGACGTGGAAGAGGTGTTCTTCGTCCTGCGCGGCAAGCTCAAGGTGATCATCGAGAAAGACGGCGAGCGCTTCGAGACCATCCTCACCGACCGCGACCTGATTTCGGTGCCGCCAGGGGTGTACCGCGAAGAGATCAACATCGGTGACGAAGACGCGCTGATGTGCGTGATGCTCGGCGCCAAGAAGCCGGTCACCCCCACCTATCCGCCAGCCCACCCGCTGGCCTCGATCAAGCGCGGGTAAGCCGATGACAACGGTCACCGACAACCTCCTGGCGCCGCTGCTCGGCCAACTTGAGCAGCGCTTTTGCGAACGCCTGCTGCGTCTGCACGACGGTCAGCAAGCGCTGCGCGAAGCCGGCAGTGGCGAGGCCGTGGTGCTGCTGCATGGCATCGGCTCGGGCGCCGCCAGTTGGCTGCAGGTGGCCCTGGGTTTGAGCGAGCGGGCGCGGGTGATTGCCTGGGATGCACCCGGCTACGGCCAGTCGGCGCCGTTGCCGATGGCCAAGCCCAGTGCCCAGGACTACGCCGGGCGGCTGTTGCAGATGCTGGATGCCCTGGGTATCGAGCGCTGCCTGCTGGTCGGCCACTCGCTCGGCGCACTGACCGCCGCTGCATTTGCCCAGGCTCATCCGCAACGGGTCAGCCGCCTGGTATTGCTCAGCCCCGCACGCGGTTACGGCGCGCCGGAGCTGGCCGAACAGGGCCGAGTGGTGCGCGACAAGCGCTTGCATAGCCTGGAGCTGCTGGGCATTGCGCAGCTGGCCCGCGAACGCAGCGCGCACTTGCTGTCGCCCAGCGCCAGCGCAATGGCCCTGGCTTGGGTGCAGTGGAACATGGCGCGGCTGTTGCCCCACGGCTATCGCCAGGCCATCGAGCTGCTGTGTGGCGATCACCTGCTGCGCTATGCGCCTGGCAGTGCTGACGCTATCGCGGGACAAACCCGCTCCCACGCAGCCCGCCGTAGCGTTGCGTGGGAGCGGGCTTGCCCCGCGACAGCGCCGGAACGGACAGCAGATACGCCACCCTGCGAAGTGCACTGCGGCAGCGTCGACGGCATCACCCGCCCTGACGACTGCCAGGCCCTGGCGCAAAGCCTGGGCGCCCCTTTCAGCCTGATTGTCGGTGCCGGCCACGCCTGCGCCATCGAACAACCACACACCGTGATCGGGCTACTGGCCCGGGCACTGGACGCCTCTCTCACAGGTAGCGTGCTATGAACGATACGGATTCGTTAAAGGAAAACCAGGACAAGTACATCGTCCCTGGCCTGGAACGCGGCCTGCTCCTGCTGTGCGAATTCAGCCGGCAGAACCGCACCCTGACCGCCCCCGAACTGGCCCGGCGGCTGTCGCTGCCGCGCTCGACCATCTTCCGTCTGCTGACCACCCTGGAAACCATGGGCTTCGTCACCCGCAGCGGCAACGAGTACCGCCTGGGCATGTCGGTGCTGCGCCTGGGCTTCGAATACCTGGCCTCGCTGGAGCTGACCGAATTGGGCCAGCCGCTGCTGGCGCGGCTGTGCGATCACCTCAACTACCCAAGCAACCTGGTGGTGCGCGATGGCCGCTCGATCGTCTACGTGGCCAAGGTCTCGCCGCCGTCGGTGTTCTCCAGCGCGGTCACCGTCGGTACTCGCCTGCCGGCCCATGCCACGGTACTGGGGCGCATCCTGCTGGCCGACCTGAGCCTGAACGAGCTGCGCGAGCTGTACCCGGAAGAACATCTGGAACAGTTCTCGCCGTGCACACCAAAGACCGTGCTGGAGCTGTTCGACCTGGTTCAGGCCGACCGTGTGCGCGGTTACGTCAACGGCGAAGGCTTCTTCGAATCGACCATCTCCACGGTCGCCGCGCCGGTGCGCGACGCCAGCGGCCAGGTGGTCGCCGCGCTCGGCCTGACCATCCCCACCGTGCAGATCGGTCACGTCAATTTCGCCAACCTGCTCGGCCAGGTACGCGGCAGCGCCGATGAGCTGTCGCGGCTGCTCAACTACACCCCCAACGCAGGCCACGGCCGCGTCACCGTGCTGATGAGGGACTGAGATGAATCCCTACCAACTTCATGAGCGCACGGCGATCGTCACCGGCGGCTCGTCCGGCATCGGCTACGCCTGCGTCGAACTGCTGCTCGAAGCCGGCGCGCGGGTGGCCTTCTGCGGCCGCAATCAAGACCGCCTGCACAGCGCCGAAGCGCGCCTGCGCCAGCGCTTCCCCCAGGCGCAACTGCTGGCCCAGGTGTGCGACGTACTCGACGCCCAATCCGTGCGGGCTTTCGCCGCCGCCAGCCTGGCCGCGCTCGGCCCGGCCCAGGTGCTGGTCAACAACGCCGGGCAAGGCCGCGTGTCGACCTTTGCCGACACCAGCGACGAGGCCTGGAACGAGGAACTGCAGCTTAAATTCTTCTCGGTGATCAACCCGGTGCGCGCTTTCATGGCTCAGTTGCAGGGCCAGCCGAATGCCTCGGTCGTCTGCGTCAACTCGCTGCTGGCCAGCCAGCCCGAGCCGCACATGGTCGCCACTTCCGCGGCGCGTGCCGGGCTGAAGAACCTGGTGCGCTCGATGGCGTACGAGTTCGCCGAACACGACATCCGGGTCAACGGCATTCTTATCGGCCTGGTCGAATCCGGCCAATGGCGCCGCCGCTTCGAAGCCCGCGAGGAGCGCGAACTGGACTGGTCGCAATGGACCCAGCAGCTCGCCCAACGCAAACACATTCCCCTGGGCCGCCTGGGCCTGCCGAAAGAAGCGGCGCAGGCGATCCTGTTCCTCGCCTCACCGCTGTCGGCCTACACCACTGGCAGTCATATCGATGTATCCGGAGGCCTGTCCCGCCATGCGTAACGAAAACACTGTCACCGTCGGTGCCGTCATCACTGCGTTCCTTGAGCAATGCGAGGTCAAGGCGGCCTTCGGCGTGATCTCGATCCACAACATGCCGATCCTCGATGCCTTCGCCGTACGCGGCAACATCCGCTTCGTCATGGCCCGCGGCGAAGCCGGGGCGACCAACATGGCCGATGCCTATGCGCGCAGCAGCGGCGGCCTGGGCGTGTGCCTGACCTCCACCGGCACCGCCGCCGGCAACGCCGCCGGGGCGATGGTCGAAGCGCTGACCGCCGGCACCCCGCTGCTGCACATCACCGGGCAGATCGAAACGCCGTACCTGGACCAGGAGCTGGCCTACATCCACGAAGCGCGTGATCAACTGACCATGCTCAAGGCGGTGTCCAAGGCGGCATTCCGCGTACGCAGTGTCGAGACCGCCCTGAGTACCCTGAAGCTGGCCGTGCAGACGGCCCTGACCGCGCCGACCGGCCCGGTCAGCGTGGAGATCCCGATCGACATCCAGTCGACCTACATCCCCATGCCCAGCGACCTCTCGCCGCTGCCGATCCCGGTCGCCGCACCTGCCGCAGAAGCGCTCGACCTGGTCACCGAACGCCTAGCCAGCGCCACCCGCCCGCTGCTTTGGCTGGGCGGCGGCGCGCGCCATGCCGGCGCGCAGGTCAAGCGCCTGCTGGACATGGGCGTCGGCGTGATCACCTCGACCCAGGGCCGTGGCGTGGTCAACGAAGACGATGAGCGCTGCCTGGGCGCGTTCTCCCAGAACAAGCTGGTCGAAGGCTTCATGCAGACCTGCGATGCGCTGGTGGTGGCCGGTTCGCGCCTGCGCAGCAACGAAACCTTCAAGTACGCCCTGAAACTGCCGCGCACCACCCTGCGCATCGACGTCAACCCGGCCATCGAAGGCCGCAGCTACCCCAGCGACCTGTTCATCTGCGGCGATGCGGCGCTGGCCCTGGATGGCCTGGCCGACCGCTTGCAAGGGCGACTGAACATCGACCCCAACTTCCTCGCTGAACTCAAGGCCGTGCGCGAGCAAGCGCGCAAGCAACTGGTCGCCGACCTTGGCCCGTACTCGGCGATGGTCGAGCAGTTGCAGGCGCAGACCGGGCGCAACTTCACCTGGGTGCGCGATGTGACCCTGTCCAACAGCATCTGGGGCAACCGCCTGCTCAACCTGTATCACCCGCTGTCTGGCGTACACGCCCTGGGCGGCGGTATCGGCCAAGGCCTGGCGATGGGCATTGGCGCGGCGGTAGCGGCAGCGGAAACCGCGCCGGGGCGCAAGGTATTCGTCCTGGCTGGCGATGGCGGCTTCATCCTCAACCTCGGCGAGCTGGCGACCCTGGTCCAGGAAAAGGCCAACGTGGTCATCCTGCTGATGAACGACCAGCGCTACGGCGTCATCCGCAACATCCAGGACGCCATCTATGGCGCCCGCCACGCCTACGTCGAACTGCACACCCCGGACTACAGCAAGCTGGCCGAATCGCTCGGCCTGCGCCATGGCCTGGTCAGCGACCTGAAGGATTTCGGCAGCGTGCTCGATGGCGCCCTTGGCGAACAAGGCCCGTTCCTGCTAGAGGTCGACATGCTCAGCGTCGGCGGCTTCGCCACCCAGTTCGCAGGCCCGCCCAACAGCGAAACCAAGGCGCAGAAGGCCACCGCCTGAGGAGGCTGTCATGTTGCATATCACCATGATCGGCTGTGGCGCGATTGGCGTCGGCGTACTCGAACTGCTGGAGCAAGACCCGCAGCTGTGCGTCGACGCGGTGATCGCCTCGGCAGGTTCGGCAGAACTGGTGCGCCAGCGCCTGGCCCGTTTCCGCCAGCCGCCCCAGGTGCTCACCGCGCTGCCGGCCGATGCGCGCCCCGACCTGCTGGTCGAGTGCGCCGGCCACAAGGCCATCGAAGAACACGTGCTGCCGGCCCTGGAGCGCGGCATCGCCTGCCTGATCGTCTCGGTCGGTGCGCTGTCCGAGGTCGGCCTGGTCGAACGCCTGGAAGCGGCAGCGGCGCGCGGCAACACCCGCATCGAGCTGCTACCGGGGGCAATCGGCGGCATCGATGCGCTGTCGGCCGCCAAGGTCGGGGGCCTGGACTCGGTCGACTACGTAGGGCGCAAGCCTGCGCGGGCCTGGAAGAACACTCCGGCCGAGCAGCTGTGCGAGCTGGACAGCCTTAGCGAGCCGACCGTGATCTTCGAAGGCAGCGCCCGTGAAGCGGCGCGGCGGTACCCGAAGAACGCCAACGTCGCCGCCACCCTGTCGCTGGCAGGCCTGGGCCTGGACCGCACACGGGTGACGCTGATCGCCGACCCGCTGAGCGAGGACAACGTCCATCAGTTTCAAGCCCGTGGCGCCTTCGGCCGCTTCGAGATGAGCCTGCGCGGCAAGCCGCTGCCGGCCAACCCGAAGACTTCGGCGCTGACCGTCTACAGCGTGGTTCGCGCCCTTGGCAACCACGCCCATGCCATTTCCATCTAGGGGACTGCCAATGACACTGGAACAGACCTTACCCATCTGCATCGCCGGCACCTGGCGCCTGGGCGCTGGTGAGCGCTACGCCAGCTGCTATCCGGCCACCGGCGAGCCGGTGGCCTGGCTCAATGCCGCCAGCCTGGACGATGTCGAGGCCGCTGTGCAGGGTGCGCACCAGGCCTTCGTGCACAGCGGCTGGGCTCAGCGCAAACCGCACGAACGCGCCGCCGTGCTGTACCGCATCGCCGAGCTGATTCGCCAACGCGCCGAAGAACTGGCCCAGCTGCAACGCCAGGACAACGGCAAGCCGATCAACGAAACCCGCGCCCTGGTCGCCAGTGCCGCCGGCACCTTCCAGTTCTTCGCCGCAGCGTGCGAAACCCTGGAAGAAACCATCACCCCCTCGCGCGGCGACTTCCTCAGCATGAGCGTCTACGAGCCGATGGGCGTGGTTGCGGCGATCACGCCGTGGAACTCGCCCATTGCCAGCGAAGCGCAGAAGGTCGCCCCGGCCCTGGCCGGCGGCAATGCGGTGGTGATCAAACCGGCGGAGATCACCCCGCTGCTGGCCCTGCAACTGGCCCAGATCTGCGAGGACGCCGGCCTGCCCAAGGGGCTGATCAGCGTGCTACCGGGCAAAGGTTCGCTGCTCGGCGATGCCCTCACCCGCCACCCGCTGGTCAAGCGTGTGTCGTTCACCGGCGGCACCCGCACCGGCAAGCACATCGCCCATATCGCCGCCGACAAAATGATGCCGGTGTCGCTGGAACTGGGCGGCAAGTCGCCGACCATCGTCCTTGACGACGCCGACCTCGACCACGCCGTGGCCGGGGTGCTGTATGGCATTTTCAGCTCCTCGGGCGAGGCGTGCATTGCCGGCTCCCGGCTGTTCGTCGCCCGCGCCCTGTACGAGCCTTTCATGACTCGCCTGAGCGCTGCCGCCGCACAACTGCGCCTGGGTGATCCGGCCGATGAGCGCACGCAGATGGGCCCGCTGATCAGCGCCGCTCACCGCGAGTCGGTGGAGCGCTACGTGGCCCTGGGCCTGGCCGAAGGTGGCCGCCTGCGCCTGGGCGGCGAGCGCCCCAGCGGCGGCGTGTTCGACCAGGGCTACTTCTACCCGCCGACCATTCTCGAAGGCCTGGGCAATCACCAGCAGGTGTGCCAGGAAGAAATCTTCGGCCCGGTGCTGGTGGCCCTGCCCTTCGACAGCGAAGAGCAATTGATCGAGCAGGCCAACGACAGCCTGTATGCCCTCGCCGCTGGCATCTGGAGCCGCGACTACAAGCGCGCCTGGGCCCTGGGGCGCAAGTTGCAGGCCGGCACGGTGTGGATCAACACCTACAAGCAGTTCTCCATCTCGACCCCGTTCGGCGGCTGGCGCGACAGCGGCCTGGGCCGTGAAAAAGGCCGTCTGGGCATCCTGCAATACATGGAACAGAAAAGCCTCTACTGGGGCATGAACCAACAGCCGCTGGCCTGGGCCGGCGTGGAGGCAGGGCAATGAGCGTACTGGGCATCGACGAAGTCACCTATGGTGTGGAAGACCTCGACAGCTGCGTGCGGTTCTTCGCCGACTGGGGCCTGAGCAAGGTCAGCGAGCAACCCGACCAGGTGATCTTCGAAACCCTCAATGGCTGCCGGGTGGTGCTGGCGGCCATCGACAAACCCGGCCTGCCGCCGGCCATCGAGCCCGGTTCGACCGTGCGCGAAGTGGTCTGGGGCGTGGCCAGCCAGGCCGATCTGCAGCTGTACAGCCAGCGTATTGCCAACGACCCAGGCTTTGTCGAAGGTGACGGGCGCATTGGCTGCACCGACCCCAACGGCCTGGCGATCCGCCTGCAGGTCACCCGCAAGCGCGCGCTGGACATCGAATGCAGCGGCCACAACACCTGGCAGAGCAAAGGCCGGATCAACAAGCCGGCGCCAGTCTACGAACGTGCCACTCCCATCGAAGTGGGCCATGTGGTGTTCTTCGTCAAGGACGTCAACGCCTGCGAGGCCTTCTACCACGAGCGCTTCGGCTTCCAGGCCTCGGACCGCTACCCCAACCGCGGCGCCTTCCTGCGCACCGCCGAGGAAGGCGGTCACCACGACCTGTTCATGCTGCAGTTGCCAGCGCCCCGCGCCGGGCTCAATCACGTCGCCTTCACCGTGCGCGACCTGCATGAAGTGTTCGGCGGCGGCATGCACATCTCGCGCTGCGGCTGGGCCACTGAAATCGGCCCGGGCCGCCACCCGGTGTCGTCGGCGTTCTTCTGGTACTTCAAGAACCCAGCCGGCGCCCTGGTCGAGTACTACGCCGATGAAGACCAACTGACCGGCGAATGGCAACCACGCGAATTCGAACCCGGCCCGACCGTGTTCGCCGAGTGGGCGATTGCCGGCGGCATCGATGGCAACACCCGGCGCCAGCAACACGTCGAGGCGCCACAAGGCAAATTCCTCACCGACAAGCCCAAGAACAACTGAGGTCGATCCCATGAGCACACCCGAGGTTTACCTGCAACCGCACCAGGCGCGCAAACGCCCCAACACGCCGTTCGAAGACCTGCTCGGCGACTCCATCGAACGCGCCTTCGGCAATGGCGTGAGCGAGCTGGGCGACTTGCTCGCCCACCTCAACCTGGCCGGCCCGCCCTGCCCGCTGACCAGCGGCGAGTGGACTGCAGAGGCCTACCAAACCCTGATGGCGCGGCTGGGCGCATGACCCACCGGAGGTAAAACAAAATGAATATGCACGTAACCGTCGACCCTGTTGAACAACACCTGGCCAATGGCCTGAAAGACCTTTGGTTCCCGGTCCTGCCGTCGGATCTGCTGAGCGATAAACCGGTGTCGATTCGCCGCCTGGGCTACAAGATCGCCCTGTGGCGCGATAACGACGGCAGCGTCCATGCCCTGGAAGACCACTGCCCGCACCGCGGCGCGCCGCTGTCGCAAGGGCCGGTGCTGGGCGATCGCCTGCAGTGCCCGTACCACGGCGTCGAAGTGCGCTGCGACGGCACCGTGACCAAGGTGCCCGGCAGCCCTGGCTGCAAGCTCGAAGGCAGCCGACCGACGCGGATGTTCCATACCCGCGAAGCGGCAGGCGCAATCTTTTTGTTCAACGCCACCGACCCGCACCTGGAGATGCCTCCCGAGCTGGTGCTGCCCGAGCAGCTGATTTCGCCCGAGTGGAGCAGCTTCCTTTGCTACACCGAGTGGAAAGGCGACTACCGCTACGTGCTCGACAACGTCATGGACCCGATGCACGGCACCTACCTGCACAAGATGTCGCACTCGATGAGCGAGGGCGAAGCCACCGCCAAGTTCGTCACCCGCGACACCGAGCAGGGCTTCTTCTTCGAAAAAGAAGGCCAGCGCGGCGTCAACTTCGACTGGACTGAGTTCCTCGACAACGGCTGCCATTGGCTGCGCCTGGAAATCCCCTACCCGAAGACCGGCGGCCCAGGCGGCAACTTCACCATCATCGGCAGCTACACCCCAAGCAGCCGCGCCCTGTCGGCGGTATTCCACTGGCGCGCGCGGCCGCTGAGCGGCTGGCAGCGCGACACCTGGCGCTTCCTCTACAAGAACCGCCTGGAAGCGCGCCACTGGGCGGTGCTGGAGCAGGACCGGGTGCTGCTGGAGTTCATGGAGTTCGACGCCAACCAGCGCGAGAACCTCTACCAGCATGACCTGGGCGTAGTGCGCCTGCGCCGCTACCTCAAAGGCAAGGCCAAAGAACAACTGGCCCTGATCGACGCAAAGCAACTGCCTTGAGCTATTGAACCTGAGGTGACCGATGTCCAACTCCTCCACCATCAGCGCGTTGGTGCACACCCTGCGCCATGAAGCCGAAGGGATCATCAGCGTCGAGCTGCGTCCCTGGGGCGATACCGTGTTCGCGCCGTTCGAGGCCGGCTCGCACATCGACCTGCATTTGCCCAACGGCTTGGTGCGCAGCTACTCGCTGCTCAACTCGCCGAGCGACCAAGGCCGTTATGTGGTCGGCATCCTGCGCGATCGCAACAGCCGCGGCGGCTCGCGCTTTGTCCACGAGCAACTGCGCGTGGGCACAGAGCTGAAGATCTCCCAGCCGCGCAACAACTTCGCCCTCGACAGCCGCGCCAGCCACAGCGTGCTGGTGGCCGGCGGCATCGGCATCACGCCGATCTACTGCATGTTCCGCCAGTTGCTGGCGCTGGGTCGCTCGGCCGAGCTGATCTACTGCGCCCGCTCGCGTCGCGAGGCAGCGTTGCTGGAACAGATCGCCGAGCTCGGGGCCAAGGTGATCTATCACTTCAACGATGAAAAAGATGCCTTGCCGGATCTGCCCGGGTATCTGGCCGGGCGCCCGGCAGACACCCACTTCTATTGCTGCGGGCCGACGCCGATGCTCGATGCGTTCGAGAGCGCCTGTGAGAACTTGGGCTATGCGCATGCGCACATCGAGCGGTTCACTGCCGCCGAGTTACCGCCAGCGGAGGATGCCCAGGACAGCTACAGCGTCGAGCTGAGCAAGTCGGGCAAGACGCTGCATATCGAGCCAGGGTTGAACCTGCTCGATGTGTTGCTCGAGGCCGGTTGCGATATCGAGTACAGCTGCCGTGAAGGGGTGTGCGGGTCTTGCGAGACACGCGTGCTGGAAGGTGATATCGATCATCGCGATGGCGTGCTGACCAAGGCCGAGCGAGCGGCCAATGGCTCGATGATGGTGTGTGTTTCCGGGTGCAAGAGTCGCCGCCTGGTGCTTGATCTGTGAACTGACCCCATTGCTCGCACGCGCAGTTGACCGGCCCTTGGTGGCCGGTTTTTTTTGGCCCGATGAACGGGCCTCATCGCGGGGCAAGCCAGCACCGGGTTTCGTGGGAGCGGGCTTGCCCCGCGATGAGGCCACGCATCGTGCACTTATGCGCAATCTCTGGGCATTTACGTAACTGCTTTCAGGTGCTGTTTCGAGGGCGATACAAATTGCCGCGTTTCAAATATAAATAATTGTTTTAACTGATAATTTAATTAATTAAAAACACTGGCACAAAACCTGCTCTAGCCCTTAGGCATTCACACTTGAAACACCGTATCGCCCCTAAAACAATAAAACCAACTCCACCCGTTATCCGCCGGTAAAAACAGGTTGCCTCGCACACATCCCACTGTGGATGACGCCCCCGTTTTGCCCGCAGAAACGCCCCAACCTTGCAGGGCATGGTATGAACAGATATGTGATAAGCCTCGGTCTGATCGTCAGCAGTTGTGCCAGCTTCGCCTCCGAACCCGGCCCAGCTGCCCCCGACCAACCGCCAGCGGTAAAAAAGCCATTCCCGCATATCGCCTGGCGCAGCGATGACGGCCAAAGCAGCCTGGATATCGGCGGCGCCCTGCGTATCAACTACCGCGACGAGCACTGGGACACCACCGAGAACAACGGTCGGTTCCTGTTCGACACTTTCCGCCTGGATGTCCAGGCCAGCCACCGGCAGCTGTTCAGCGATGTCGGCTACTGGTTCCAGGACGACGGCAAGCGTTCCATCGACCGTGGCTACATTGGCTATCGCTTCAACCCCCAGTCCAACCTGCAACTCGGTGCACCGTTCAAGCCGTTCGGCCTTGAGCCCTACCCACAGTTTGGCTGGAGCTACCACATCCCGTTCTTCATGGGTTACGGGGTCAGCGCTGGTACGGGCCTGAAGTACAGCTACAAGGATCAGGACTGGGACCTGCAACTGGGCTATTTCCCCCGCATGCTGCCCTCCAGCCTGCGCTACTCGCCGGAGGTCGGCCGCTATGCCGACCTCAACGACAACGCCGTGCCCTTCACCCAGTCGCGCCAGGACAACGAAAAGCGCAACCAGCTCAACGCCCGCGTTGCCCGAACCTTCACCGGCGAGGGCTGGAAGACCGAGATCGGCGCCTCGCTGGCCGCCGCCCAGCTGTACAACGCCACCACTGACGATGATGGCGACTATTGGGCAGGCGGTGTGCACGCCCTGTTCAATCATGGCCCCTGGACCGTGACCGGCCAGGCGATTCGCTATGAGTATGACCCGAGCAACCCCGCAGGGGTCAGCGACGATGCGGTGCTGATGGGCGGCAACGGCCTGACGCCGGCCTACCTGATCGCCTCGAAAGCAACCATTGCCGCGGTCAACCTGGGTTATGACGTGTACACGCCAAGGCTTGGCCAGCTGAAGAAGATCAAGCTGTACACCGACTACAGCCGGATGATGAAAGACAAAAGCGGCTGGGATGATTCGCAGATGTTCACGGTCGGGGCGCAGTTCCTGGCGATGCCGATCATGGCCTGGATCGACCTGACCTGGGCGCGCAACGCCAACCCATTTGGCGGGGCGGAAAATGGCACCGGCTGGACCAGTACCAGTTCCGTCGGCAGCAATGACTGGTACTACCGGACCAACATCAACATCGGCTACTACTTCTAAGTCGCTATCGCGGGGCAAGCCCGCTCCCATGCAGAACTCTACCTGGTGGTTCTGCATGGGAGCGGGCTTGCCCCGCGATGACGTCGCTACAGACACCCTGGCCAATCCGCCGTACGATGTCCAGCAGTCCACCCCTGCAGCCCCAACCATGACCGTCCAACCCCAGCCCCATTTCAAGAAAATCCTGTTTCGCCTGGAGCAGGACGCCCAAGGCTACCCACCCGCCTCGGTCGAGGGCCTGTGGGCCAAACAGGTCGACGCCGGCTACCTGATCGACAGCATCCCGTTTTATACCTACGGCATTGCACCCGGCGACACCATCAGCGTCACCGACGAGGGTGAGCAAACCTGGTTTGCCGCCCTGCACGGCAATGGCGGTGCATCGGTCTTTCGGATAGTGGTCAAGGCGCCAGGCGCGTTTGAACAGGTCCGCGCGGCCTTAAGCGATTTCGGCTGCCCCAGCGAAGTCGAGCAAGCCGTGAAGATGCTCGCCGTGCACGTGCCCCCAAGCCTGTCGCTCGATACCCTGCTCTACTACCTGTTGACCCAGCGCGAAGCCGGTACCCTGGAGTTCGAGGAAGGCGTGTTGCGCCACACCATCCCCGCAGAGTTTCTGTGATACCAGGCCATCGTCTGCCGATGGCCTGGCCAACCCTTACGCTTCTCGACTGGCCTGTGCCAGGCGCGTCGCAGGCTTCCTGAACACGAACAGCAAGCCGATCACGATCAGCCCCATCCCCAGCAAGCTCAGCGGCGCCAGGCGGTTACCGAAGATCAGCAAGTCCATCACCGCAGTCACAGCCGGCACCAGGTAGAACAGGCTTGTGACATTGACCAGGTTGCCCCGGGCGATCAGCCGGTAGAGCAACAGCGTCGCCAGCAGCGAGACCACCAGGCTCATCCACAACAACGCACCGATGAAGCCTGTGTTGAAATCCACCTCCAGGGTTTGCAACGGCGCGAACAACGCGCACAAAACAACCCCGGCCAGGTACTGCAACGGCAAGGTGCCCATGGGGTTGTCAGTGATGCGCTTTTGCAGGATCGAGCCAAAGGTCATGCTCGCCAGCGCCAGCAAGGCGAACAGCATCCCGACCAGGGACACCCCGCCCAGGTTGATGCCCTGGTAGACCACCATGATCAACCCGGCCAAGCCCAAGCCCAGGCCGAACAAGCGGCTCCAGGAGCGCTGACGCTCCATCAGCACCACGGTGAGGATCGGTTGCACGCCCATCACCGTGGCCATCACCCCTGGGGTGACATGGGTACTCAACGCCAGCAGGTAGAAGATCTGGTAGGCGCCGAGCAACACGCAACCGGTGCCCAGGGCCTGCAGGATGGCCCGCAGTGAACGCGGCCAGCGCAGGCCCAGCAGCGGCCCGATCAGCAACAAGCCACACAGCGCCAAGGCTGAGCGCAACAAGAGAAACGCGAACGGGCTGGCATGCGCCAGGCCGAGTTTGGAGACGATCGCCCCGCTGCTCCACAGCAGGACGAACAGGCTGGTAGTGGCCGCCGAGGCCACGGATGCTTTATTGAAGACGAACATATGCCACCTGTATGCAGGCAAATAAGCCAAACGGCGGGCGTGTGCTTCAGCGAGCGAAGGTGCCGACCGTGTTCAGTAGCTTGCGGGTGCGGGAGGGTTCGGCAAGACGCCGATCAGCCCAGCACGACCACGCAAGGAGGCGCGGTTACTACGCCCCCGGCAACGCCACTGACAGGTGGTGGTGGGTAGTGACTGAGCATGACCGGCTGCTGGCTACCACGCACGACCATGCCCGCGACAGGCGCGATGGCAAAGGCGTTGCTGACAGGGATGGCGGACATGCACAGGCTCTTGGGTGAGGTGAATGGGTTTGACTATAGCGTTGCGCTCATCGCGGGGCAAGCCCGCTTGTATGGTTAGACTTGAAGGGGTGGTGGGACTAAATGCCCGATTCTGACTGTTCGCAGCAGTACAGACCGTGGGAGACATCGCCCCACCCCTTCCACCAAAGCGCC